>NZ_CP020042.1:6601225-6902434 GCF_002028425.1 Streptomyces katrae | reverse complement strand
GGGTGGTTTTCGCCGGTCCGGGCTCCGGGCGCCGTCCGGGTCAGCAGCAGGACGCCCCGGGCGGCGGCGAGGGCTCCGGCGACGGCGAGCACGATGCCGAGGGCTCCGCCCTGGAGGCGTTCGCCGAGCAGGACCATGCCGATGACGGCGGCGGCGAGCGGGTTGGAGAGGTTGACCACGGCGAGCGGGGCGCCGAGGCCGCCCCGGTAGGCCCGCTGCGAGAGCAGCATCCCGCCGACCGCGAAGACCACGACGAGCAGCGCGACGGTGACCACCCGGACGCTGAGCAGGGAGCCGCCGCGGCCGCCCGCGACGGCGACGGTCTGGGTCAGGGCGGAGGCGACGGCGGAGGCCAGCCCGGAGGCGGTGGCGTGCCGCAGGCCGGGGCCGGGGTCCTTGCGGGCGGTGAGCAGCGCGATCACGGCCAGGGTGGCGCCGGAGACGGTGAGGGCCTCGGCGACGCTCAGGGTGTCGTCGGGGGCCGGGCCGGAGGCGGGGAGCAGCAGCAGGCCGAGCCCGGCGACGGTGGCCAGGGTGCCCCGCCACTCGGTGGCGGCGACCCGCCGGCCGGCGCCGCGCGCCCCGAGCGGGACGGCGGCGACGAGGGTGAGCGCGCCGAGGGGCTGGACCAGGGTGAGCGGGCCGTAGCGCAGGGCGGCGGCGTGCAGCAGGGCGGCGGCGGCGTTCAGTCCGGCCGACCACCACCAGGCGCCGTTGCCGAGGAGGTCGCGGGCGGAGCGGGCGACGGCCCGGCGGGCGAGCCGTTCCTGGGCGACGGCGGCGGCCGCGTACGTGACGGCCGAGGCGAGGCAGAGCGCGACGGCGAGCAGGGTGGCGTTCACCGCTCGCCTCCGGCGGGGACGGGCAGGGTCGCGGCGGGGTCCGGCTCCCCGGCGCCCCGCCCGGCCGGCACGGAGGCGGGAGCCGCGGGGTGCGGCGCCGTCGGCGCGGCTGCCCCGGCGGCGGGTGCGTCCCCCGGCGAGGGGGCGGCCGGGGCGGCCGTCCGGCGGGGGTGCGGGAGGCTCCGTACCGCGTCGGCGGCGGCGTCCGTCCGGGCCGCCGGGCGCGGGATGACCAGGAGGGCCGCGCCCAGGAGCAGGGCGGCCACGATCGCGTCGGCCCAGTAGTGGTTGGCGGTGCCCACGACCACCAGCAGCGTGACCAGGGGGTGCAACAGCCACAGGGCCCGCCACCGGGAGCGGGTCGCGGCGATCATCCCCAGGGCCAGCATCAGCGCCCAGCCGAAGTGCAGCGAGGGCATGGCGGCGAACTGGTTGGCCATGGTGTCGGCCGCCGGGGCCGCCCGGTAGACGGTGGGCCCGTAGACCTGCCCGGTGTCCACCAGGTGCGCGGACTCCAGCATCCGCGGCGGGGCGAGCGGGAAGGACAGGTGCAGCGCGAGGGCGGCGCCGGTGAGCACGGCGAGCGCCCGCCGGGTCCACAGGTAGTGCCCCGGGCGGCGCAGGTACAGCCAGACCAGGAACAGCACGGTCGCCGGGAAGTGCACGGCCGCGTAGTAGGTGTTCGCGGTGTGGACGGCGGCGTCCGAGTGGAGCAGCAGCCGCTGTACGGCCCCTTCGCCGGGCAGGTGCAGGGCGCGCTCGGCGTCCCAGACCCGGACGGCGTTGTGGTGGGCCTCATCGGTGCGGCCCGTCGAGAGCATCCGGCCCGCCTTGTACACGGCGAACAGGCCCGCGACGAGCAGCAGCTCGCGTATGAGCCGGCGCCGGGCCCCGCCCGCGGGGGCGGGTGGCCGGCCGGGTGTGGTGTGGGAGGTCATCCCCCGGTCTCACTTCTTTCGGGTGCAGCGGCTTTCGGTCGGACCGATTCCGATCGACACGCCAGTGTATCGATACATTCGCGTATCGATACGATGGTGTAGCGATAAGCCCCCGGGGCCTTACACTCGGGAGCACGACCCACCGCCCGTGAGCTCACGAGGAGAGCCGCACCCCATGACGTCGACGCCGCAGGCCCCCGTGCGCCGCTCCAAGATCAGCCCGGAGCGCGAGCAGGAGTTCTACGACGCCGTCCTGGACCAGCTGCGCGAGCACGGCTACGAAGCCCTCACCATGGAGGGCGTGGCCGCGCGGGCCTGCTGCGGCAAGTCGACGCTCTACCGGCAGTGGAAGACCAAGCCCCAGCTGGTCGCCGCCGCCCTGCGCGCCGGCCGTGCGCGGCGCGGCGAGCGGACGCTGGCCGACGTGGACACCGGGAACCTGGCGGACGACCTGCGCGAGGCCGCCCGGATCGCGGCCGGCACCTCCGGGCGCGACACCCGGCTCACCCAGGCCCTCGGCAACGCCGTGCTCAGCGACGAGGAGCTCCAGCGCGCGCTGCGCGAGGCGCTGGTCGAGCCGGAGCTGGCGGCCTTCGGCGCCATCGTGGCGCGGGCCGTGGCACGGGGCGAGATCACCGCGGACCACCCGGCCGTGGAGTTCCTGCCGGCTCAGCTGATGGGCGTGCTGCGGATCCGGCCGGTGCTGGAGGGCCGCTACGCGGACGCCGACTACCTGGTCCGGTTCGTCGACGCGGCCCTGCTGCCGGCCCTGGGCATCGGCCCGGGGGACCATCCGGCCACCTGAACCGGTGGGCCGCCGTTCACGATGACCGGACGGCGACCCGCTTCGCGCTGCCTCGTGGGGACGGCGGCAGCGCGCCACCCGGACGGGTCGGCGGCCCTCCCGAGCAGGGGGACCGCCGCCCCGTCCGGTCCGGACCCTCCTCAGTCCCGGGCCGCGCCCATCAGCCGGGTGTACTCCTGCGGGTCCGCGTCGAAGCCGTGGGCCCGGGCGTCCAGCGTCCAGCCGCTCCCGCCGTCGCGGACGAACTCGGCGACGGTGGCCGCCGTGGCCCCGGCGAGCTCGGTGAAGTCGCCGGTGGCGAGGTCGGTGTGGCCCTCGCGGATCCGCAGGCCCGTGCCCGCGACGGCGGAGAAGACCGTACGGCCGGGCGCGCCCGCCGGGCCCGGGTCCTGGATCACCACCCCGACCACCACGCGGACCAGGTCGGGGGCCAGCCGGTCCAGTTCGAGGGTCATCACCTCGTCCCAGCCGAAGCCCTGGCCGTTGCGGCTGTCCCGGTCGAGGGTGATCGTGCCGTCGGGGGCACGGCTGCCGAAGTGGACGAGGTAGACCGGCTGCCCGTGCGGGTCGCCGGCCCCGAAGACCCCGGCGACCAGGTCGAGGTCGTGCGGGGGCGTGCCGGCGGGGCTGGGGTCCCAGCGCAGGGCTATCTCCACCTTGGCCAGGCTCTTGCGTACTCCGGTCACCGGACTCCCCCTCGGCTCGGCCGCCGCGGGCCGTGTCCCCCGCGTCCGGCCCGGCCATGCTGCCACGCGTTGCCGATCACCGGGTGAACCACCGTACACAACCGGCCAGTTCGCGGCTCAGTCCAGGGGGGTCACCCGTACGGTCTCCACACCGTCCGGCGGCTGCGGGGCGTCCGGTCCGATCAGTGCGGCGATCACCCGGCAGGGCAGGGCGCCCTCCGGCCAGGGGGTCAAGCCGTCGGTCAGGACCACGACGATGCCCGGCCGGTCCGGCACGTCCAGCGCGGCCGCGATGCCCACCCGCATGTCGGTGCCGCCGCCCCCGGCGAGGGTCACCTGCTCGGCGCTGGTCACCCGGTTCACGGCCTGTACGTCGGCGTCGCAGGCCAGTACCGCGACCCGGTTGCCGCCGACGCCGACCTCCCGCAGCACCCCGGTCACCTCGCCCAGCGCGGCGGCGAGTTCCGCGTCCCCCATGGAGCCGGAGGTGTCGACGACGATCGCGACCCGGGGCAGTGGCCTGCGCAGGCTCGGCAGCACCACCCGGCCGCCCAGCGCGGGGGTGCGGCGCGAGGGGCGGCGGTAGGTGTAGTCCACGGCGCCGCAGGCCCAGGCCGCGGCCTCCCGGACCGCCCCGCGCAGGGCGCGCCGCCAGTCCACGACCGGCTCCAGCACCTGCTCCGCCCAGCGTTCCCAGCCGGCCGGGACGCTGCCGCGGCCCCGGGTGCGCCGGTGGGCGCGGACGGCCTGGGCGGTGGTCCGGCGCAGGGCCTCCGCCTCCACCGGGCCGATCCGGGCGGCGCCGTCCGCCGCGCCGAGTTCCCAGGGCGCGGGGACGCCGTGCGCCCCCGAGCCGCAGTCCACGTGCGCGTGCGGGGGCGTGTGCGGGATGGCGGGCAGGTAGCCCTCGAACAGCCCGCCGGCGGGGAGGCCGAAACGGCCCGGCTCCATCCGGCCCTCGGGGAGCCTGAGCCCGTCGGCGAGGAGGTCGTCGTTGATCTCGCAGTCCTGGGCGATGTTGATCCGCAGCGGATCGCGCTGGTCGGCGGCGGGGAGCCGGTCGGCCCGGCCGTGGTGGTCGCGCAGCAGGTGGGCGACCTCGTGGATCCACACGCCGGCGAGCTCGGGCACGGGGGTCCGCTCGACGAACGCGGGCGAGACGTAGCAGCGCCAGTGCCGGTCGACGCCCATCGTGCTCACCCCCGTCGGCCCCGGGGAGGGGACGACGGTCAGCGCGTACAGGGCCGAGGCCAGGTAGGGCCGGGCCTCGGCAGCCGCGTAGCGGGCGGCGAGCAGCTTGGCCCGGTCCAGGGGTCGGTCCACGGGTGCGGCCGGCCCGGTCAGCGGGGGCCGGGGAGGGCCCCGGCCAGCTGGAGCAGTTCCACGAAGGCGTCGATCCCGGCGGGTACGGGCCAGGACGGGTCGCGCATCGCGGCCAGGTCGGCGGCGGCCCGCGCGGCCACGTCGGGCACGCCCGCGTCGACGGCCTTGGCGAGCACCGCCCAGCCCGCCTCCCAGCGGGGCCGGGTGAGTTCGCCCTGGACGGCGGCCACGACCGCGATGAGGAAGGCCAGCTGCCGGTCGCCGCGCCCGGGCAGGGCGAAGGCGTCGGGGTCGGCCAGCACCTTCTCCGGGTCGGGCAGGTCGAGGTTCTCCAGGTAGGCCAGCAGCTCCAGGCCCGCGCCGTCGCCGACGGCCCCGGTGAGCGCGGCCGACAGCGCCTCCCGGCCCGCGCCGGACGCGTAGCCGGTGGCCAGCATGCGCAGGGCCATCTCCCAGGTGCGCGGGGAGGGCCAGGCCCGGCCGCGGCCCTCGGCGTCGTTCGGCATGTGGTGGACGAGGCCGGGGCGGGCGGTGAGGAAGCCGGAGATCACGCCGCGGGCCCGGGCGGCCGCGCCGGCGGCCCGGGCGGGGTCGACGGCGGGCAGGGCCGTCTCCGGCCAGATCCCGGCCATGCCGCGGGCGACCGTGCGGGCGTCGTGCGTCCAGTCGAGGTGGACGAAACGGTTGGCGAGGGGCGGGCTGAGGTGCCAGCCGTCGGCCGCGCTGGAGGGCGGGTTGGCCGCCGCGACGATCCGTACGGAGGCGGGCAGTTCGAGGCTTCCGACCCGGCGTTCGAGGACCACGCGCAGGAGGGCGGCCTGGACGGCGGGCGGGGCGGAGGACAGCTCGTCGAAGAACAGCAGCCCGTGCCCGGTGCGGGCCAGGCGCACCGCCCAGTCCGGCGGCGCCATGGGCACGCCGGTGGTGGCGGGGTCCTCGCCGACGATGGGCAGACCGGCGAAGTCGGAGGGCTCGTGGACGCTGGCGATGACGGTCTCCAGCCGGACGCCGAGGGCGGCCGCGAGCCGCTCCATGCCGGCGGACTTGCCGATGCCGGGCTCACCCCACAGCAGGACGGGCTGATTGGCCGTCACCGCCAGGGCCAGGGCCTCCAGCTGGGGGTTGGCCGCGGGTTCGGTGCGGGTGGCGCCGAGCCGGGCGGCCAGGGCGTCGGCGGCGGCCAGCGCGGGGGCGGGCCGCATCGGTGCGGTGGTCATGCTCTCCCTGCCTGGCCGTCGACCGGACCCGTGGGATCGCCGAGGACCGCGTAGCCGTCGTGGTCGTCGTACTCCCGGTCCTCCTCCCACTCCTCGCGGTCGTCCATGAACTCGTCGTACTCGCCGAAGCCGAGGCCGGGGTGGCGCTCCTCCACCAGCTGCTTGAGGAAGGCGAGGTCGGTCCGCTTGTAGCGGCGCACCACCTGGCCCAGCGCCAGGCCCATGGTGTCGACCACGTCGGTGCGCGCGCCGGCCGCGAGGAGCGCGCGGACCAGGGCGGCGGTGCCGCCGTTCTGGACGGCGCACTGGAGCGGGGTGCGGTCGGCGTCGTCCGCCTGCTCCAGGTCGAGTCCGGCCTCCAGGAGCCGGGACAGCAGCTCCTCGTGGCGCACGAACGGCAGCAGGTGCAGCAGGCCCTGGCCGCGGCCGTTGCGCACCCCGGGGTCGAGGCCCGCGTCGAGAAGCGCGAGGACGCCGGGGGTGTCGCCGTGCTGGACGCGTTCGAACAGCTCGCGCCGCTCGGCGCGCAGGGCGCGCGGGAGGCGGCCCTTGCCGGTGGTCCACGCCTCGCGCACGGCGAAGCAGCCGGCGATGGCCCCGCCGAAGGCGCGCAGGGCGCGCTCGCGCTGCTGCTCCTCGGCGGTGTGCGGGAGTTCGAGTGCGCCGTCCCGGGAGCGCACCTCGTGCCACTCGCCGACGCAGCGCACCCGGACGGGCCGGGGCGCGGCGGGGCCGGGCGGACCCTCGGCCGGCCCTGCTCCGGGGAACAGCGCGGCGGCGACGAGCGGGTGCAGTTCGTGCGGGGCGGTCCGGCCGGTGCGCACGAGGTACGGGTCGGGCAGCGGCTGCCAGACGTAGTCGGGCAGCCGGGTCACTTCGCCCACCGCCTGGGGGTCGGCGAGCCGCAGCCGCAGGCCGCTCGCCGCCCCGTCCCCGGCGGGCTCCAGCAGCAGCAGGGCGCGCCAGTGCGGGGCGAAGCGGAACCGCTCCCCCGCGCCCGCCGCGGTCAGGCGGCGGAACTCCTCCACGAGCCGGACCGGCTCCAGCGGGACCGATTCCAGCGCTTGCCGGGCGTCGTGGGTGGGGTAGAGGCGGCCGCGCCGTTCGAAGGGCGAGAAGTCCAGCTCGATCCCGGCCGAGGCGAAGGCCGCCTCGAGGTCGCCGCGCCGGTAGAGCTCGGCGGCCCACTCCGTGCGGGCGGCACGGTCGCCGGGGGCGGGTTCGGCGGAGGGCAGCGCGTCGGCGCCGAGCGGGGTGCCGTCGGCGTGGAAGAAGGGGAGACGGCCGGCGGGGCCGGCGCAGGAGCGCAGTGCGGCGGTGTGCCGGGAGTCCCAGAACCAGGGCGCGCCGGTC
Source organism: Streptomyces katrae (assembly GCF_002028425.1). Classification (GTDB taxonomy): domain Bacteria; phylum Actinomycetota; class Actinomycetes; order Streptomycetales; family Streptomycetaceae; genus Streptomyces; species Streptomyces katrae_A. The sequence continues at coordinate 6,895,270 of NZ_CP020042.1, read as the reverse complement.
CAGTCCTCGGTGACCCAGCCCGCGTAGGCGTGGCGCTTGCGCGCCGGGTCGACGGGCGCGCAGTGCAGCCGCAGCCGCTGCGGGCCGTCCACCATGGCGCGGGTGGTGGCGTACAGGACGGGCGCGGCCCCGTCCCGGCCGTAACGGGCCAGTACGACGCGCCGGTTGGGGGCCAGGACGGTGCGGCCGCCCAGGACCCGGGGCAGGTGCCAGCGCAGCAGCTCGGGGACCAGGTGGAGCAGGTCGGCCTCCGCCTCGCGGGCGACTGCGGTCCCGTACGCGGAGGCGAGCGCGGGCAGGTCGAAGGCGACCTCGACTCCGGCGGCGGCGCAGGCGGCGCGCCAGTCCCCGGCCAGGCGGTGCGCGGTGGCCTGCTCGATCATCCAGCGGGGCACCGCGTAGCGGCGGACGCGCTGCCAGGCGGCGGCGTCCTCGTCGGGCAGGGCGCCGGGCGGCAGGTCGGCGAGGGGCTGCTCGCCGGACGCGCTCACCGGTACACGCTGCCGATGGCCCGCAGGTCCGGGTGGCCGGGCCGGGCGGGGCGCAGCCGTTCGGCGAAGGAGCGCTTGATGCGCCGGGGGGTACCGGGGCCGAGGCCGACGTGCTCCAGGGGGCTGCCGTCCGGCAGTGCGGCCAGCAGGCGCTTGGCGCCGCGGCCGGTGATGCCGGTGTGGCGCAGTTCGAGGCGGCGCAGCGCGCTGCCGGGCAGCGCGTCGGCCAGGGCGTACGCGCCCTCGTCGCCGGTGGCGTTGCCGGTGGAGCCGAGGCTGCGCTCGGACATGACCCGGCCGAGGTCCAGGGACTCGATCCCGCCGAGGGCCGCGGCCAGGGCGCGGGCTCCGGGAACGCCGATGCCGTTGCCACCGAGGCCCAGGCGCACCGGGCGGCCAGGTCCGGCTTCGGCGGCGGCGGCCGCCAGGATCGCGGCGCCCTCGTCGCCGAGGTGGTTGGCGGGGACGTACAGCTCGCGGACCCCGGCCTCGCGGATGAGGGCGGCCAGCAGCGGGGCCGCTTCGGCGGTGAGGCCGTTGCCGCCGAGGTAGATGCGTTCGAGCGGGGTCTCGCGGGTGCGCAGCGCGTCCAGGAGGAGGCGTACGCCGTCGGCGGTGATGCCGGTGTTGACGAGGTCGAGGGTGCGCAGCGCGGTGTTGCGGCGCAGCAGGGCGGCCAGGATCCGGGCGCCGTCCTCGTGCAGCGGGTTCCGCTTGAGCCAGAGGGCGCGGACGCCGGTGTCCTCGGCGAGGGCTCCGGCGAGGGCGAGGAGGCCGTCGGGGCCGATGCGGTTGCAGCCGAGGTAGAGGGTGTGCAGCCCGTGGTCCGGGCCGGCCGCGGTGAGGGCGGCGGCGAGGGTGCGGGCGCCTTCGTCGGCGAGGGAGTTGGTGCCGAGCAGGAGGTGCGCGGCGTGCGGGGAGGCGGTGGCCGCGGGCAGCAGCCGGGCGGCTCCGGCGGGGCCGAGGCCCTGCTTGCAGAGGTCGACGCGGCCGTCGGCGCGCAGGGTGCCGAGGGGGAAGGTCTCGTCGGTGGCGACCGGGTGGTCCTGCGCGAGGCGGGCGAGCAGCGGGTCCAGGGCCGCCGGGTCGGCGAGGGGCAGGTCCGGGTGCTCGATCGCGGGGCACCGTACGGGCGTCGGCCGTGTCATCACCACTCCACCGGTTCCTTCGCCGGCTTCCGGCGACCGAGCAACTTCGGGTACGAGCGTCCTGACGGCACGGCACGGCGGTGCGCGCCGGCCGTCAGGACGGGAAAGAAGACGCAAGACCGGTCGGATTCGAACCGACGTCCTCCAGCTCGATGCTTGGGCGCGACGACCTCTGCGCTACGGCCTTGCTGCGGTGATCATAGCGGCCGTACCGCCGGAAATCGATCACCAGTTTGAATGCCCTGGGGTCCCGCCGCGCCCGGCTTACCAGTCCCCGTCCTGCACCGGGCGCGGCGCCTTCCCGAGGTGCTTGACCTGTCCCGGCACGGGGGGCGCCCACGGCGTGTGGTCCTCGCCGAGCCAGTCGCCCACCGGCTTGACCTGCTCCAGCGGTCCGGCGGCCGGCAGATCGGTTCCGCTTTCGTCGTAGTAGTCGTACCAGGGCAGTCCCGCCTTGGTGTAGGCGGCCCGGTCCACGGGCGAGGGCGGGGAGTCCTCGCCGGTGATGCGGCGCCACTCGGGCGGGGTGACCAGGTGGACGAAGACCCGCGCGGCGGGGGTGTCCGCCCAGGCGGAGGGCTTGCGCTCGTCGCGGTAGACCTCCTGGCGCATCGACCCGCCGACGCCGAGCCCCATCACCGGGGCCGCGGCCCGCGGGGCGGCCGGCGGGGCCGGCGCGGCGCCCGGAGCGGCCATCGCCATCGGCGCGGGCGGCGGGGCCCCGTAGCCGCCGGGCGCCGATCCGGGCGCGGGCGGCGCCCCGCCGAACACGGGACGCGCGGGACGCGGGCGGTTCGCGTCGCGCCACGCGGCCAGGGCGTCCGGTTCCAGCGGGAACGCCTGGAGCTGCACCCCGCCCATGGTCTCCTCGCCGGAGACCTGCCCCTCGACCGTGGCACCGAGGCCGAGCGGGACGGCGACGAACTGGCGGACCGTCCCGTCGCCCGAGTTGATCCCGTCCAGCCACGGCTGACGGGGCAGCACCACGTAGTTCTGCGGGTCGCGCGCCAGCCGGCCGGTCCACGGCTTCCCCGACACGGCGCACACCTTGCCGACCCCGACCTGGAGCGCGGCCGGCTCGGTCGAGCCGCCGAAGGCCAGCCACATCGCCTCGCGCAGGTACACCGGCAGCATCACGCCGCCCTTGGCCCGCCATTCCGCGGGGACGGTGTCCGGATAGTCCTCGACGCGGCGCAGCGGGAACTCCCCGAGCCCCGGCGGGAGCGCGTGCGTCCCCGACTCCGGGAGGCGCAGTGTCCGGATGAACCTGATTCGTACCCCGTCGCCCAGCAGCAGGGTGTTCCCCTCGACCCGCGCCGCGCCCGTCGTCCCGCCCGTTGCCATGCACCAGCCCCCTTCTTCGGCTCCGGAGCACAGCCGCCGCAGGATCTCCGACGGAACCGGATCGTTATCCTCAAGTTTTCCTCAGATGCAGTGACGCTGCGCCCGTCACCCTCCTAGCTTCCTCATACACGTGCCCACGCGCCCCCGCGGTTCCGCACGTCCCCCCACGTTTCCGCGAGGCCCTTCCTGTGGTTCCGCGTTCCCGAGGAAAGAGCAGCACATGAAGGTTCCCAAGGCCGGTGCGGTCGCCGCAGTGATCGCCCTCGCCGCCACTGCCTCCGGCTGTGGCGGTGAAGCCAAGAAGGAGCCCATCCCGGTCGGCATCAAGTTCGACCAGCCCGGCATCGGCATGCGCGAGCCCGACGGAACGTTCACCGGTTTCGACGTCGACGTGGCCACGTACGTCGCCAAGGAGCTCGGGTACAAGCCGAACGAGATCGAGTTCAAGCAGGTCTACAGCAACGACCGGGAACTGCTGATCCAGTACAACGAGGTCAAGTTCGTCGCGGCCAGCTACACGATCAACGACAAGCGCCGCGAGAAGGTCGACTTCGCCGGCCCCTACTTCGTGGCCCACCAGGACCTGCTGGTCCGCGCCGACGACACCACGATCACCAAGGCGGAGGACCTCAACACCAAGCGGCTGTGCTCGGTGTCGGGGTCCACCTCCGCGGAGAACGTGCGCAGCAAGCTGGCCCCGAAGGCGAGCGTGCTGGAGCTCGGCGGGTACTCGGAGTGCCTGGTCGCCCTCCAGGACAACCTGGTCGACGCCATGACCACGGACAACTCGATCCTCGCCGGGTACGCGGCCCGCAAGGGCAACGAGGGCAAGTTCAAGCTGGTCGGGCTGAACCTGAGCAACGAGAACTACGGCATCGGCATCAAGAAGGGCGACTCCGCGCTCCAGAAGAAGATCAACGCGGCGCTCACCAAGATGGTCTCGGACGGTTCCTGGGACGCGGCCGTGAAGAAGAACTTCGGCCAGGCGAACTACAAGTACGAGCCGGCCCCGCGCGTCACCACGGGCAGCTGACCCGGCGGTCCCGCACGCACACCGAGGGGCCCCGCCGGACCGGCGGGGCCCCTCGGGCATGCCCGCACCCCCCTACGCCAGCGGCGCCTTGGCGCGCAGCACCGTCAGGAACTCCCGCATCCAGGCGGAGTGGTCGGGCCAGGCCCGGGCGGAGACCAGGGTGCCGTCGACCACGGCCTCGGAGTCCCGGAACTCGGCCCCGGCCGCCCGCATGTCCGGCTCCAGCGCCGGATAGGCGGTGACCGTGCGCCCGGCGAGGGAGCCGCTCGCGGCGGTGATCAGCGGGCCGTGGCAGATCTGGGCGATGGGCTTGTCGGCCCCGGCGAAGGAGGCCAGGATCCGGCGCACCTCCGGGTCGTTGCGCAGGTACTCGGGGGCGCGCCCGCCCGGGACGACCACCGCGGCGTACTCCTCCGGGACCACCTCGGCGAAGGCGAGGTCGGCGGGCCAGGTGTAGCCGGGCTTCTCCGTGTAGGTGTCGAAGCCCTCCTCGAAGTCGTGCACGACGAAGCGCAGCTTCTTGCGCGCGGGGGCCGCGATGTGGACCTCGTACCCCTCCTCCCGGAGGCGCTGATAGGGGTAGAGGACCTCCAGGGACTCCGCGGCGTCACCGGTCACGATGAGGATCTTCACTGCCATGGGCTGCTCCAGGGGCGCTGGTGACGGCCGGTCGGAGGCCGTCCGGGCACCGCCTACCGTGCCCAGGGCCGCCCACCGGGAAACCCTTGCGGCGTGCCTGTCCGACACGTGGTTTTAACCTGTTCGATACATGACAATGTGAGCCTCGCTTCGCCACCCGACACCCCGCCAACTGCCAGGGCGGGGACGGTGCTTGTGGAGAGGTATCCCCCACGTCATGAGAATCTCCCGTACGGCCCCCTGGGCCGCCGGTCTCGCGGCCGCCGCGCTGTTCCTCATACCGGCCACCGCCACGGCGGGCCCGCAGCGGACGGCGGCGGCTCCCCGCGCCGCGGCCGCCACGACCAGCGTCGACGACTACTACGCGCCCGCCGCGGGCAAGACCGGCGCCGCGCTGAAGACGGCGCTGCACGACATCATCAAGAACCAGTCCACCGTCACGTACGACGGCGTGTGGAACGCGCTGAAGGTCACCGACCAGGACCCCGCCAACCCGAACAACGTCATCCTGGTGTACTCGGGCCGCTCCCAGTCCAAGAACTCCAACGGCGGCGGGGTCAACGACTGGAACCGCGAGCACGTCTGGGCCAAGAGCCACGGAGACTTCGGCACCGTCACGGGCCCGGGCACCGACCTGCACCACCTGCGTCCCGAGGACGTCACGGTCAACAGCACCCGCGGCAACAAGGACTTCGACATGGGCGGCAGCCCGGTCGCCGAGGCCCCCGGCAGCTACACCGACGCCGACTCCTTCGAGCCGCGGGACGCGGTCAAGGGCGACGTCGCGCGCATGCTGCTCTACATGGCCGTGCGCTACGAGGGCGGGGACGGCTTCCCCGACCTGGAGATGAACGACAAGGTCAACAACGGCACGGCCCCGCTCTTCGGCCGGCTCAGCCTGCTGAAGCAGTGGAACCAGATGGACCCGCCGGACGCCTTCGAGCAGCGGCGCAACCAGGTCATCTTCGACACCTACCAGCACAACCGGAACCCGTTCATCGACCACCCGGAGTGGGTCAACTCCATCTGGTAGCGGTCCCGGTGGACTACTTGACGTAGATCTCGTCGAGGGTGTCGATGACCCCTTCCGCGTTCAGGTGGTAGTGGAAGGGGAGCCCCTTGTCCGGGTGGGTGTCCAGCCACCCGGTCAGCTCGCTGGTGGAGATCGGCTTGCCCATCACCGTGCCGGGCCCGAGGATCGGCGCCGTCGCGGTGATCTTGGCCTTCTCCGAGATCGGGATGTACGTCCACGGGCCCGACGGTTCGAATCGCCCGGGGCAGCCGTACGTGCCGTGCTGGACGATGAGGCTGGTCATGCCGCCCTCGGGCGTGTAGCGCTGCACGGCGATCGTGTCGGGCGAGACCGGCATCCGGTGGTCGGCGCCGCAGGACGGCGCGGGGGCGGGGCCGGGGCAGGGGGATTCTTCCCCGCCGGGGTGGCGGTCGCCGAGGGCTTGGGCGCCGCGCCGGTCTTCGAGGGGGCCGGCACGGCGGCCGTGGCGCCGGCGGAAGGCTCGGCCCCGCCGGAGGGCGCGGCCGGTGCGGCCGCGCTGGGCTTCGCGTCCGGCGCGGCGGCCGGGTCGTCGCCGTTCTGACAGGCGCTCAGCGCCAGTATCCCGCACACCGCGAGGACGGCCGCGGCCGCCTGCCCCCGTACCGCTCCCATGGTCTTCTCCCTCTGCGCGTTCCTGCGTCGGGCCAGACCGTAGCCGCCGGGATCCGGCCGGGGCGACGGCCGGATGCGTTTCGTCACCGGGCCGGGATCGGCTTGTTGCGGAGCGGGGACTTCCGGCCCCGTTCGGCGGACGCCCGCGACCGCTCGGCGGTCACCGCTCAGGGGGCCAGGCGCCCGGCGAGGGCCTGGAACTCGGACCAGGCCGCCTGCGGCGGGCGGGGGTCCCAGAGCTTCTGGGAGAGCGCGGCCAGGGGCATCCGGATGCCGGCGGCCACCTGGGCCGGGGTCTGGGAGCCGGCCAGGTCGCACCAGACGGCGAGGCGGGCGCCGAGGATCTGGGCGTCGTACGAGGCCGGGACGGGGGTGGTGCCGCGCAGGACGAGCGGGGTCCACTGTTCGTAGATCCGCTTGCCGGTGGGATAGGTGAACTGGTTGGGCTCGCCGAGGACGTAGTAGAGGTAATCGTCGTTGAGGTTGACCACCTTGCGGCCCGTGCTCAGATACTCGGCCGGCGGCCGGGCTCCGTACTCCTTGCCGGTCCAGTACTCGGCCTGGATGTCGGCGGCGGCCTGGGCGACCCCGTCCTTGAAGATCCCGTCGTTCCACGCCTTGAGGGCCTTGCCCGACGGGCGGACCACCGCCGCCCGGTCGTTGAGCCAGCCCGTCGCCAGGTCCCGCACCCGGGCCGTGGCCCCGTAGCGGGCGCGCGCGGCGCTCGCGAGCTGCGGGAAGGAGGCCTGCGGGTCCTTGACCACCAGGGCCTGGTACTCGTCGGCGCCCAGGTGCCAGGCCCCGGCCGGGAACAGCGGCAGGTACTCGCGCAGCAGGTCGTCCACGAGCTTCGCGGACGCCGGGTTCGATATGTCCACGGCCCCCTTGACGGCCCGGCCCGCCGCGTCGCGCAGCTGGAGCTCCGGGTGGGCGCGCAGGACGGCGCCGAGGTGGCCGGGCGAGTCGATCTCGGGGACGACCGCGATGTGCAGCCGGGCGGCGAGGGCGGTGATCTCCCGTACGTCGGCCTTGCCGAGGTGCGGGGTGGAGACGATCTCGGGGTGGGTGTCCGACTCGATCCGGAAGGCCTGGTCGTCGGAGAAGTGCAGGCCGAGCTGGTTGAGTTTGAGGTCGGCCATCTCGCGCAGCCGGTCCTCTATCCAGGCGGGGGTGAAGTTCTTGCGGGCGATGTCGAGGTTGAGTCCGCGCTGCGGTTTGGCCGGGGCGTCCTTCACCGTGCCCTCGGGGGCCGAACCGGCGCCGCGTATCTCCTGTTTGAGGGTGCGGGTGCCGTAGAAGACGCCCGCCTCGTCGGGGCCGGTGACGGTGACCCGGCCGCCCGCGACGGTGAGGGTGTACGACTCGGGCGGGCCGGAGTCCTTCGCGCCGAGGGCGAGCCGCACGTCCCCCGGCTGCGTCTGGTCGGATTCGGCGTACCCGAGGTGGAGTTCACCGGCCAGCAGCCTGCCCTCGTCGGCGAGGGCGGCGCTGTCGGCGGGCGATACGAGGACCCGCGCGGCGGGAGCGGGCTTCCAGCCGGGGCCCCGGGCGGGCGTGTGCTCCCGGACGGACGGGACGGTGCGCGGGGCGCTGGAGAGCGGGTACGGGGAGGCCGGCGGCGGGGTCGGGGTGGCGGAGGCCCCGGTGGCGGGCGCCCGGGTGCCCTGCGGGGCGGTGGCGCTGGGAGCGGCGCCGTGCTGCTCGGCCCCGGCGGAGCACGCCGGCACGGCGAAGGAGACCAGGGCGGCGGCCGCTGCCGTCGCGATGGTCCGTCCTCTTCGGAGCCTGCTGTTCGTCTGCCGCATGATGCACCGGTCCCCCGTACCAAGCTGGCACGGGGGACCGGTGGGCGCGACCCGGAGCGGAAGGGGGTGCCCCGGGCCGGCGGGCTCAGGCGCGGGCGAGGGCCTCCAGGGCGGCCTCGCCGAAGCCGTGGTCCTGCTCGGGCGCGCCGCCGCCGACACCCACGGCTCCGATGAGGTGGCCGCCGCGGTGGACGGGGAGGCCGCCCGCGATGAACAGCAGCGGCCGGTCGAGGGCGGTGGGCAGGGAGTGGAAGGGGCCGCCGGGCAGGACGGCCTCGGTGAGGGCGGCGGTGGGGGCGTTCAGCTGGAGGGCCGTGTAGGCCTTGCGGGTGCTGGTCTCGCCGGAGATCAGGACGGCCCGGTCGTCGCGGCGGAAGGCCAGCGGGTGGCCGCCCGCGTCCAGGACGGTGACGCTGACCGCGACGCCGGCCGCCCCGGCGGCGGTGCGGGCTGCGCTGACGAGCAGTTCGGCGTCCTCGGTGGTCAGCGGGGAGACGGCGGTGCGGGCGGTGGTGCGGGACATGGCGGTGTGCTCCTGTTGCGGGGGGATCGGTGGGGGTCAGTGGTGGACGGCGGCCGGGGCGGGGGCGGCCGAGGGGGCTGCGGCCGCGACGACACGGGCCCCGGCCGCGGCGCGGCGGTCCGTACGGCGTTCCAGCGCGCCGGAGACGAGCGCCAGGACCAGGGCGGAGGCGGCGAGGGCGGCGCCGACCCAGTTCGGGGCGGTCCAGCCGAGGCCGGAGCTGATGACCAGGCCGCCGAGCCAGGCGGCGAGGGCGTTGCCCAGGTTGAAGGCGCCGATGTTGACGGCGGAGGCCAGCGTGGGGGCGCCGGAGGCCTGGTCGAGGACGCGCTTCTGCAGCGGCGGCACGGTCGCGAAGCCGAGGGCGCCGATGAGGGCGACGGTCACGGCGGCGCCCGCCTTGCTGTGGGCCGTGAGGGTGAAGGCGGCCAGGACCACGGCCAGGGAGCCGAGGGACACGTACAGCATCGGCATCAGCGCCCGGTCGGCGAACCGGCCCCCGACGAGGTTGCCGGCGACCATGCCGAGCCCGAAGAGGACGAGCAGCCAGGTCACGGAGGTGTCGGCGAAGCCGGCGACGTTCGTGAGCATCGGGGTGATGTAGGTGATCGCCGCGAAGACGCCGCCGAAGCCGAGGACGGTCATGGCCATCGCGAGCAGCACCTGGACGTTGCGGAAGGCGGCCAGTTCGTGGCGGATCCGTACGCCCTCGGGACGGGGCGGCTCGGGGACCAGGCGGGCGATGCCGAGCAGGCCGAGGAGGCCGAGGGCGGCGACGATCAGGAAGGTGACGCGCCAGCCGAGGTGCTGGCCGACGAGGGTGCCGAGCGGGACGCCGATCACGTTGGCCACGGTCAGCCCGGTGAACATCATCGCGATGGCGCCGGCCTTGCGCTCGGGCGCCACGAGTCCGGCGGCGACGACCGCGCCGATGCCGAAGAAGGCGCCGTGGGCGAGGGAGGCGACGACCCGGCCGGCCAGCATCACCCCGAAGGCGGGGGCGAGCGCGGACAGCACGTTGCCGGCGACGAACAGGACCATGAGCAGCATCAGCATCCGCTTGCGGGGGACGCGGGTGCCGAGGACGGTCATCACGGGGGCCCCGAGGACGACGCCGAGGGCGTAGCCGGTGACCAGGAGGCCCGCGGTCGGGATCGAGACGCCGTACCCGGCGGCGACCTCGGGCAGCAGGCCCATGATCACGAACTCGGTGGTGCCGATCCCGAAGGCTCCGATGGCGAGGGCGAGGAGCGCGAGAGGCATGACGTGCGGCCTTTCGGGGGTGGGGGGTCAGTGCGGAGAAGCGGCCGGAACGTTGCGCCAGCCGTTTACAGTCGTCCACATTAATTGCAGACGCGGGATAGTTGCAAACGCGGGCTATTGCGCGGGTCGCCTATCCTGGGAGTACGCGCACGCGCAAGCGGTACGCGCATGTCTTGACGACGGAGGGACCCCATGACGGCCACGGACAGCGCCCCGACCCCCCTCACCCAGGGCTGGTGCGCCCTCTCCCTCCTCCACGGCCGGATCGAGGCGCACCTGGAGCGGGCCCTCCAGGCGGGCCACGGGCTGAGCGTGCGCGAGTACTCCCTGCTGGACGTGCTCAGCCGCCAGCACGACGGCCCGGGCGGGCACCTGCGGATGCACCAGGTCGCGGAGTCGGTGGCGCTCAGCCAGAGCGCGACGACCCGGCTGGTCAGCAGGCTGGAGGACCGGGGCCTGCTCAACCGCTACCTGTGCGACACCGACCGGCGCGGCATCTACACCGACGTCAGCCAGGCGGGCCTCGACCTCCTGGCCGAGGCCCGCCCCACCAACGCCGCCGCCCTGCGCGAGGCCCTGGACGAGGCGGCCGGCCGCCCGGAACTGGCCCCGCTGGTCACGGCGGTCGAGAACCTGCGCGCGTAGGCCCCCGGCCGGAGGGCCGGGGGCCTGTGCCAGGAGGCTTGCGCCTGGGGCGTGAGCCGTTGGGCTTGGGGTCCGGGGCTTGGGCTCTGGGGTCTGAGCCCGGGGGCGTCACCCAGGAGCGGCTAGGAGCTGTCCGGCGGGCGGGTGCAGGACACCTCGGCGCGGATCGGGCCGGAGCGGCTGCCGGTGGCAATGGACCGCTCGGCGCGGAGGAGGGCCGGTTCCGGTGACCGCGTACGACTCGGGTCCGCTGGTGGTGTGCGCGCCCGGCGGCTCCTCCGGGTCGGCCACCGCCGCCGGCGGATGATGCTGCGGGCCCGTTCGGAGGCTGTGCCGGCGGGGGCGTACGAGGCGGTGGAACGGCTGGTCGACGAAGCGGCACGCGGAGGTCCGGACGGAACTCCTGGGCACGGGCGCCGTGGTGGAGGCCAAGCGGGCACGGCTGAGGTCCCCCGACCGCGGGCCGGTGCCGTCCCCCTGGCTGGGGTCGGCACCGGCCCGTACGCCGCCGTCAGTCTTCCTCCCTGCGCCGACGACGGTAGTAGGCGATCGTGACCACGGCCAGGAGCGGGCCCCAGGCCAGCAGCGGGAGGTAGCAGGCGGTCATCAGCCAGGCGGACGCGCCCTTGGGTGCATCGGCGGCACGCATCTCCTCGTTCCACCCGCCACACGCCGCCAGGGTCGTGATCGCGGTGAGCACCGCCGCTCCCGCCGAGGCCGGGACCACCGCTGCCAGGGCGGGGATCCGCCGGCCCCCGAGAACCGGTATCCAGCGGGGCACTCTCTCGCCCCACGGCCGGATAAGGCCGAGGGTGAGCAGTCCCAGGCATTCGGCGAACACGCTCAGCGCGATCAGGTAGAGGGACGTCCACCCCGGGAAGTTGCCCTCGTGCAGCTCATTTCCCTCGCCGAATCCGGAGGGCATGCCGAGGGCCACCGCGCACCGCCACAGGCCCGAAGGCACCAGGCTCAGGGCGGCAGCGTGCGCTGCCCACCGGATCGGACGGGAAACCACCGGCCGGTCCGGTCTCGTGGACGGGGGGCGGGCCGTCGTCGGAAGTGCCATGACGTCTGTGATCCTCTGCCTCTGCTGTCTGTTCCGTGCCGTTTTCCGGACCGTCTTTCCGTGCTGTCACCGGCCCGCGCCGGGCTGCCATCCGGCCGGCAGTGCGGGCAGGTCCGCGTGCGTGACCTTGAAGCCTCCTTCGGTGACCGGTGCGAAGGGGGCAGGGGCCATGCAGGTGCCGACCCTGGGCATGACGGGCTTGCCGTCGACGACGTCGAGATTGCCGACGCCCCAGCTGAAGGAGAACCGGCCGCGGCCCGGGCCTCCGCTCTTGACGCTGAACCCGTAACGGGTGCCGATCTCTTCGGGGTCGACCGACTTGGTGATCACAGCGGTGAGCGTCGCCGTATCGCCGCCCGTGACCAGGCAGTCCACGGCCGCCTCCGCCGTCCGGGTCTCGTTCGTCTCGGCCACCCAGTGGGAGATGGTGACCGTGCCCCGGGCGTCGGTGGGCATGCCCTTCGGCAACGTGTCGACGGGGCGGCTGAAGGGCGCCGCGGTCGCATCCACCGTGAAACGGATGTCGTCGTCGGGCGCGTAGGTGTAGAAGATCCGTCCCTGCCCGCTGACCTTGGCCGGGCCGTCCGGCTTGTTCGCGGACGCGGATGCCGGTGCGGAGCCGGATGAGGAGGCCGCATCCGTGGCCGAGGCGAAGGAGGACGGTCCGCTCAGCGCGGCGAAAACCGTCGCGGCGGCGACCGCCCCGCCGGCGATCCGGCGGCGCGGGGTGGAGAGGAGGGCGGGCATACAGGGCTCCTTGGTCGGCGACCGCCCGACGGCGGCCGTGGTTTCGGTGACGGGATCCACCCTCGCCGCGGTGGCGGCGGGCGGACCATCTGCCGATCAGCGGATCTCCCGCCCCGGCAGGTCCTTCCCCCTCTGCCGTTCGGCAGAGGGACCGGCCCTGCACCCCACCCGTAGGATCAAGACGTGGGGAAGATCAAGGACTTCGGGCACCGAGACGTCATCCTGACCGCGGCCGCCGTTGTGACGGGGTGTACGGCGCTCGGGGCCGTCGCCGTCGTGCACGGCGGCCTGTCGGGGCCCTACGGGGCCACGTCGGCGATCGCGACCGCCACGACGTTGCTGTGGGTCCTGGCCGGCTGGCCCCGCTCACGCGAACGCCTCGCCCCGCCCCTCGCGTTCGCCGGAGTCCTCTCCCTGGCCACCACCGCCGTCGCGACCCCGCCCACGGAACCCGACGCGTCATGGGCGCGACTGGTGGAAGCGGTCCTCCTGCTGGTGCTTCTCGTCGTCGCGGCCCGCTGGGTCCCCTTGCGGCAGGCGGTGGGGGCGGTCGTACCGGCGGGTGCGGCGGTGGCGGCGTGGACCCTGCCCCTGCTTCCGGAGCCCTCGCTGCTCTCGCTGGCCGGCGCGGCGGCGTTCTGGTCCCTGCCCGTACTGGGTGCGGTTGTCATCGGGGGCTATCCACGGCTGATGGAGCACCGGCGGCAGCGCCTGGTCGTCGAGACCCGTCGCTCCCAGCGGCTCGAACTCGCCCGTGACCTCCATGACTTCGTCGCTCACGACGTCAGCGGGATCGTGGCGCAGGCGCAGGCGGCACGTTTCGTGGCGCAGGCGGATCCCGGCCAGGCGCTGTCGGCGCTGGAGCGCATCGAGGCGGCCGGGCTCAGCGCGCTGGCGTCGATGGACCGGATGGTGAAGACACTCCACGAAGCGGACGGCGGTGATGCCCGGCCGCCGGGCGCCGGCGGTGTCGAGCCGCTGCCCGGCGTGGACGGGCTGCCCGCTCTCGTCGCGCAGTTCTCCTCCGCGGGCGCGGCCCCGGTGGCGCACCTGCACGTGGCGCCCGGAGCCACGGACGGGCTCTCGCGGGCCGCCGGTTCGACGGCCTACCGGGTGGTCGTCGAAGCCCTCACCAACGTCCGCCGCCACGCCCCCGGCGCCTCGCGGGTCGAGGTGTCCCTCACCCCCGCCCGTACCCTCGACGGCGCGCCCGCGCTCCAGGTCGAGGTGTGCGACGACGGCGGCAGCGGGCGGAACGCAGAGCGGTCCGGCCCGCGTACGAGCATGCGGCGGCCGGGGGACGGCCACGGCGGACGCGGCCTGAGCGGTATGCGCGAGCGCGTACGGGCCACGGGTGGCAAGCTGACGTACGGGCGCTGCGGCAAGGGCGGTTGGCGGCTCGTCGCCGTGCTGCCCCTGGCATCGGAGTCCCAGGCGTCGGAGCCGACAGGCGACCTCGTGGCGGCGGAGACCCCGTCGTGAACCACGCCCCCATCCGCATCCTGCTGGCCGACGACCAGGACGACGTCCGCAGCGGCTTCCGTCTCGTCCTGGACTCACAGCCCGACATGACCGTGGTCGGCGAGGCCGCCGACGGAGCCACGGCCCTGGAGCTGGCCCGGAGCCTGCGGCCGGACGTCGTCCTGGCCGACATCCGCATGCCGCGGCTCGACGGCCTTGAGCTCACCCGCCGCCTCGCCGGTCCTGACGCCCCGCATCCCACCCGGGTCATCGTCGTGACCACCTTCGACCTGGACGAGTACGTGCATACCGCCCTCCACCACGGCGCCAGCGGTTTCCTCCTCAAACGCTCCGGGCCCACCCTGCTGATCGAGGGCGTCCGGGCGGCCATGGCCGGTGACGCGCTGATCAGCCCGCAGATCACCGTCCGCCTCCTGCGCCGGCTCACCACGGCCCCGTCACTCCCGGCCACCGCCTCCCCGCCGGCGGAGGCACGCGCGGCGGATCCGCTGACCGACCGCGAGCGACAGATCGTCCGTCTCATCGCCCGCGGCCACACCAATGCCCGGATAGCCGCCGAGCTCTTCATCTCGCCGGGAACCGCGAAGACCCACATCGCCAACATCCAGACCAAGCTGAAGACCGCGAACCGTGTCGGCATCGCGGCATGGGCCTGGAAGACGGGGCTGGCCACCCCGGAGCCGTGAACCGGCGTGCGGACCCGTCAAGGCTTTTCGCAGGCCCGCGACGGGGTAGCCGACCAGGGAAAGGGAGCGCGCCAGGACAGACGAGGAGCAACGGTGATCACTCCGGAGCAGCTCGCAGCCATGGCCGGCTGCACGGCTTACACGAGCGAGGGCCAGCGCGTGGGCGGGGTGGAGTACGTCCTGGTGGACGACACCACCGGCAGGCCCGAATGGGTACGCATCACCGACCGGGCCTCGGGGCTGGGCGGGGTCTTCGTCCCGCTGCGGCACGCGGTGCTGGAGGAGGGGCGCCTGGTCCTCCCGTATCCGGTGGCAGTGATCGAGGAGGCTCCGTGTGCGGCGCTGGACTGCGGCAGCGTGCTTTCCGTGGCGGAGGAGCAGCAGCTGTTCGGCCACTACGACCTGCGGGACGTGCGCGAGGAGGTCAACGCCGAGGCGGGCGCGGGCTGGGGGCAGATGGACCGGGCGCAGGCCATTCACGAGGGCACGGCCGGCCACGAGAGCACCCTGTCACGTCTACGGCCGGCCCGGCCCGGGCGGTGAACCGGGCCGGGCAGTGAACCGGCCACGCCCGGGCAGTGGACCGGCCACGCCCGGTCGGCGAACCGGGCCGGGCCGGGCGGCTGGGTGAGCCGGGGGCGCGGCGGGTCTGCCTGCCGCGTCAGACGGTGAGCACCGCCTTGCCCACGAGCTCGCGGGACTCGATCGCCTGGTGCGCCGACGCCGCGCGTTCGAGGGGGAAGGTGCCGCCGATCACCGGGCGGAGGGCGCCCTCCGCTGCCGTACGGAGAGCCTGCCCCGCGAGCTCGGCGTGTTCGGGGGCGGTCAGCTGGACGTCCCCTATGCCGAGCAGGCGAACACCCCGGGCTGCCGCGTCCGCCGGGTCCACCTGGGCGAAGCCGCCCGTGGGGGCGCCGTGGGCCGAGAACCGGCCGCCCTGGGCGACCAGGGCGAACGCGGCCAGGCCGACCTCCCCGCCCACCCCGT
The DNA here is from genome assembly GCF_002028425.1 of Streptomyces katrae. Lineage (GTDB taxonomy): Bacteria > Actinomycetota > Actinomycetes > Streptomycetales > Streptomycetaceae > Streptomyces > Streptomyces katrae_A. Next base: position 6,879,745 of record NZ_CP020042.1, on the reverse strand, counting down.
CCAGAACGACGTCAGCACCCGCGCGGCCCAGTGCCTCGCGGGCCCGCTCCACCCAGTCCGGGCCGGCCGCGTCGACGACGACGTCCGCGCCCAGTTCCCGGACCAGGGCGGTCTTGCGGTCACCACGTGCCACACCGATCACCCGGGCGCCCGCGGCCTTCGCGAGCTGGACCAGTACGGTGCCCATGCCGCCGGAGGCGCCCACGATCAGGACCTGCTCGCCCGGCCCGACAGCCGTGGTGGCCAGCAGCCTGGCCGCCGTCACCCCGTCGTGCACCAGGGCCGCTGCGTCCGTGAAGGAGACCCCGTCGGGCACGACGGCCAGCGCCTCGGCCCGGGCCACGGCCAGCTCCGCGTAGCCGCCGGTGGAGCCGATCGAGGCGACGACACGGCGTCCGGTCCACGCCGGGTCCACACCCTCGCCGGTCGAGCGGACGGTGCCGGCGATACCGCCACCGGGGACGTACGGGGGGACCACCGGGAAGAACGCCCGGCCCCAGCCGCTGCGCACCTGGGTTTCCACGTAGATCGTGTCCACGGCGGCGACGGCGACCAGCACCTGCCCCGGTCCCACCACCGGCTCGGGCACCTCCACCGGAACCAGTACCTCCGGACCGCCGAACGCGATCGCCTGTGTCGCGCGCATGGCACCCACCCCTCACCTCGGCCGCCGGACCCTCCGGCGGCCGTGCCGTGAGTCTCGAACATCAACTGCGGTTGAGGTCAACCGAGGGGCGCCGCCCCTCCCCTGCTCCCGGCGACCCGCCGTTCGGCGTCCCGGCCGCCGCGCGTCTCGTAGCGGCCGGCAGCCGCTCGTACGCGGCGAGTTCGTCGGGCCCGGGCAGGTGCAGCCGGGCCTCGGCCGAGGGGATGCGGTGCTCCAGGCCCAGGCAGGTCTTCAGCTCGCGGTAGTCGTGCTCGATCCGTCACCGGGCCTTCGCCAGCCGCACCAGAGGGCGGGGCGCGAGCCCGCTGTAGGCGGGCTGATGCGGCTCGGCATCCTCACCGTGGGCGGTCATCTCGCCCTTGGCCTGCAGGACGTAGGCCAGACCCCGGTCCTCCAGGCCGTGACGGAAGTCGGCGTTCGCGCCGTAGCCCGTGTCTGCGACCAGGGCGGCGGGCCGCAGGCCGGTGGCGGCGAGTTCGTCGAGCATCTCCAGCGCGAGCTGCCGCTTCGGGCGGTGATGTTCGCTGTCGGGGATCCGGCAGGCAGCCCGGCGTGCGGCCGCTTCGGGCCCGTCCCACGACTGTGGCAGGAACAGCCGCCATGACAGCGGGCACGAAGCCGTGTCCGAGGCGGCGTGGACGCTGACACCGATCTGGCAGTTGCCGACCTTGCCCAGCGTGCCCGAGTACTGGCGGGCCACCCCGGGCGAGGCAGTGCCGTCCTTGGGGAAACCGGTGTCGTCCACCACCCACACCTCAGGGCGGACCCCGGCCACCGCCCGCCAGGCCAGCCGGTCCCGCACGCCAGCGACCGGCCAGGTCGAGGACGTCATGAACTGCTGCAACCGCTGATGGTCAACCCCAAGACGCTCGGCCATCGGCTGCATCGACTTGCGTCGGCCGTCCAGCAGCAGACCCCGCAGATACAACTGGCCCTTCTCCAGCCAGTCCCGCCGCACCAACGGCGCGAACACCTCGGAAGGGAACCCCTCCAACCGGACCCGCACCGCCGCAAGCTCCCCAGCCCTCATACAGCCAGCGAACTACCAGACACCCGACGTGACAAGACCGGATAACAAAGCACTACTACCCCTTGGATGCCGAAGGGGCCGCCGTGACCGGGGGCCGGCCGGCGCCCGGGCCCTGGGAGGGCATGGCCGGGCCCTGCACCGGGCCGTGCGTGCCCGGTGACGTCGGAGGGGCCGGACGGCCCGAGGACGGCGGCGGGCTCGGGGTCGGCGTCGGTGTGACGCGGGGGCCCGGGCTCTGCGACGGAGGCACCGACGGCACCGCCGAGGGCGACGGACTCGACGGCGCGCTCGGGGTCGGGGCCGGCACGGGGGTGAGCTCCGGCGGCGCGGCGGGCGGGACCGGGCGCACCGGCGCCCCGTCGGGGCCGAGGACCAGGTAGCCGGCCAGCGCCGCCGCCGCCAGTCCGGACAGGCCCGCGAAGGCCCAGGCCGAGCGGCGCAGCCAGACGCGGGGCGCCGCGAGGTGCGGGCCGGGCGGGTCGGCCGGGCGCAGCGAGCGCACGGTCACCTCCTCGGCCCGGGCCTCCAGGGCCTCCCGGAGCCGGCGCTCCACGGGGCGTTCGCCGGTCATACCCGTCCCTCCAGAATCCGTTCCAGCGCGTCCAGGGCGCGGCTGGCGTTCGACTTCACCGAGCCCCGGCTGATGCCGAGGGTCTCGGCGATCTCCGCCTCGCTGAGGTCGGCCCAGTACCGGAGCACCAGGACCTGGCGCCGCCGCGGCGTCAGCCGGCCCAGCGCCGCCAGGACCTCGCGGTGGGCCTCGTCCAGGACGACGGACGCCTCGGCGGAGGGGACGTCGGCCGTGACCGGGGGGACCCAGGCGCGGGCCGTGCGGCGGCGGCGCAGCACGGAGCGCGCGGTGTTCACCACGGCGGTGCGCAGGTAGCCGAGCGCGTTGTCCACCTCCGCGATCTGCTCTCCGTACCGGCGGTAGAGGGCGGTGAAGGCGTCCTGGACCACGTCCTCGGCGGTGCCCAGGTCGTCGACGAGGAGCACCGCGAGACGGACCATGGACAGCCGGTGGGCGTGGTACAGCTCGCTGACGGTCGGCGCGGGCGCGGTGTCGCCCGGGTCCCGGCCGGCCGGGCCGTAGGTGTACGGGTAGGGGCGCGCGCCGGGGCCGGCCGGCGGGGCGGGGGTTTCGCGGCGGGTGAGCCACCACCACAAGCCCCGCCGTGCCCGAGGGGATACGGGCACGGCGGGGCCGGCGGACGGTGCGAGTGCGAGCACGGGGTTCCTCAGTTGCCGGCGCGGCGCCGCACGGTGTAGAGGGCTCCCGCGCCCACGGCGACGAGCCCGGCCGCTCCGGCGCCGAGGGCGACGGTGGTCGCCGAGGAGCCAGTATGCGCGAGCTCGGAGCCCTCGCCGGAACCGGGCGCCGCCGACGGCTGTGCGCTGCCGGGCTGCGAGACGGACGGGCTGGGCTGGGCGCCCGGCGGCAGCGTGGGCACGGCCGAGGGCCGGCCGCTGCCGCCGCCCGGGTGGGTCGGGACCGGGCTCGGCTTGGCGCTGCCGGGGTGCGAGGGCACGGGGGTGGGCTGCCCGTTGGCCGACTGCGAGGGGACCGGGTGCGGCGCCGCGGAGGTGGCGGGCGGCGCCGGCGTGGCGGAAGCCCCCTGCGCGGCGAAGGCCGGCCCGCCGAGGGCGACGACCGCCCCGGCGGCGGCAGCGACGGCGGCCGCCCGGCGGGCGGACTGGGGAATGCGCTTCAGGTTCTTCACGGTGCATCTCCACGGTCGGTTCGAGGGCGCGGAACTTCGCCCTTCACCCCCGCACGACGCGCGACCGCCCGATCGGTTGCCGCCGTTCCCGGAAATTTTTTCCGGGCCCTCCGTCAGGGGCGCGGCGGCGGCCACGGGACCTCGGCCAGCAGGGGCAGCAGGGTCTCCTCCTCGTGGTCGAGATGGGCCGTCAGCTCGGCCGTCATCCGGGCCAGTCCGGCGCGGAACCGCTCGGGGTCGGCGATCTCCACCCCGGCCAGCAGGGTGACGAGCTCCTCCTGGATCCGGGCGACCGTGCGGTGTTCCTCGCGCAGCCGCTCGAACGTGCCCGCCAGGTGCGGGTGGTGCGCGAGGGTCCCGGGGAAGATGTGCCCGTCCTCGCCGGCGTGGTGGAAGGCGAGGGCCTGGCAGAAGGCCAGGCAGCGCTGGCGGATCTGGAGTCCGAGCCCGGGTGCGGGCGGCCGGCCGGGTCCGGTGTGGGCGGCGCGGGCCGCGAAGTGGGCCTCGGTCTCGGCGCTGACGTGGCCGAGTTGCGCCCGCAGCCAGGTGTGGACCTCAAGGATCTTGTCGGCCAGGGTGCGGACCTCGCCCGGGGACCGCCATCCGTCGGGGGCGGCGGGCTCCAGGGCGACGACGGGGAGGAGGCGGTCGGTACGGGCCTGGTATTCGGCGAATCCGGGGGCCGTGCGCAGGACCTTCGCGAAGAGTTCCTCGCGCCGGGCCCCTTCGGCGGGGACGGCGAGGGCGTCGAAGGCGTCGGCGCCGAGCTCCACGCGGACCTGGGGGTGGGCGAGGAGGTTGTGGTACCAGGCGGGGTGGCGGGGTGCTCCGAGGTTGGAGCCCACCACCAGCAGGGCGTCGCCGTGGCGGACGTAGCCGAGCGGGGTGGTGTGCGGGGCGCCGGACCTGGCGCCGGTGGTGGTCAGCAGGAGCAGGTCGGCGCCCTCGAAGGGGCCGCCGACCTTGCCCCGGCGGGCCCGGAACTCCTCGATGACGGACTGGTTGAAGGAAAGGGGCGTGGGCACGGGTGTGTCTCCAGGCAGGGCTGGGCACGCCTGCGGGCACCTCCTGGGGAGGCGCCGGCGGGCGTACGCGGGAACGCGCGGGTGCGCGGAGAGGAAAGGGGTGCTGCGGCGCGAGGGGCCGGAGCGGCGCGGGAGCCGTGCGTACGGCTGCGCTACGTCAACTGCGGGGTGTGGATGGCCTGTTCATGGCGGTCCCCTGAAGTGAAGGGTGTTTCGCCCGATCTCCGGCCGGCCCACTGCTCTTTGGCCGGAGTCACGCGACACCGCCCGCTATTAGACGCGTCCGGCGCCGCGGTGTCAACGCCGTTGATCTTGGGCGAGGGTGCGCAGGGCCCGGCCCAGCAGGGCGACGCCCTCCTCCGTCTCGCCGGCCGGGCCGGCCGCGTAGCCGAGGATCAGGCCGGGCGGGCCGGGGGTCAGCCGGTGCCAGGAGAGGGGGTGGGTCTTGACGCCGAGGGCCAGTGCGCCGGTGGCCAGGGCGGTGTCGGAGAAGTCCGCGCCGTCGAAGGTGACCATCAGGTGCAGGCCCGCCGCCGCGCCGTGCACGCGGGCGCCGGGGAGGTGACGGGCGATCGCGTCGAGCATCGCGTCCCTGCGGCGGCGGTGGCGGCGGCGTACAAAGCGCAGGTGGCGTTCCAGTTCGCCCGTGTCCATGAGCCGGGCGAGCACGAGCTGGGCGAGGACCGGGTTGCCGAGGTCGGCGTGGCGCTTGGCCTCCACCACCTCGTCGCGCAGCCGGCGCGGCACCAGCAGCCAGCCCAGCCGCAGCGCGGGCGCGAGCAGTTTGGAGACGCTGCCCGCGTAGGCGACCGACTCCGGGGCCAGGGCCCGCAGCGCGGGCACGGGGGCGCGGTCGTAGCGGTGTTCGGCGTCGTAGTCGTCCTCCAGGACCAGCCCGCCGGCCGCCGCCCAGGCCAGCAGCTCCCGGCGGCGCTCGCCGTCGAGCACCACCCCGGTCGGGAACTGGTGCGCCGGGGTCAGCAGGACCGCCCCGGCTCCGCTCGCCAGCAGCGCGGCCACGTCGAGCCCCGCCCCGTCCACGGGCACCCCCACGGTCTCCAGCCCGCCGTGCTCCAGCTGCTGCCGGGCCCCGAGCGAGCCGGGGTCCTCCACGGCCACCCGGCGCACGCCCGCGCGCGGCAGTACCCCCGCCAGCAACCAGAGGGCCTGGGCGACCCCGGCGACGACGACCACCTCGCCGGGGTCGGCGCGGACACCGCGGTTGCGGGCCAGCCATCCGGCGACGGCCGCGCGCAGGGCGGGCGCGCCCTGCGGGTCCCCGTAGCCGAAGTCGGCGGCGGTGAGGCCGGCGAGCACCCGCCGCTCGGCCTGGAGCCAGGCGGTGCGGGGGAAGGCGGTGAGGTCGGGCACCCCGGGCGAGAGGTCGATCCGGCAGGGCACGGCACGCAGCGCGTCCACCGGTCCGCCGCGCGGGGCGGCCCCGGCCGGGGCGGCGGGGGCGGGTGGCGGGGCCGCGACGACCACCGTGCCGCCCCGGCCGCGGCCGGCCACCTGTCCCGTCTCGGCGAGCCGCTGGTAGGCCTCCGTCACCAGGCCGCGCGAGACGCGCAGTTCGGCGGCGAGGACCCGGCTGGCGGGCAGCCGGCTGCCGACGGGCAGGGTGCCGTCGGCGATGGCGGCGCGCAGCCGGCCGGCGAGCCATTCCGTGCGGCCGCCGGCGGGGGCGCGGCCGATGTCGAGCTGGAGGAAGTCGGAGCCGGCCGGATGGGCCGGGAGCGCCGCTATGGACCTGTCCTCAGGGGTTTCTTTGGACCTGCTCACCGGACCATTGTGCCTCCAGGCTGGTCCGTATGAGCGCCTCCACCCCTCCTTCCACGTCTCCCTCCCCCTCTCCCTCGCGTTCCGCCCCGCCGGTACGCCCGTCCCTCCTCCCCGTCTCCGTCCGCGAGCTGGCGCCGGGCGTGGCCGCCATGGTCCTGGTCGGCAGCAGCGTCACCGTCTCGCGGTCCCTGGCCGAGGCCCCGCTGTTCACCGCCCAGGCGGCGCGCTACGCGGCCGCGGCGCTGATCCTCGTCCTCCTGGCGCGGGCCACCGGGGTCCCGCTGCTGCGTCCCCGGGGGCGGGAGTGGCTGTGGCTGGCGGGGATCGCGGCGACCGGTCTGGTGCTGTTCAACGTGGCCGTCGTACGGGGGGTCGCGCATGCCGAGCCGGCGGTGATCGCCGTGGCCATGGCGTCCGCTCCGGTCCTGCTCGGGGTGGTCGGCCCCCTGCTGGAGGGGCGCCGGCCCAGCCGCCGGGTGCTGCTGGCGGCGCCGGTGGTGGTCGCGGGGGCGGCGCTGGTCGAGGGGAGCGGGCGCACGGACGCCGCCGGGGTGGGCTGGGCCGCGCTGGCGCTGGGCTGCGAGACGGGGTTCACCCTGCTCGCGGTGCCGGTGCTGGGGAGGCACGGGGCGTGGGGGGTGTCCGTGCACGCCGTGTGGATGGGAGCCGTGATGCTGGCGGGGCTGGCAGTGTGCACGGAGCCGCCGTCCGCGGTGACGGAGCTGGGGGCGGCGCAGTGGGCGGCGGTGGGCTACCTCGCGGTACTGGTCACGGCGGTGGCGTTCCTGCTCTGGTACCGCACGGTGGCGGCCGTGGGCTCCGGCCGGGCGGGGCTGCTGACGGGGGTCGCCCCGCTCGCGGCGGCCGGGGCGGGGGCGCTGACGGGCGGCGGGGTGCCCGGCCCGGCGGTGTGGCTGGGCCTGGTGGTGGTGATCGCCGGGCTGACGGCGGGGCTGCGCGTCGGCCCGAAGCCGGCCGGCTTCTGAACGGCCCGGGCCCGATGGGCCTGCGGCGGCCTCTTGATGGGGGCGTCGTCGTGGATCACAATCCGCAGATGCCGACGCAGCCGCGCACTCCCCCGGGCCGGCAGCCCGCGTACAGCAGCTGGATGCGGTACTTCTCCCCCGCCCCGGTCCACCGCCGGCTCGGCCTGGTCTGCCTGGGGGTGGGCGTGCAGCAGGGGGCGCTGCCGGTGGTCGGGCCCCGGGTCCTCGACCACCACGTGGCCGTCGTCCTCACCCGGGGCCGCGGCTGGTTCGGCCACGGCGGGCGGGCGCCGCAGCCGGTGGCCGCGCCCGCCCTGCTGTGGCTGGTGCCGGGGGTCGAGCACCACTACGCCCCCGACCCGGAGGGCGGCGGCTGGGACGAGTGCTTCGTCGATTTCACGGGCGCCGCCGTCGGCGCGTACACCGACCTCGGGTACATCACCCCGGACCGGCCCGTGGTGCCGCTGAGCGGGACCACCGGCGTGCGGCACGTGGTCGACGGGATCGCGCGGGCCGCCCGGCGCGGCGGGCCGCTGCTGGAGGTGGAGGCCGCGGCGCAGGTGCACGGGCTGCTGGTGGCGCTGCGCTACGCCCGGGCGGAGGTGTCCCGGGACGGGGAGGCGGTGGTGGACGCGCTGGCCCGGGACGCGCTGCTGCCGATCTCGGTGGCCGAGCACGCCGCACGGCTGGGCATGCCCCTGCCGGAGCTGCGCGGGGCGGTGCGGCGCAGCACCGGCGAGGGGGTCAAGGAGTACCTGCTCGGGATCCGGGTGAGCCGGGCCAAGGAGCTGCTGGCCCGGACCGATCTGCCGGTGGCGGGGATAGCCCGGCGGGTCGGGTACGAGGACCCCGCCTACTTCAGCCGGCTGTTCAGCCGCCGGGTGGGCATGCCCCCGGTGCGGTTCCGTGCCCAGCAGGCGGTGGGGGTCTCAGGCCACGGGCCGCCGGGCGTAGCAGAAGAGGTGTTCCTCCGGGTCGGCGAGCCCGCCGGCGGGGTGGTAGAGGGTGGTCTCGTGGTGCAGGACCTCCAGCCCGGCGGCCTCGATCCGGTGCAGGTACTCCTCGGCCGAGAGGCTGCTGACGGCGACCCGGTGGCCCATGAACTCGATGTCGAGGGCGTCGATGTCGCCGGGGACCGTGGCGACGACGAGGTAGCCGCCGGGCGCGGTCCAGGAGGCCAGCCGCTCCAGTGAGGCGGCGACCTCCCGCTGGTCCATCATCAGCAGCGGGAAGAAGGCGCAGACCGCGTCGAAGCCCCCGGCTCCGGGCGGTGCGTACGTGCGGACGTCGGCCTGTTCGAAACGGGCACCGGGGACCCGGGAACGCGCGAGGGCGACCATCTCCGCCGAGACGTCGATGCCGGTCACGGCGCAGCCCGCGCGGGCCAGGGTCTCGGCGGTGGGGCGGCCCGTGCCGCTGCCGACGTCGAGCACACGGGCGCCCCGGGGCAGCCGCCCGGTGAGCCATTCCAGGGCCTCCCGCTGCGCGGGGATGGTACCGAAGGCCTCCTCGTAGCGCCCCGCGAGCGCGTCGAACACCTCTGCGGCGGTCTTGCGACCCGTCATCGTGCGGCCTGCCTCTCATCGTCCTCCCCGGTGCTTCCGGGCCTCTCGGCGCAGGATGCCGCCGCGCGAGCCGCCCGTACCGGGGAACGTCGAAATCCGGGACCGCGGAAATCCGGGAGGAGGAACCCGGGACGGAGGAAACCCGGGAGAGGAACCCGGGGAGGAGGAAGCCGGGGAGGCGGGGAGGGCGTCAGCCGGAGACCGCCTCCCGGACCGCCGTCAGGAACTCGGGTGTCCCCGGGTGCGTCGGGTGGTGCGGGTAGGAGACGTAGACGGTGGCCGGCGGGGCGTCGGAGACCGGGAGGAAGCGGACGCCCGGGTGGCCGTGGCTCTCGGCGGTGCCGGCCGCCGCGAGCCCGAAGGCGCCGCCGGTGGCGATGAGGTTCAGCCACTCGTCGACGTTGCCGACCTCCACCGTCCGGGCGGGGCGGGCCTGCGGCGGCCACAGCTCCGGGGAGGCGGTGCCGGCCTCGGGCCATACGGCCAGGGGCAGTTGCGGGGCGGCGGTGAGTTCGGCCAGCAGGACGGCGTCCCGGCCGGCGAGCGGGTGGTCGTCGGGGAGGGCGGCGACCCGGTCCTCCGTGTAGAGGGCCTCGCTGCGGATGCGCGGGTCACCGGGGAGGGTGCGCAGCACGGCGACGTCGGTCTCGCCGGTGGCCAGGCCCGCGGTGCCGTTGTCGCGCCGGACCACGTCGAGCGGGGTGCCGGGGTGGGTCCGGCGCCAGTTGCGCAGCAGCGGTACGGTCTGCTGCCCGAGCACGGCGCACGTGTAGCCGAGCCGCAGCGGGCGGGAAACCGCCCGGGTGTCGGCGAGGGCGGCTTCCAGGCGGGAGAGGATGGCGCGGCCGTGTCCCAGCAGGGTGCTGCCGGCCTCGGTGAGGGCCAGGTGCCGGGACGAGCGGTCCACCAGCCGGACGCCGACGCGGGCCTCCAGCTGGGCCAGGGTCCGGGAGAGGGCCGGCTGTGTCATGTGCAGGCGGGCCGCGGCGGCGGTGATCGTGCCCGCTTCGGCCACGGCGTCCAGGGCCCGGAGGTGCCGCAGTTCCACATCGTCCATGCCTGTGGAGCATAGTCGCTGCCCAGACGGCATTTCCGGACGGGCGGCGCGGTCCATAACGTCGGAGGTGTGCGGGGGAGGTTCCCCCGGGCGACGGATCTCCGGAGGTCGGGATGAGGATTCTGCTGGTCGGCGCGGGCGGCACGCTGGGCACCGCGGTGCACAAGGCGCTCGCGGGGCGCGGGCACGAGGTGGTCGCGGTGGGCCGCTCCGGCGGCGACCTGGTGGCCGACGTCACGGACCCGGAGCAGGTGGCCCGCCTGTACGCCGAGGCGGGCCCGCTGGACGCGGTGGCGGTCGCGGCGGGTGACGCGGTGTTCCGCCCGCTGTCCGAGCTGAGCGCCGACGACTTCGGGGCGACGCTGCGCGGCAAGGCGCTGAGCCAGGTCGAACTGGTCCGCCAGGGTGCCCGGCACGTGGCCCCGACCGGCTCGTTCACCCTGGTCAGCGGCATCCTCACGGAGCAGCCGATCGTGGCCGGGGCGGCCGCCTCGGCGGCGAACGGCGCGGTGGAGGCCTTCGTGCGCGCGGCGGCGATCGAGCTGCCGCCGCAGCGGATCAACGCGGTGAGCCCGACGGTGCTGGAGGAGTCCCTGCCCGCCTACGGTCCCTTCTTCGCCGGGATGGAGGCCGTCCCCGCGGCCCGGGCGGCGGCGGCCTACGTGCGGTCGGTCGAGGGCGCGCAGACGGGGCAGGTCTACCGGCTCCACTGAGGCGGGCCCGGCGAGGCGGGACGGGTGAGGCGGGCCCGGGCCTCAGGGCCGGTAGCCGACGTTGAGCTCGGCCACCGAGGTCCAGGGGTTGCCGTTCACCTCCCGCGTGGCCCGGAGCTTCACGTAGCGGGCGGCCCGGGGGGTGAAGGCAGCGTCCTGCTGGGCCGTACCGTCGGGCCAGGTCCCGGAGGCGGCGGCCGGGCCCCAGGTGACCCCGTCGGCGGAGGTGAACACCTGATAGTCGGCGATGCGCCCGTTGCTCTGCGTCTGGCGGGGCAGGACGTGCAGGGCCGAGACGGGGTAGGAGGCGCCGAGGTCGAGGGTGATCTCGTGCGGCATCGGCGCGGTGGCCGCGTACCACTGGGTGTGCCAGATGGTGGCGGGCTTGCCGTCGAGGACGTTCGCGGCGCTGCCGTTCTCCCCCGCCGTCTCCTGGCTGTCGACGGCGCTGACCCTCATCTTGTTCTGCGGGACGAGGAGTTCGCCGCCTCCGGCCGGGCCGAGGTCGTCCACGGTGAGGTCGTCGAGGACGAGGTCGGCCTCGTTGTGGGAGTCCTCGGCGCTGACCTTGCGGACGCCGATCCAGGCGTCGGCGCCGGCGGTGAAGGTCTGGGTGAAGGCGGTGGCCGTGCGGGCCTGGCCGAGGGCGGTGGCGGTCTCCGCCGAGCCGGAGCCGGTGACGAACCGGTAGTCCCCGGCGAAGCCGTTCTCGTAGCGGAAGCCGACCCGGTAGGCGTGCCCCGGGGTGAGCCGGAGGGTCTGCGGGAGGGTGCGGTAGACCAGGCCGGGGCGTTCCTCGTGCGATTTGAGGGAGTTCTGTCCGCCGATCACGTCGTCGACGAGTTTTCCGTTCCAGCCGGCCTGGGTGTAGGGGGCGTTGCGCTGGGCGATGTGCGTACGGGGGTCGGTGGCCGGTCCGCCGGCGCCGCCGAAGGCGAAGGGGCCCCAGCCGGCGTCCACGTTCTCGAAGTCCTCGGCGTAGGTGTGCCCGTTCAGCGGGGTGCGGGCGGAGCGCACCACGCGTACGTCGTCCAGCCGGACCGTGCCGGGTCCGGTGGCGGCGGACAGCGTGAGGAGGGCGGTGGACGCTCCGGCCGGGACGTCGAAGAGCACCTTCATCCGCTGCATGGTGGTGCCGTTCTTCTCGCTGCCGCCCAGAGCGTCGGCCAGCGGGGAGGAGTCGGCGTACACGGATTCCGGGCCGGCGGCGCCCGCCGGGGTGACGGCGAGGGTGGCGGCCCGGCCGGCCGGGGTGGAGACCCAGACGGAGGCCGCGTAGGTGCCGGGGCTCAGGCCGGTGAGCCGCTGGGAGACGGCCGGGGCGGTCTGCGGGGCGAAGGTGAGCTCGTTCTGGCCGCGGTCGTTGCGGGTGACGGCGGCGCCGGCCCCGGTGACGGTCCAGGCCGCGAGATCGCCGGAGTTGAAGGAGGGGTCCGCTACCGGGGTGCCCTCGCCCCAGCGGGGGTCGGGCTGCGCGGGGGCGGCGCCGTCGGTGACCACGTACGCGGTCCGGGCGGCGGCGTCGATGGTGACCCGGTTTCCGGCTCCCGGGGTCAGGGGTCCGACGAGCTGCCGGCCGGTGTCGGTGAGCCGGTAGAGGGTGGGGCTGCGCCAGCCGTCGGGCAGCGTCCAGGTGGTGGGGCCGCCGGTGTCGTTCCAGTGGTAGAGCTTGCCGTCGCGCGGGAGCAGGTAGGCGGAACCGTCGAGGACGGTGCGGCCGCCGGTGGTGATGCGGCGGGTGCCCCCCGCGTCGGTGACGGAGGTGCCGTCGGCGAGGGTGATGGTGTCGGCGGTCCACTTCACGATCGGGGACTGCTGGAGGTACTTGGTCGGCAGGTCGGTGCCGAAGGTGGTGTTCAGGAAGGCGGGGTAGTCCGCCTTGCCCTGCCAGCCCTCGTAGGCGGTGAGTTCGGCGCCGCCGAGGAGGGGGTGGCGGGCGATCCAGTCGTCCTTGGCGTGGTTGGCGATGAACCGGGCGATGGTGGAGTTCACGCCCTTGAGGTCGCTGCCGCCGTAGTCGACGTCGGCCGCCCAGTGGTGCCACAGGGACTGCTCGGTGAGGGTGTTCGGGAACTCGGTGGCGAGCTGGAGGCCGAGGCCGGAGACCTCGCGCTGGAGCTTGCGGGAGACGTAGCCGTCGCCGTACCAGACGTCGACGTAGAGGAAGTCGAGGCCGGGCGCGGCCGCCTTGAGGTCCGCCAGGCGCTTGAGCCGCCCGCCCGACTGGCCGTCCTTGCGGGTGTCGACGTAGTAGGACTGGTCGAGCCAGTCCCAGCCGAGGCCGCCGCTCTGGTGGGCGGGGTCGAAGGTGGCGGAGACCGGGTACTCCTCGGTGGCGTTGACGTGCACGCCGAAGTCGGCGTTGTAGGCGTGGCCGGCGGTGGTGAGGGCGTTCAGGCCCTCGGCGCCGCCGAGTTTGGCGCCGATGTTCTTGTAGTCCATGTGCGCGGAGTCGTGGCCCTCGGAGGCGTAGCCCTTGAGCAGGACGAACTGGCCGAGGCCGTCGGTGGCGAGGCTGACCCGCTTGGTCTCGTCGAGGGTCTGGGCGAAGGGGTGGGTGGCCTGGGAGGCGAAGTTGAACGGGATCCGCTGGACCACCCGGCGGGCGGTGTCCTGCCAGCCGGTGGGCGGGGTCCAGATGTCCCGGTAGGCCACGGCGGCGTCCTGCCAGTCGACCACCGAGTCGGCGTTGCGGTCGCCGGTGACGGCGACCCGGACGTAGGGCAGCGGTTCGGTGTCGGTGTCGGCGGCGCCCTGGGCCCGGTAGAGCCAGGCCCCGCTCCACAGCCCGGCCCGGCGGTAGGAGCCGTGGTCGGTCACCCGTTTGCCGATCCGGCCGTTGTCGCGGGCGGTGCCGCCGGAGGGGGTGTCGTAGAGGGAGTTGGAGGCGATGGCGGCGGCCAGCCGGCCCGTGCTCAGGAGCCCGTACATCACGGTCGTCGCGGCGGGGTCCACCGGGGTGGAGGCGGTGACCGGTGTGAAGGTGTCGCCGGTGCCGGTGGTGGCGGTGTGCATCGTGGCGGTGGCCAGCGCGGCTCCCGGCTGGTCGCTGCGGACGCTGACGAGGGTGTGCTCCGGGATCTCGAAGCTGTGCACGCGCAGGGCGGGGGTGTCCTCGACGGCGGTGACCCGGAACTCCACGACCGAGCCCGTCACCGAGATCCGGGACCGGACGGTCACCCCGGAGAAGGCCATCGCGTAGTCCACCCCGGAGGCGGAGGGGGTGGAGGTGACGGCGGGGGTGTACGCGGTGCCGTTGACGAGGACGGAGCTCAGGGGGTCCTCGTTGCCGTGGAGCACGTCCCCGGTCGCGCGCCGGGTGTAGTCGAGGACGCGGGGGAAGGCGGGGTCCACGCGGACGGACAGCTCGGGTGAGGTGATCGTCACGGGTGCCGCCGCGGCCGGGACCGCCGCGGCCGGCCAGGGCGCCAAGAGGGCGGCGAGGAGACCGGACACCGCGGCTGCGGCCGGCCAGAGGGGGGTGCGCATCGGGCCTCCGGGAGTCGGCGCTTGGCACGTACGGGAAGACCGCACGACTCCCTGCGGAGCGCGGCGGTCCGCTCACTGGCCTGCCAGCTTGCGGACCCCGGGCGCCCGGGCCCATGGACAAACCGCCGCCGCCTCCTGGACTTACCGGTCGGTCCCGGCGGGCACCAGGACGACGGCCGTGCCGTACGCGCACACCTCGGTCCCGACGTCGGCCGCGTCCGTGACGTCGAAGCGCATCATCAGCACGGCGTTGGCGCCGCGCGCCCTGGCCTGTTCGATGAGCCGGTCCATGGCCTGGTTGCGGGTCTGCACCAGGGTCTTGGTGAGGCCCTTCAGCTCGCCGCCGATCATGGACTTCAGACCGGCGCCGATCTGACTGCCGAGGTGCCGGGAGCGCACGGTGAGCCCGAACACCTCCCCGATGACCTGCTCGACCCGGTAGCCGGGCACGTCGTTGGTCGTGACGACCAGGACTCCGGTCTGCTGGGCGCCGGGGCCGCCGCCGTAGTCTTCGATACCCATGCGCCCCACTGTGGCTCCGGGCGCTGCCCCCCGCATCCGCTGGGCCGTCCCGCCGCGCGGACCGACCCCACAGCCCGGGGACAGGTTGGGCATATCGGGCTAAACAGCGGCGCGCCGCCGGGAGCCCGCGCGGTCCCCCTGGTCATAGTCGTCCCTGGCGGCCGCCGGGCCGCCGCGCCCCTCCGCGCATCGCGGCCGGGGCGGGAGTCTTTTCCAGAGGAGCCGCACATGCTCAAGCCCACCAGGACCATCCTCGCCCTGGCCGCCGGAAGCCTGGCGCTCGGCCTGGTCGGCGGGGGCGCCGCCGTCGCGGACCAGGGCCCGGCGGCCCAGGGCACGGCCCGGCACCACGCTCCCGGGGACGGGAGGGACGGCCACGACGACTACGACGAGGACGGCTACGGCAGCCACCACTACTCCCTGGGGAAGGTCGTCTCGCGCGGTCCGCTGAGCGTGCGCAGCAAGCCGACCACCCACTCGCACCTGCAGTACAAGGTGTACCCGCACGAGACGCTCGCCCTGAAGTGCAAGACGCGCGGTGAGAACGTCGCCGGGAACGACCTGTGGTACCTCATCGACCCGGGTGACGACGACCGCGACGACCGCGACGACTGGGCGGACGGCACCGACGGAGAGGGCCGCAAGAAGGCCCGCATCGGCAAGGACCGCGACGGCTACGAGCACGACTGGGTCTCGGCCCGCTACGTCAAGGACCTCAAGCGCGTCCGCTGGTGCCGCGACTGACCGCGCTCCCGGGCCCCACGTCCCGGCCCGCCGCGCACGCCGCTCCCCTGCCGGCGTGCGCGGCGGCGTGCGCGGGGTCCCGCGTCAGAAGTCCCCGTAGTTGACCTGCCAGGTGGGCAGGCCCATCCGGCGCCAGATGGCGACCACCCGGTCCCGGTCGTCGAGCGACACCCGGACCGCGTAGCGCTCGCGCACGTGCGCGTCGAACAGCTCGGCCTTGACCACGTCGTCGCGGCGCGTGTCCCCCGCCGCGCGCATCCACAGTTCGTCGTACGGCACTTCGTGCGCCCGCAGCCAGGACTCGGTCTGCGGCCGGTGCTCCTCGCTGCGCCCCGACAGCAGCACGAGCCGGTCCCCCGCGCGCCGGAACGCCTCCAGGGCGTGCCGCACCGGCTCGTTCAGCAGGTCGGTCTCGCAGCGCGAGAAGTCGTACGGGCCCCGGTCCCCGGTGAGGGCCAGCGTCCCGTCGATGTCGCACATCACGGCGTCCGGCAGCGCCGGGTCCGCGACGTACGGCCGTACCGGCGGCTGGTCGTTGAGCCATTCGGCGGTCAGCCGCCAGCCGCCCTTGCGGGCCTTGGCGTGCTTGTCGGCCAGGATCCGGATGATCTCCTCGCCCACCGGCCGCTCCCGCGCGGCGTCCCGGCGCAGGCACTCCTCCACGGGCACGTCCGTGAAGTCGTGCACGACGAACCGGGCCCGGCCGGCCACCGCCGCCTTGAGCCGCTTGGGGATGTGCGAGGTCAGGTGGGTGTTGTCGACGACCACGTCGAAGCCGTCGGCGACGGCCGCGGCGACCGCGGCGTCCTGGACGGCGAGCACGGTCTGCTCGTGCCGGTACGAGCGGCGCCGCTCCGGGTCGGGCACGTCGAGCATGGCCCGCAGGTCGTCGAGGTTGACCCGGCGGATCCGGCCGGCGGCCTCGGCCTGGAGGGCGCGGGCGGCGGTGGTCTTGCCCGAGGCCGGCAACCCCGTCATGACGTGGACCACGGGGAGTTCGGGCTCTTCGGACACGGTGTCAGTTCTCCTCGTCGGTGGTGAAGGGATCGGCCGTCGCCGGCCGTACGGCCCGCCAGGTGACGAGCTCGGTGGTGCGGCCGTCGAGCCGCATGAACATGGCGGCCCGCAGGTCGCCGTCGGGGATCTCGCGCACGGCGCGGGCGAAGGCGCCCCGGTCGTCCGCCAGGTGCTCGAACCGCTTGTAGGTCTCGTCGACGGCCCGCTCCCGGCGCTCGAACTCCTCCTCCAGGCCCGCGATCACCTCGCGCACCCAGGTGTCGAACTCGTCGGGCACCTGCTCCAGCAGCGCGTCCAGGGGCCGGCCGCCCCGGGAGCGGATGCCGCCGAGTTCGGCGAGGGAGAGGCCCAGGCCCTGGGCGAGGCGCTTGGCGGAGGTCCCCGCGAAGCGCTGGATGCCGTGGCTGCGCCAGACGTCCCGCTCGGTGACGCCGGTGAGCAGCTTGTGCAGGCGTACGTACTCGGAGAGCTTGGCCTTGGCGCGGACGCCGGAGGCGAACCGCAGGACGAAGCCCTCGGCGTCCATGCCGGTCGCGGAGGCGCCGCCGGGCAGGGTGTTGGACTCGGTCAGCGCGAGGAGTTCGGACAGCGGCATGGCGGGCCACACCCGGACCACGGAACCGATGCCCTCCCAGTGGGCGGCGGCCTCGGCGAGCGGCACCTCGGCCCCGGTCGGGCCGAAGGCCGCGAGCAGGACGAGGTCCCGGCGGTCGCCGTAGTCGACGACGATCCGGTTCTGCGGGTACAGGATCTCGGCGAGGTAGGTGGTGCCGGGGACGAGCGCCCCGGTGTCGCAGGCGTCGAGGCGGCGCTGCGCCCAGGAGGCCTGGGTGCTGACGAAGGAGCCCTTGGAGGCGACGTGCCAGCGGCCCGCGTAGTGGAAGACGACGGCGAGGCTGCCGTCGACCTTGTCGTAGACCTCGAACGGCTCGTCGGGCAGGGCGGGGGCGTACGGCCGGCCCGATGCGTGCTCGCCGACGTTGAAGAACTTCGGCAGCGGCAGCGCGACGACGGCTCCCGTGGCGTCGTCGGCGACGAGGCCGCGGCAGCGCACGGTGACCTGGTTCCAGACCTGCTCGTACTGCGCGGTGCGCGTGTACGTGTAGATGGACAGCGGCAGTTCGGGGTGCCGCTTGCGGGTCACGTACCCGGCGTCGACGGCTTCCGCAAGTGCCTGTGCGGGCAGCAGGTCATGGAGAGTCAGGCGGTCCTGGCTCATGGGTTCCTCCCGGTTCGAGACGGCTCATTCTCACGTGCGGGAGGGGCCTGCCGGTACTCAATTAGGACTGGTCACCGGCCTGTAGCGGGGCTGTGACACGGCCGCGGCGAGCGGAGGGGCCGCGGCGTCAGGCGGACCCGCGGCGGCCCGGGCGGCGCGAGAGCAGGAAGGCGGCGGACGTGAGGGCCCAGGCGGCGACCGCGATCCACAGCAGCACCTCCCCCAGCGGGCGGAGCCGTTCGGGGCCGGTGGTGGCGGCGATGGTGAGGCAGGCGGTGGCGGTCATGCCGAGGGGGAAGACCGTGGACCAGCGCCGGATGTCGTAGCGGGGGCGGGGGCTGCGGACCTCGGCGACGAGCAGGACGGCGTACCAGACGAGCGAGAGGCCGAGGGCGGTCAGGGTGGCGGCGCGCAGGGCCGTGTGCACCGGGCCGGCGGCCCCCACGGGCGAGGCCGTGAGCCTGGCCCCGGCGAGGGCGGTGATGGCCAGGGAGCCGCCCGCGACCCAGTGGTCGCCCGCTCCCCGGAGCACCTCGCGGAAGTCGAAGCGCCGCAGGGCGAGGACGTACAGCAGGACGCCCAGGCAGAAGCAGGCCAGCGCGGCGGCGGCGAGCCAGTCGAGGCCGTGGACGGCGGCGAGCGCCGCCGACAGGACGGCGAGGCCCTGGGTGGCGACGCAGCCGAGGAAGACCACTCCGGGCATCCGGCGCCGCCAGTGCCGTACGACGGACAGGAGCAGCCCGGGCCAGAGCAGGGCGGCCAGGACCAGCAGGGCGGCGGCCGCGTCCTGCCGGCCGAGCTGGGACAGCCGGGTTCCGAGGACGGTGGTGGCGGCGACGGCGGTGAGGGCGGCCGGGGTGTCGGCGTCGGCGCGGAAGCGGCCCCGGTCTTCGGCGAGCCGGACGGTGAAGTCGGCGGCCAGGAACAGCCAGAGGGCGGCGGAGACGGCCAGCGCGGCGAGGGAGAGGAGGCTGTGGCCGGTCAGTTCCAGGCCGGCGGAGAGGATCCCGGCGGCCATGACGGCTCCGCCCGCGGCGGGTGGGAGGTCGGCCCACCGGTTCCGCAGGGGGCTCCGGCTGCGCATGGCCTCACAGTACGCCGCGGGTGCGGAACTGGACGCTGATGCGGGGCCCGACGGCGCGTGCCGTCTTGGGGACGGCGTGCTCCATGGTGCGCTGGCAGGAGCCGCCCATCACGACGAGGTCGCCGTGGCCGAGGGGGAGGCGCAGCAGGGTGGGGCCGCCGTCGCGGGGGCGCAGGACGAGGTCGCGGGGGTCGCCGACGGAGAGGATCGCGACGAGGGTGTCCTCGGTGGCGGAGCGGCCGTGGCGGTCGCCGTGCCAGGCGACGCTGTCGCGGCCGTCGCGGTAGAGGCAGAGCCCGGCGGTGACGAAGGGTTCGCCGAGTTCGGGGGCGTAGTGGGCGCCGAGTCTCTCGCGGGCCTCGGTGAGGACGGGGTGCGGCAGGGGGTCGCCGGCCCCGTAGAAGGCCAGCAGCCGGGGCACCTCCACCTCGCGCTCGTACATCTGGCGCCGCTCGGCGCGCCAGGGCACCTCGGCGGCGAGGTGTTCGAACAGGGCGTCGGCTCCGGTCAGCCAGCCGGGGAGCCGGTCGACCCAGGCCCCGGCCCCGAGTCCGGTGCGCTCCAGCGGCGAGAGGGGGCCGAGGCGGATCTCGTCGGTCTGGTCGAAGAGGGAGCCCTGGAGTGCGTGCATGGTTCCAGCCTACCCCTCCACTCGAACGGATGCTCGATTTACCGGCGCGTGAATACCGGGTGGGGATCTGGCGGGACGGGCCCGGGGAGGCGATCATGGGCGGGCGCCGGGCCACCAGCCGGGCGTTCCCGCCGTCCCGGCCATCCGCCCAGGAGGTACGTGTGTCCGTCGCGTCGAGTTCTGCTTCCGGGAGCACGGAGGTCCCGCTCCTGGAGGAGACGATCGGGGACAACCTCGACCGGACCGCGCGGACCTTCCCCGGCCGCGACGCCCTCGTGGACGTGGCCGCGGGCCGCCGCTGGACCTACCGGGAGCTGGCCGCCGACGTGGACGCCCTCGCCCTCGGGCTGCTGGACCTCGGGATCGTCCAGGGGGACCGCGTCGGCATCTGGGCGCCCAACCGCGGCGAGTGGACGCTCGTGCAGTACGCCACCGCGAAGATCGGGGCCATCCTGGTCACGGTCAACCCGGCGTACCGCTCGCACGAGCTGGAGTACGTGCTGAACCAGTCCGGGATCCGGCTGCTGGTCGCGGCGGAGCGCTTCAAGGCCTCCGACTACGCGGGGATGGTCGAGGAGGTCCGGCCCCGCTGCCCCGACCTGGAGTTCACGGTCCTGTTCGACGGGCCGCAGTGGGAGTCCCTGCTGGAGCGCGGGCGCCACGGGGATCCCGCGGTGCTGGCGCGGGCCCGGGCGGGCCTGCACCCGGACGACCCGATCAACATCCAGTACACCTCGGGCACCACGGGCTTCCCGAAGGGCGCCACCCTCTCCCACCGCAACATCCTCAACAACGGGTTCTTCGTGGGCGAGCTGTGCGGCTACACCGAGGCGGACCGGGTGTGCGTACCGGTGCCCTTCTACCACTGCTTCGGCATGGTCATGGGCGCACTGGCCTGCACGAGCCACGGCGCGGCGATGGTGATCCCGGCGCCGTCCTTCGACCCGGGCGCCACCCTGGCGGCGGTCGAGGCAGAGGCCTGCACCTCGTTGTACGGGGTGCCCACCATGTTCATCGCCGAGCTGGCCGCGCCCGGCTTCGACGGCTACGACCTGTCGAGCCTGCGGACGGGGATCATGGCGGGCTCGCCGTGCCCGGTGGAGGTGATGAACGAGGTCATCGAGCGGATGGGGATGACCGAAGTGTCCATCTGTTACGGCATGACGGAGACCTCGCCGGTGTCCACGCAGACCCGCGCGGACGACTCGGTCGAGCGGCGGGTTTCCACCGTCGGGCGGGTGGGCCCGCACCTGGAGGTCAAGGTGGTGGATCCGGCGACGGGCCGGACGGTCCCCCGCGGCACCCCGGGCGAGCTGTGCACCCGCGGCTACTCGGTGATGATCGGTTACTGGGGGGAGCCGGACAAGACCGCCGAGGCCGTGGACCGGGAGGGCTGGATGCACACCGGCGACCTCGCGGTCATGGACGCCGACGGCTACCTGAGCATCACCGGGCGGATCAAGGACATGGTGATCCGGGGCGGTGAGAACCTCTACCCGCGCGAGATCGAGGAGTTCCTGCACGCCCACCCGGACGTCCTCGACGTCCAGGTCGTCGGCGTCCCCGACGCCAAGTACGGGGAGGAGCTGATGGCCTGGGTGCGGATGCGGGAGGGGGCCGAGCCGCTGACCGCCGAGTCGGTGCGCGCGTACTGCGAAGGCCGGCTCGCCCACTTCAAGATCCCGCGCTACGTGCACGTGGTGGACGAGTTCCCCATGACCGTCACGGGCAAGATCCGCAAGGTGGAGATGCGCGCGATGGCCACCCGCCTGCTGGAGCAGGGCTGAGGAGCTAGCAGGAGTAGCGGGAGCGGTCGGCGCGGAACTCGTCCCAGGTCCACAGGAGCTGGCGGCGGGCCATGACGCCGACCGCGTGGCGGCGGTACCGCGCGGTGCCGCGGACGTCGTCGATGGGGTTGCAGGAGGCGGCCGCGAGGTCGCCGAACTGCTTCACCACCGAGGGGCCGAGGGCCGTACGGGAGTCCCAGAGGCCCTCCTCCGCCAGCACCGCCTCCAGGAACTCCTCGGCGGCGCGGGCCCGGACCGGGGTGGGGGCGGCCGAGCCGATGCCGGTGCGGACCGAGCGGGTGCGCGGGTGGAGGGCCAGGCCGAAGGCGCACACGGCGATGACCATCGCGTTGCGGGTGCCCACCTTGGAGAACTGCTGGGGGCCGTCGGCGACGGGGACGCGGATGGTCTTGATCAGTTCGTCGGGGGCGAGGGCGTTGCGTTTGACACCGGTGTAGAACGCGTCGACCGGGATCATGCGCGTGCCGCGTACGGACTCGGCCTCGACCTCGGCGCCGGCGGCGAGCAGCGCCGGGTGGGCGTCCCCGGCGGGCGAGGCGCAGCCCAGGTTGCCGCCGACGCTGCCGCGGTTGCGGATCTGCGGGGAGGCGACGGTGCGCGAGGCGAGCGCGAGGCCGGGCAGGGGGCCGCGAAGCTCCTCGATGATCCGGGTGTAGGGGACGCAGGCGCCCAGGCGGACGGCGTCCCCGTCGGTCTCCCATGCCTGGAGGAGGGCGATCCGGTTGAGGTCCAGGAGGTACTCGGGCCTGCGGAGGTCGAAGTTGATCTCGACCATCACATCGGTGCCTCCGGCGATCGGCACGGCCGACGGGTGTTCCGCCTTGGCGGCGAGCGCCTCCCGCCACTGCGCGGGGCGAAGGAATTCCATGTCCGCCTCTCAGTCCTCGTACGGTTCCCTGTCCTCGTCGCCCGCCCGGCCGAGCCGGGCGAGGACGAGGACCGTGTCGTCGGTCGCCCCGTCGGGCAGCAGGGCCGCCAGGATCCGGTCGGCCTCCTGCTCCAGCGGTCCGGCCGCCCGGGCCAGTTCGGCGCGCAGGGCGTCGAGGCCCGCGTCGATGTCCCGGCCGCGCGTCTCGACCAGGCCGTCGGTGTACAGGGCCAGGACGGCCCCGTCGGGCAGTTCGGTCCGGGTGGAGCGAAAGGGGACGCCGCCGACCCCGAGCGGGACGCCGAGGACGTCCCCGAGGGTTTCGACCGTGCCGTCGGGGTGGCGCACCAGCGGCGGCGGGTGACCGGCGTTGGCGATGCGGGCACGGCCGGTGCGGGGGTCGTAGACGACGTAGAGGCAGGTGGCCAGTTCGATGCCCGACTCCTGGGCGGCCGCGTCCAGTTCGGCGAGCAGCCCCTGCGGCTCCGGGCTGTGGCGGGCCAGGGCGCGGGCGGTGATGCGCAGCCGGCCCATGGAGGCGGCGGCCGGCACGCCGTGTCCCATGACGTCGCCGACGACGAGGGCCACCCGGCCGTCGGGCAGGGCGATCACGTCGTACCAGTCGCCGCCGACCTCGATGGCGCGGCTGCCCGGCAGGTAGCGGTGGGCGACGCTCACGTGCGCGGTCGTGTCCGGGGAGGTGGGCAGCAGGGCGCGCTGCAGGGTGAGGGAGATGTCCTGGACCCTGCTGTAGAGGCGGGCGTTGTCCAGGCACAGGGCGGCGCGGGAGGCGAGTTCGCCGGCGAGGCCGAGGTCCTGGTCGGTGAAGGCGGGACGGTCGGCGGAGCGGCCGAAGACGGCGAAGCCCTGGACG
This sequence comes from Streptomyces katrae, assembly GCF_002028425.1. Classification (GTDB taxonomy): domain Bacteria; phylum Actinomycetota; class Actinomycetes; order Streptomycetales; family Streptomycetaceae; genus Streptomyces; species Streptomyces katrae_A. The sequence continues at coordinate 6,856,943 of NZ_CP020042.1, read as the reverse complement.
ACGCCGCGGGCGATGAGCGGGGCGATCAGCACGCAGCCCAGGCCGCTGTCGAGGAGCCGGCGGGCGCGCTCGTGGTCGCCGACGGTCCGGGCCGCGAACTCCTCGTCGACGACGACCCGGATCGGGCGGCCGGTGCTCAGCATGCGGTGGATGCTGGAGCCCGGCGGGTACGTCACCCGGTCCAGGGCGGACACCAGCTCGGGGGCGGGCGGCGGCAGGACGGTTCCGGCGGCGATCCGGCGGGTGACCAGCGGGAGGTCCGGGTCGAAGGCCTCGGAGGGGGACGTCCACTCGACCATCTCCACCACGGAGCCGTCGCAGAACTCGGGCATGGTGGCCTCGACCAGCTCGCGGGCGGTGGTGTCCACGTCCAGGGTGGTGCCGATGCGGGCGCTGGCCCGGTCCAGCAGGGCCAGGCGCCGGCGGGCGGCGGTGGCCTCCAGCAGGGCCCGCTCGCGGTCGGTGACGTCGACCAGCAGGCCACCGACGCCGGGCCGGCTGCCGGCCGTCCCGCTGAGCGGGAAGAGGCTGACGGCGCGCACCTGGTCCACGTCGGGGCGGCCGGGCGTGCGCATCGGGACCAGGACACCGACCAGCGGGCGGCCCTCGTCGGCCACGGCGCGCAGCATCCGCCGGAACTCGCCGCCGTCGGCGGTGATCATGATCTCGGCGGTGTCGCGGCCGAGGTGGTCGGCGACGGGGATGCCGTCCATGTCGGCCAGGGCCTGGTTGAGGTGGACGTAGCGCAGCTCCTCGTCGAGCATCACCAGGCCGATGGGGCAGGTCTCGAAGAGGGCGTCGAGGAAGGCCAGGTTGGTCTTGACCCGGTCGAGTTCCTCGCCCCTGCTGGCCAGCGCGATGACCACCGTGCCGTCGGGGTCGGCGCTGCCGCCGGCGCTCCCGGTCACGGGGAAGACGCGGAACCCGCAGTCCAGGACGGTGCCGTCGCGGTGCAGGACGGGCAGCCGGACCCGCCAGTAGCCCAGCGCCAGGGCCCGCTCGACCAGTCTCTCGGCCGGGCCGGGTCCCTCGGCGGGGGCGGGGAAGAGGGCCGCGGCGGGCCGGGAGAGCGCGGTGCCGGCCTCGTACCCGAAGAGGTCCTGCGCGCCCGGGCCCCAGTAACGGACCCGCCCGGCCGTGTCGAGGCCGAGGACGGCGACGGGCACGTGCTCCAGCAGGGACCCCGGCTCCGACGGGATCGGCCCGGGTGCCCGCGCGCCCCCCGGCTGGTCCGACGGCACGAGTGGCCTCCTCTGCCCGGGGCACGCCGTGGCCGCCCGCCCACGCGGCGGAGGCCCCCTCCATTCTGCGCGTCCTCACCCGGCACGGCCCCCGGGACGCGCGGTGCGTGCCGGGGGCGCGGGACGACCCGGGCCGGGGGGGACCTGCCCGGGCGTCCGCTACCGGGCCCCGGCGGGGCCGCCGCGGCGGGGCTCAGCCCTGGGCGAGCGGGGTGTTCGCGGTGGGGGTGCCGTCGGTGCCGGAGAGGGTCACCGCGTGGCGGACGCCGTCCGGGCCCAGCACCACGGCCTGCCAGGCGCTGCCGCCGCCCTGCTGGGGGACCGCCCGCAGGGCCTCGACCTTGCCGCCGGGCACGGTCGCGGCCGCCTTCTGCGCCGCCTGGTCGATGGGCAGGGCGGGCAGCGGGACGGGAGCCCCCGCACGCTTCTTCGCGGACTCCCCGCGCGCGCCGGCGGCCCCGTCGCGGACCTTCGGGTCCCTCGGGTGGGGGCGCTCGCCCTTGGGTCCGTGGCCGCCGCCGTGACCGCCCTCGTGGTCGGGCGCGGACCAGCCCGGGCGGCCGTCCTTCGCCATCGGCTCGTGGTGCCCGTGGTGGTGGCCCGCGACCGCCACGGCCGCGGCCCCGCCGCCCACGATCACCGCGGCGGCCGCCCCGGCCACCGCCCAGCGCGCGCCCGCGCCACGGGGCACCACACGGCCCACGCGGGCGAGGCGGCCCTTGCGCTTGGCCGGGCCCTCACCGGCCACGGCCTCGGGCTCCGGTCCGGAGGTCTGCTCGGGCTGCGGGAAGGACTCTGACATGGCGGGACTCCTCGGAAGACCGCCGGGCACCGCACCCGGCTCGTCGCAGAGCCTGCCGAGGCGATGCTGAAGCCCACCTGAAGCCCGCTGAAGACCTCTTCAGCAAGCCGCCGGCCGGGCCTGAGACCCTGGTCGGCATGCGCGTACTGGTGGTGGAGGACGAACGGCGGCTGGCCGCCGCCCTGCAGCGGGGCCTGCAGTCCGAGGGGTTCACGGTGGACGTGGCCCACGACGGCCCGCAGGGGCTGTGGCTGGCCTGCGAGCACGACTACGACCTGATCGTGCTCGACATCATGCTGCCCGGCCTCAACGGCTACCGGGTGTGCGCCCGGCTGCGCGCGGCCGGCAACGAGGCCGGGATCCTGATGCTCACCGCGAAGGACGGCGAGTACGACGAGGCGGAGGCCCTGGACACCGGCGCCGACGACTTCCTCTCCAAGCCGTTCTCCTACCTCGTCCTGGTCGCCCGGCTGCGCGCGCTGGGCCGGCGCACGGGCCGCCGCGGCCCGCAGGCCCTGCTCCTCGGCGACCTCCTGCTGGACCCGGCCCGCCACCTGTGCTCGCGCGGGGAGACGGAGATACGGCTGACGGCGAGGGAGTTCGCGGTGCTGGAGTACCTGGCCCGGCGGCCCGGCGAGGTGGTGCCCAAGCGGGAGATCCTGGAGCAGGTGTGGGACAGCGCCTTCGACGGCGATCCGAACGTGGTCGAGGTGCACGTCAGCGCGGTGCGCCGGAAGATCGACGCCCCGTTCGGCCGGTCCGCCCTGGAGACCGTGCGGGGCGTCGGGTACCGGCTGGCGGCCGACGGTGGCTGACGTCGCGGGGCGCGGCCCCCGCTCCCTGAAGACGCTGCCGCGCCGGCTGCGGTCGCGCCTGCGCGGGCTGCGGCCCGTCACCGTCCGCGCGCGGGCCACCGCGGGCGCCGTCGCCGTGGTGGCCGTCGCCCTGGCCGTGGCCTCGGTCGCGCTGCTCGGGCTGCTGCGGGCCGGCATGCTGCGCAACGCCGAGCGCGACGCCGAGGAGCAGGCGGTGGCCATCGCGCAGCTCGCGGCCGGCGGCCGCCTCGACCGGATGCGGGCACCCCTGCACGGCACCGACTTCGTCCAGGTGGTCAACGCCCGCGGCCGGGTGCTGCGCGCGACCCCGAACCTGGCCGGCCTGCCCGCGCTGGGACCCGCCGCCGGGGCCCGGCGCCCGGGCACGCTGTTCCACACCTGGCGGATCCGCCCGCTCGGCGGCGAGCACCGCCAGCGGGTGGTCGAGGTCACCACGCAGACGCCCGACGGCCTGGTCTCCGTCTACGTCGGGACCTCGCTGCGGGACGTCGACGCCGCCGACGACACCACCACCGCCGCGCTCGTCGTCGGCGGGCCGCTGCTGCTGGCGCTCGTGGCTCTGGTGACCTGGCGGGTCACCGGCCGCGCGCTGCGGCCCGTCGAGGCGATCCGCGCCGAGGTCGCCGAGATCAGCGACCGCGACCTGCACCGCCGCGTCCCGGTGCCGCCCACCGGGGACGAGGTGGCCCGGCTGGCCCGGACGATGAACACCACCCTGGACCGGCTGGAGTCCTCCGGGACCCGCCAGCGCCAGTTCATCGCCGACGCCTCGCACGAACTGCGCAGCCCGCTGACCGTGCTGCGCACCCAGCTGGAGGTGGCGCTGGCGGTCCGGGACCCCGAGCTGTGGCCGGAGCTGATCAGTGGGGCGCTGGAGGACACCGACCGGCTGGAGCGGCTCTGCTCCGACCTGCTCCTGCTCGCCCGTATCGACGCGGCCCAGCCCGCCGCGTCCGTCCCGCTGGACCTGGGCGGCCTGGTGCGGGACGCGGTGGACGCGCGGCTGGGCGACCGGGTGCCCGTGCGCGTCCGGGCCGGGGACGGGGTCGTGGTGGAGGGCAGCGAGCTGTGGCTGAGCCGGGTGGTGACCAACCTGCTGGACAACGCCCAGCGGTTCGCCGCCGGGCGGGTGGAGCTCGCGCTGCGCACCTCGGGCCCGCCGGACGCGCGGACCGCCGTCCTGGAGGTGTGCGACGACGGGCCCGGCATCCCGGCCGCCGACCGGGAGCGGGTCTTCGAACGGTTCACCCGGCTCGACGACGCCCGCAGCCGCGACCACGGCGGCGCCGGCCTCGGGCTGGCCATCGCCCGCGACCTGGCCGCCCATCACGGGGGCACGCTGACGGCCGAGCCCTCCCCCGCCGGCGCCCGCCTGGTGCTCCGCCTCCCGGTGCTGCCGCCCGGTGCCGGGGTGCACTGACCGGGCGGACCGACGGGGCGCACTGACGGGGCGTCCCCTCGCGCGGGGCTTCAGGACCGGACCATCCTCCATTCCACACCTGCCATCCATATGGCTGTTTCCACAAGCATCTGCAAGGCCGTGTACGAACGGGCCCTCGTGGATGCAGGATGCATCCATGAATGTACGCACTCAGGACGGCAGCGCCGGGGACGTCGATTACGGAGCCATCGGCTCCGGCTGTTCCTCGTTCCGGCGGCCCGACACCCGTATCGCGCGCTTCATCGCCGAGGCCCTGGGCGACGCCCGCACGGTCCTCAACGTCGGCGCCGGCGCCGGATCGTACGAGAACGCGGCCCGCGAGGTGACCGCGGTCGAGCCCTCGCGGTCCATGCGCCTCCGTCGGCCGGCCCGGCTGGTGCGCGCCGTCGACGCCGTCGCCGAGGACCTGCCCTTCGCGGACGGCGCGTTCGACGCGGCGATGACCCTGTTCAGCGTGCACCAGTGGAGCGACGTCACCAGGGGCCTGCGCGAGATGCGGCGGGTCACCCGGGGACCGGTGGTCGTGCTCACCTGCGCCCCGTCGCTGGTCCGCGACTTCTGGCTGTACGAGTACGCGCCGGAGGTCCTGGACACCGAGGCCCGGCGCTACCCGCGCGTGGAGGACATCGCGGCGGCCCTGGGCGGCACCGGCACGGTCCACACCGTGCCGGTCCCGCTGGACTGCACCGACGGCTTCAACGAGGCCTACTACGGGCGTCCCGAGATGCTCCTCGACCCGGCCGCCCGCCAGGCCTGCTCGGCGTGGAGCTTCGTCGACGACGGGGTGCGGGAGCGCTTCGACGAGAGCCTGCGCCGCGACCTGGCCTCCGGCGCCTGGGACGCCCGCCACGGCCACCTGCGGACGCAGAGCACGTACGAGGGCTCGCTGGTCCTGGTCCGCGCGACCCCGGAACCCGCCTGAGCCGGACGCTTCCCGGGGCGCCCCGGCCCTCCTGACGGGACCCTGACGCCCCGGGCACGGTTCCTTACGGGCTTCTGACGGCCCGTCGGCCCGGACCTGCCGTTGAATGGAGCCCGGACACGGCCCGCCGGACCCCGGCGGGCGGGCGGCTGGGGAGGAGCGGCGGTGCGGCGACGCGTGGTGGCGGGTGTGAGCGGCAGCCCGGGGAGCCTGACGGCCCTGCACCGGGCCGCCGTCGAGGCCCGGCTGCGGGGGGCGGAGCTGTGGGCGGTACTGGCCTGGCAGGCTCCGGGCGGGGGCCTGGGCAGCCGTACCTCCTGCGTGTGCTCGCCCCTGCCCGAGTGCCGCGCGGCGGCGGTCGAGCGGCTGCGGGAGGCCCTGGACGCGGCCTTCGGAGCGGGCGGACCGGGCGTCACCCTGGCCGGGCAGGCGGTCCGGGGCCTGCCGGGGGCCGCGCTGGTCGACGCCGTACGGGACGGCGAGGACCTGCTGGTGGTCGGCGCCGGACCGCGCGGCGGGCTGCTGGGCGCCCTGCGGCCGTCGGTGGCCCGGTACTGCCTGGCGCACGCGCCGTGCCCCGTCCTCACGGTGCCCCCGAGCCCGCTGGAGGCCGAACTGCACGCCGTACGGCGGCGCAACGCCTGGAGGATCCCGCTGGACGCACGGGAGCTGGACGCACGGGAACCGCGGCCCTGACCCCGGGGCCGGCCGCACCGGAAGCCGGCGGGCGATTGTCCGATTCGCGCCCGGTCATCACGCGGGGGAAACGCTAGGATCACGCCGTGGTCACAGCCCGGTCCCCCCGCACTCCGCGGGCCCGCTCGTCGGCGGGCCTGTCGCAGCTGCTCGGGCTGGCCCTGCTGCTCCTGGCCCTGGTCTGCGCCCACGGCACGGGCGGCTCCCACAGCACGACCGACCACTCCACCGCCCGGACCACGGACACGGCCCCGGCCGCCACAGCCCGGACCACCACCGCACGTGCGGCGCGCACCACTTCCCGCACCGACACCACACCCCGGACCCGCACACCACGGGCCGACGCCACGCCTCCGGCCGACGCCGACGCCACCGCCACCGCCACCGCCACCGCCACCGCCACCGCCACCGCCACCGGCGGCATCGCCCCGCGTGCGGACGCCACGGACACGTCGGGCGACACGCCTGCGGCCCCCGCCACCGTCGGCGTCGTGACGCAGGCCGGCACCGCGGACCCCGCAGGGGCCTCCGCCCCGGCCGGGACCGCCGCCGGGCGGCACGACCCCGCGCACCCGGTGCACGAGTGCGCGCCCCTGCCGCCACGGGCCGGCCACGCCGTCGACGCCCCGCCCGCCCCGGCGTCCCCCGTCGCGCACTGCGCCCCGGCGGACGTACCCCGCGGCCCCGAGGCGGCCCGCGCGGGCGCGAGCGCCGCCGGCACCGTCCCGCCGCTCACGGGAAGCTCCGCCGTCCTGCGCGTATAGGCCGGGATCACGCCGCCGGCACCCCCGCACGCCCAGCCGTGCCGCCCGGGTGCCGTCCCCCCGCGATCCCGCCGCCGCTCCCGCCCCTCCCGGGCCGAGGGGCGCCCGCCGCACGGAGGAACTGTGCCCGCCCATCCCCCCACCCGCCCGGCTCGCCCCGGTACGACCGGGTTCGGGGCGCTGCTCGTCAGCCTGCTCGGCGCCCTGCTCTTCGCCTCCCTCTCCTGCGCCTCCCTGACGCACCCGCACGTCGCGGACGGCTCGTCAGCCGCTCAAACCGTGCTCCAGCCCGGACCCACGGGCGCTGAAGGACACCGGCACCCCGACCCGGCCCACGGCTTCGGCCGCTCCCCCTCCGACCCGGCCCCTTCCACCCGCTCCGGCACCCCCCTGCCCGTCGGCCGGGCCCGGTACCAGGCGGCCCCGGGGCCCGTGACCGCCGGCGCCGCGGGTCCCGCCCGGGCCCGCTGCGGACGTTCCACGCTGACCGCCGTCTGCCGATGGCGGCTCTAGACCGCTCCCGTGAGCCCGTTCACCGAGGCTGCGCACGCCCCACGGGGAACCCCGCCCTGCCACGGCACGACTCTTCCCGAGAGCTATCTCCGACGCACCCATCACACGAGAGCGGAACCATGCATTCTTCGGCCACCGACGTCACTCCTCCCGTCCGCACCACCCTCTCCGGGCTGGTCGGCAACACCCCCCTGCTGCGCGTCTCCGAGCCCCTGTCCCCGGCGGGGCGCGGCTTCTGGGCGAAGCTGGAGGGCTTCAATCCCGGCGGCATCAAAGACCGCCCCGGCCTGCACATGGTCGAACGTGCCCGCGCCCGGGGGGACCTGGAGCCGGGAGCCCGCATCATCGAGTCCACCAGCGGCACCCTGGGCCTCGGCCTGGCCCTGGCGGGCATGGTCTACGGACACCCCGTCACCCTGGTCACCGACCCCGGCCTGGAGCCGTCCATGACCCGGCTGCTGACCGCGTACGGGGCCCGGGTCGACGTCGTCTGCGAACCCCACCCGGCCGGCGGCTGGCAGCAGGCGCGCCGGGACCGGGTCACCGAACTGCTGGGGCAGCACCCCGGCTCCTGGTGCCCGGACCAGTACAACAACCCGGACAACACCACCGCCTACACCCCGCTCGCCCTCGAACTGGCCACCGAACTCGGCCACATCGACGTCCTGGTGTGCAGCGTCGGCACCGGCGGCCACTCGGCGGGCGTCTCGCGCGCCCTGCGGCAGCTCTACCCGGACCTGAAGGTGGTGGGCGTGGACACCGTCGGCTCCACCATCTTCGGCCAGCCCGCCCGCACCCGGCTGATGCGCGGCCTGGGCTCCAGCATCTACCCCCGCAACGTGGCCTACGAGCAGTTCTCCGAGGTCCACTGGGTCGCCCCGGGAGAGGCCGTGTGGACCTGCCGCGAGCTGGCCTCCTCCCACTACGCCACCGGCGGCTGGAGCGTCGGCGCGGTCGCCCTGGTCGCCGGATGGCTGGCCCGCACCCTCCCCCCGGAGGCCCGGATCGCGGCCGTCTTCCCCGACGGGCCCCAGCGCTACCTCGGCACCGTCTACGACGACGACTACTGCGCCGCCCACGGCCTGCTCGACTCCCCGCCGGCGCCGGAGCCCGACAGGATCGGACGGCTGGACGAGAAGGAGGTCACGCGGTGGACCCGCTGCACCTCCGTGGTCGACCCGCTCACCCTGGCCGCGGCGGAGGTGTCGGCCTGATGAAGGGCACCCTCGCACAGGTCCGCACGTACGAGCGCAGCGTCCGGCTGCTGATGGTGAACCAGTTCACCATCAACCTCGGCTTCTACATGCTCATGCCCTACCTGGCCACCCATCTGGCCGGGCCGCTCGGGCTGGCGGGCTGGACGGTCGGGCTGATCCTCGGCGTCCGCAACTTCAGCCAGCAGGGCATGTTCCTCGTCGGGGGCACCCTCGCCGACCGGCTCGGCTACAAGCCGATGATCGTCGCGGGGCTGGTGCTGCGCGTCGCCGGGTTCGCCACGCTCGGCCTGGTGGACTCTGTGCCCGCGCTGGTCGCCGCCTCCGCCGCGACGGGCCTGGCCGGGGCCCTGTTCAACCCGGCCAGCCGCGCCTACCTGGCGGCCGACGCGGGCGAGCGCCGGGTCGAGGCCTTCGCCCTGTTCAACGTCTTCTACCAGGCCGGGATCCTGCTGGGCCCCCTGGTCGGCATGGTGCTGACGGGCGTGGACTTCCGCGTCACCTGCCTGGTGGCCGCCGGGATCTTCGCGGTGCTGAGCCTGGTGCAGATCCGGGCCCTGCCGCAGCGGCGCGGCGAGGTCTCCCCGGCGCAACGCGCCCCGGAACAGCGGGAAGGGGTGCTGGCGCAGTGGCGCGGGATCCTGCGCAACCGGCCGTTCCTGCTGTTCTCGGTGGCGATGATCGGCTCGTACGTGATGACCTTCCAGGTGTACATGGCACTGCCGCTGGAGGTCCGCCGGATCGGCGGCGAGGGCCGGTTCGCCTCCGCGGCGGTGGCGGTGCTGTTCGCCGTCTCCGGCCTGAGCACGATCCTCTTCCAGACCCGGGTCACCGCCTGGTGCAAGGCCAGGATGGAGCCGGGACGGGCCCTGGCCTGGGGGCTGTTCGCCATGGGCGCGGCCTTCCTGCCGCTGCTGGCCGCCACGGCGCTGCCGGCGCCGGAGTCGGTGACGGGGACGCGGCTGCTCGCGGCGGTGCCGCCGGCGCTGTCGGCGCTGCTGCTGGCCGTGGGGACGATGATCGCCTACCCCTTCGAGATGGACACCATCGTCCGCCTCTCCGGGGACCGCCTGGTCGCCACGCACTACGGGCTGTACAACACCGTCTGCGGGGTGGGCATCGCGCTGGGGAACCTGCTCACGGGGGCGGCGCTGGACGCGGCCCGCGCGGCGGGGATGTCGGCCCTGCCCTGGCTGGCGCTGTTCGCGCTCGGACTCGGCTGCACCGCCGCGCTGTACGGGCTGCACCGCACGGGCCGCCTGGCCGCGCCGGCCCCGCTGCCCCGGGAGGCCGTGCCCGCCTGAGGCCTCCGGCGCCCCGGCAGGACTCCCCCGCCGGGGCGCCGTCCGGCTCCTGGACCGGATCTCCGCCGTCGCGCACGGAGTACTACCCTGTGCGACGTGACGATGCAGAAGGACGCCGGGGTGAGCGTCGACGCGATGATCGAGGACCTGCGCACGCTCGTGGAGGTCGAGTCCCCGTCCCGTGACGTGGCGGCCCTCGCGGCCTCGGCGAAGGCCGTGGCCGGGATCATCGAGCACCGTCTGGGCGGCCACGCGGTGCTGGTCGAGAGCGAGGCCGGTCCGCACGTCCACTGGTCGGGCGGTGGCGAGCCGAAGGTGCTGCTCCTCGGACACCACGACACGGTGTTCCCGCTGGGCACCCTGGAGCGGCGCCCGTTCACGGTCGCCGATGGCCGGGTGACGGGCCCCGGGGTGTTCGACATGCTGGGCGGCATCGTGCAGGCGGTCCACGGGCTGGCGACCCTCGCCGACCGGTCGGGCGTAGAGATCCTGATGACCGCCGACGAGGAGGTCGGCTCCCGCTCCTCCCGGGCCCTCCTGGAGGAGCGCGCCCTGGCCTGCGGCGCCGTCCTGGTACTGGAGGGCGCCGCCGACGGCGGGGGCCTGAAGACCGGGCGCAAGGGCTGCGGCGCCTTCCAGGTGTCCATCGCCGGCCGGGCCTCCCACGCCGGGCTGGAGCCCGCGGCCGGGATCAACGCCCTGGTCGAGGCGGCCCACCAGGTGCTGGACATCACGGCGTTCGGCCGCCCCGAAGCCGGTACCACCGTCACCCCGACGGTCGCGGCCGCGGGCACCCTGGAGAACGTCGTCCCCGCGGAGGCCACGGTCGTGGTGGACGTCCGCGTGGAGTCGGCCGAGGAGCGCGAGCGCGTGGAGTCCGCCTTCGCGGGCCTGGCTCCGCACCTGCCGGGGGCGCGGATCACGGTGGAGGGGTCGATCACCCGCCCGCCGATGCCCGAGTCGGCGGCGGCCGGGCTCTTCGCCGTGGCGCAGCGGCTGCTGCCCGGCATCGAGGGCCGGGCGGTGGGCGGCGGCAGCGACGGCAACTTCACGGCGGCGCTGGGGGTTGCGACGCTGGACGGTCTGGGCGCGGTCGGCGGCGGTGCCCACGCCGATCACGAGTACCTGCTGATCGGCTCCATGGCCGAGCGGGCGCACCTCGTCGCGGGTCTGGTGGCCACGCTCCAGGACAGCTGAACCGGCAGGCGGACGCCGGGCCCGTCGTGACGGGCCCGGCGTCCGTGTGCGGCGGCCGGCGGTCGGCTGTCGGCGGCCGCCGGCGGGTCAGACGCGGTCGGCGGCGATCAGGACGTACTGGAAGGACCCGTCCCGGTAGGACTCGATGAACGCCTCCTCGATCCCGGTGACCAGCGAGGACGTGGCCCGCAGCTCCCAGTAGGGGAGGGTGTCCGGGGTCAGGTCGATCACGGCCTGGGGGACGAGGCGGTTGTCGGCCATGGCGCGCAGGTACTCGCGGCGGGAGTGGATGTTGCACTCGAAGTGGGCGTTGATCTGGGAGACCCACTTCGAGGGCTGGCCGTAGCGGGGGTTCCAGCAGCCGGTGATGGTGACGTAGCGTCCGCCCACGGCGAGGACGCGGGAGTGCTCGGCCATCAGGTCGTGCAGGTCGACGTACATGCTGGACTCGTTGTTCCAGGAACCGGCGGCCTGACCGGTCTCGAAGGGCATGTCGAGCATGTTGCAGACCCGGGAGTGAACCGATTCCTCAATGCCCAGCTCACGGGCGCGGTTGTTGCCGAAGTCGGCCTGCTTGGCGGAGAGCGTGACGCCCTCGACCTTGCAGCCGAAGCGCTGGTGGGCCATCACCATGGAGCCGCCGCGGCCGCAGCCGGCGTCCACGAGCATGTCGTCGCGGCCGATGGCGCCGAGGTGGTCCAGGAGGAGTTCGGCCTGCGCCGACTCCAGCCGGTGCAGTTCGGCCACCAGCTTCTTCTCGTACTCGCTGTCCTCGGTGTCCCCGAGGGCCGCGTGGTCGACGGCGCCGATGCCGTAGTGGTGGTGGTAAAGGCCGTCGACGTCGCCGAGGCGCAGGTTCACGGGCCTGGCCTCCTCGTTCCAGTAGCGGGCGATGTCGCCCTGGTAGGGCGTCGCGGGTGCGGGGATGAACGGGCTGGTGCTGACGGTGCTGGTCATGGAATAGGTCCCCTCGTTTACCAGAAATCGGGCAGGGTGTATCGGTAGGTGTTGGAGGCATGCCAGTAGTGGTTGCCGTCGACCCAGGCGGCCACGCCCTTCAGGAAGCGGGCCACGCGCGGGTCGGGGCAGGCCGCGGCGAGCGCGGCGGCCTCGGCCTCGAACTCGTGCATGAGGTCGTTGTGGACCTCGACCGCCTTCAGGTAGGCCTCCTTGTCGGAGAGGCCCTCCTTCTCGGCGATGACCACCGGCAGGTTCAGGTGCTTGCCGGGGCTCTTGAGTTCCTTCATGTACGAGTAGAGGTCGTTGGCGAGGGTGGTGGCGTTGCTGGCGAGCGCGATCACCCGCTGCATGGCGGGCAGCGCGTGGAGCTCCGCCGGGAGTTCGTAGCCGCCGACGGTGTCGGTGATCGTGGGGCAGGGGCGGAAGTTGTTGAACTGGCGCATCGCCAGGTACTCCCACACCTCCGGGACGTACTCGGTCGCGTCCCACGCCGCCTCGGCGAGGTACCCCATGTGCAGCCGGGACATGTCGTGCCGGTAGCGGTCCGACTGGGCAGGGGTGGCGAGCTGGGTGAAGTACGCCATCGCCGACCGGTAGGAGCGGCGGGCGGCGTCCGAGGAAAGGGACTCCTCCCACGCCGGCTGGTACTCCTGCGTCGTGTGGACCGGGTCGAGGGCGGTGTGCGCCAGGAGCAGCCGGCCGCCGACGTCGGGTGGGGTGGCGCCGTCCTCGCAGTAGGAGTCGTCGACCACGTTCTCGGCGACCATCAGCCGGGCGGCGAGCATCAGGTGGTCGACGGTGGGCGCGTCCGGGTGGCAGGCGACCATGTAGCGGCTCACGGAGAAGCCGTCGAACTGGTCCTCCCATTCCGGGGGGAACGCCTGCACCTCGTCCACGGCCCACGCCTTGATCCGCCGGCTGAGCTCCGCCACGCGGACGGGGTCGGGTTCGGGTACCGGGTGGTGGTAGAGGCCGGGGATCGGCCGGCTGGCCGCCGGCGCCGGGGGCTCGGCGGCGGCCGGGGTTTCGGCGGCGGCCGGGGTTTCCTCGGTCCGGGTCCAGTGCAGGCTGACCGTGCCCAGGCCGCTCGGGCCGCGCAGGACCCGTTCCAGGGCGGCCGCCGAGTGCGCGGGCCCGGCGGGTTCCGGCGGGTGCACGGCCGGGGCCTCGGCCACCGGCGCGGCGGTTCCGAAGGGCAGCACCGGCCGGGAGGGCAGGACCGACTGCAGGGGGGAAGGCCCGGGATCGGGCATCCGTGGCTCCTTGGTGAGGTGGGTGGGCCGGCCCGGGCTCCCGGGCGTGCTCGGTCGGCCGCGGGAGGGTCCGGGCCGTGTGGCCGGCGGCGGGTCCGTCAGTCGCGCCTGCGGGCGATCTGCACGTTCTCCAGCACGCCGAGCGCGTCGGGCACGAGGATGGCGGCGGAGTAGTAGGTGGAGACCAGGTAGGAGATGATCGACCGCTCGTCGATGCCCATGAAGCGCACGGACAGGCCCGGCTCGTACTCCTCCGGCAGGCCGGTCTGGCGCAGGCCGATGACGCCCTGGTTGTCCTCGCCGGGGCGCATGGCCAGGATGGAGCTGGTGTTCTCCTTGGTGATGGGGATCTTGTTGCAGGGCAGGATCGGGACCCCGCGCCAGGCCGGCACCTGCTGTCCGCCGAGGTCGACGTGGTCCGGGTAGAGCCCGCGCGCGTTGAACTCGCGCCCGATCGCCGCGATCGTCTTCGGGTGCGCGAACAGGAAGCGGGTGCCGCGCCGGCGGCACAGGAGCTCGTCGAGGTCGTCCGGGGTGGGCGGGCCGGAGTGGGTCTGGATCCGCTGCTTGAAGTCGGCGTTGTGGAGCAGGCCGAACTCCCGGTTGTTGATCAGCTCGTGCTCCTGGCGCTCGCGCAGCGCCTCGATGGTGAGCCTGAGCTGTTCCTCGGTCTGGTTGTGCGGCCCGTTGTAGAGGTCCGCGACCCTGGTGTGGACGCGCAGGACGGTCTGCGCGACGGAGAGCTCGTACTCGCGGGGGTTGAGCTCGTAGTCCACGAAGGCGCCGGGGAGTTCGGCCTCGCCGGTGTGGCCGGCCGACATCGCGATCTCGGCCTCGCCGTGACGGTTCTGCCGCTGGAGCGGGAGGGAGCTGAACTTCCGGATGTGTTCCTGGAGGTGGGGCGCCTGGGCCAGGACGGCGGCGAACTCCGCGCGGGAGAGCGTGAGCAGGGTGCCGGGGGTGTCGGCGGTGGCGGTGTAGTCCCAGGTGGCGTCGGCGTCGAGGAGGGCGTTCTCGCCGAAGCGCTCGCCGTCGGCGAGTACGGCCACGGCCACCTCGTCGCCGTACTTGCCGACGGAGGTCTGGCTGATGCGGCCGTGGGCGATGAGGTGGATCTGGTCGGCGGGGGTGCCGCGTTCGACGAGGACCTCGCCGGCCCGGAAGTCGCGCTGGACGCAGCGGTCGGCGATGGCGGTCAGGACCTGGACGTCGTCGAAGCCGCGCAGCAGGGCGAGTTCGCCGAGCTCCTGGGGGATCACGCGGACGCTGGCGCCGTCCTGGACGAACTCGATGGTGCCGTCGCCGACGGTGTAGCTCAGGCGGCGGTTGACCCGGTAGGTGCCGCCCTTGGTCTCCACCCAGGGGAGCATCCGCAGCAGCCACCGGGAGGTGATCTCCTGCATCTGCGGGGCGGACTTGGTGGTGGTGGCAAGGTTGCGGGCGGCGGCCGTGCTGAGGCTCTGCTGCTGGGGAGGTTCCTGCAGCTGCGCTTCGGGGCTGGTGTCAATGGTCATCGGACGAGCTCTCCTTCGTAAACCGGAAAAAGAGGATGAATATCCGGGAATCCGTCCAGATCCTGAGGAACAGTAACGGCCGATCGGCCCATTGGACCTTGAAACTCCGTGGGCGTTACCTCGATGCAGTGATCTTTCTCGGCGGGATGTTTGCGGCGCCGGCCGGAGGCATTTCGGCCGCGGACGCAAAAAGGCCCCTCCCGCCGCGGTGGTTGCGCGGAGGAAGGGGCCGAGGGGCGCCCGGAAGGGCCGTCCGTCAGGTGCGGTACGCGTAGTACACGGCGTTCGGGTAGGACGCCAGGATGCTCGCGAGCGACTTCCGGTAGGTGTTGGTGGAGTGGTACGTCAGGTAAGGCATGCCGGCCTTGCTGCGGTACGTCACCATCATGGAGTGGTCCTTGGACCCGTCCCGGTTGAAGTCCGCCTGCAGGATGTCGCCGACGTCCAGCTGGTAGACGTTGGCCAGGTTGGCGGCCCGCTGGTTGGACAGCGTGAACCAGGCCCATTCGTTGGCGCCGACCCACGAGTCGGACTGGCGGGTGCCGTCGTACCACCAGTTGCGGTAGTCCGTGGAGGTGCCCGGTACCGGCTTCCATCCGCCCGCCTTCAGCGCCTGGCTGATGAAGTTGGTGCAGTCGCCGCCGTTGCCGCTGAACTTGCGGTACGCCGGGTTGTAGTTGCTCCAGTACTTCTCGGCGTACTGCGCCATGGCCGCGTAGTCGTACGCTCCGCCGGTCAGCGTCTTGGGCTTGGCCGTCGCCGGGTACTTGGTGGACGCGGGCGTGCCGTCCGGGTACTGGTTGCCGTCGTCCGTGACGACGGCCGCCTTGGCGGCGACGGGCTCGTTGACCGCGACGGGGCCGTCCTCCTGGGACTTGATCGTCTGGAGCTCCCAGTCACCGCCCTTCTTGCCGGTGAGGCTGAGCTCGTAGCGCGTCTTGAAGTCGGTGGTGGAGGGTTCGTCCCCCTGCACCTTCTTGTAGGTGAGCGTGGTCTGCTCGGTGACCTGGACGGTCGCCTTGCCCCCGGTCACCGTGGCGCGGTCGACGGTCACCTTCGTGTCGGCGCCGCTGTAGACCTCGCCCAGCTGGGCCAGCCGCGTCTTGCGGTCGCGCAGCGACTGGATCGCCGCGTCCTGTTCCTTCTTCAGCCCGTCCGACATGCGGGCCTTCTTCTTGCCCCCCTGGCCGTGGCCGTGGCGCACGGTCTGGCCGTCGACCAGTGCCTGGGTGCGCTGCGAGAGCACGTCGTCCGCGAGGCGCCCGAAGGCATCGGTGGTGGCCTGGTCGGCCGCTACGGGGCCGGAGACGGCGTTCGCCGAGTAGGCGAAGAACCCCCCGGACGCCAGGGCCACGGTCAGGGCCGCGATGGCGGCGGGCCTGAACCTCTTAGGTATCACTGTTTTCCCCTTGTCACCCGGTCCACACGGACCGGGAGGACGGAATTTTCGCACAACTAGCCGAGCGATTCTCCGCGTTCCGGTTTGTCACCGGATGCCCTGTAGGAGCCGCCCGCGGGCGCAGCCGTCCGACTCCGCTTCTGCATGCGGAGGGGCCCCCGGCGGCGGGGGGCGCCGGCCGTGGACCCCTGGAACGGCTCACAGCAAATGCATCTAGGGTGTCCGGGAAAGCACGGAAGAGGGAGCATCCGCAGTGGCCAGGCACGATACGGGCGGAAGGGGCCGGTCTCGGGGCAGACGCGCGTCCTCGGACGCCGGCACGGCGGCCTCCCCGGGCCGCAGGAGCGGGCCGGGGGCGCGCCGTCGCCCCCGCGCGGGGGCGGGCCGGCTGCGGGCGCTCGCGCCGGTTCTGGAGCGGGTGCTCGGTCCCGCCGCCGCCCGGGTGCGCCCGCTGCTGCGGCGGATGCGGCCGGCGTACCCGAGGCCCGGGCGCAGCGGCTGGCGCCGCTGGATACCCTCCTGGCGCCAGTGGCTGGGCGCCTTCCTGTACCTGTTCACGGGTCTCGTCGCCTTCGTCGGCATCGCGTACGCCACCACGGACATACCGGACGACCTCAACTCCTTCGCCACACAACAGGACAACGTCTACTACTGGGCCGACGGCTCCACCATGGCCCGGACCGGCTGGGTCAGCCGGCAGGAGATGCCCCTGGACAAGGTGCCCCCCAAGGTCCAGGGGGCCGTGCTCGCGGCCGAGAACGCCAGCTTCTACACCGACCCCGGGGTCTCCCCCTCCGGGGTCATGCGCGCCGTGCGCGCCGCGCTCACCGGCGGCGAGACCCAGGGCGGGTCCACCATCACCCAGCAGTACGTGAAGAACGCCTACCTGAACCAGGACCGCACCCTCTCGCGGAAGTTCACCGAGATCCTGCTGGCCCTGAAGCTGGACAACCAGACCGGCAAGAAGCAGATCCTGCAGGACTACCTCAACACCAGCTGGTTCGGCCGCGGCACCTACGGCATCCAGCGCGCCTCCCAGGCCTACTACGGCAAGGACGTCTCGAAGCTCAACGCCAGCGAGGGCGCCTTCCTCGCCTCCCTCCTCAAGGGCGCCGGCCTGTACGACCCCACGCTCGGCCCGGAGAACCACAAGCGGGCGGTGGAGCGCTGGAGCTGGATCCTGGACCGCATGGTCGAGACGGGGGCGCTCACGCCCGCGGAGCGGGCGACGTACAAGACGTTCCCGGAGCCCACGGGCCCGGGCACGGCCGGCACGCCCGGTGCGCAGAACGGCTACCTGGTGGAACTGGCCAAGGCCTACGCGATCAAGGCGGGGCACATCAAGGACTCCGACTTCGACCTCGGCGGCTACCAGATCTACACGACCTTCGACCGGTCGCGGATGGCGGCGCTGACCGACGCCGTGCAGAAGGCGCAGCAGGACTTCGACGCGGAGAAGCGGCCCGGGACCGACGCGCACGCGAAGATCGGAGCGGCGAGCGTGGCCGCGGACGGCAGGCTGCTCGCGGTCTACGGCGGGCCCGACTACCTCAAGCAGGGGTTCAACCAGGCGAACTCGACGACGATCCCGGTCGGGACGGCGTTCACGCCGCTGGTGTACGCGGCGGCGCTGGAGGAGGGGGTGGTGCGCACCCGCGGCAAGGACCGCACGCCCGTCTCCCCCTCCACGGTGTACGACGGCAACGACCAGGTGACCGTGCAGACGCCGGAGGGGCCGTACTGGGACCGCAGCGGCAAGGTGGTCAAGGGCCACAACGACGGGAACAAGAGCTGGGGGCAGGTGACCCTCCAGCAGGCCGTGGCGAACTCGGTGAACACCCCGATGCTCCAGCTCGGGCTCGACGTGGGGCTGGACCGGGTGGAGTCGTTCGCGGAGCGCGCCGGTCTGCTGCCGTCGAGCCTCGGGACGCGGATCCCGACGTTCTCGCTCGGGGAGAACTCCAAGCCCAGCGCGATCCGCATGGCCGGCGCCTACGCGACCTTCGCGGCCGACGGCATGCACACCGACCCGTACTCGGTGCGCTCGGCCACCCGCAACGGGGCGGCGGTGCCCCTGGAGGCGCCGAAGCCGGTCCGGGCGATGTCGGCGAAGACGGCCCGGTCGGTGACGGAGGCCCTGCGCAGCTCGGTCACCGAGGGGGCGGCGAAGGCGGCGGCCAAGGCGCAGCCGGGTGCCGCCGGCAAGACGGGGACGACCGCCGCGAACACGGCGGGCTGGTTCGTGGCGAACACCGCGCAGGAGTCCACGGCGGTGGTCGTCTACCGGATGGCGCTGACGGACCTGATCGCGCTGCCGCTGACGGGGCTGGCCGGGGACGCGCCGGGCACGCCGGGCAGCGACCGGGCGGTGCGGCTGTGGACGGACTACATCAAGGCGGTCAAGTAGACCGCGGCGGGGCCGGGGCCGGGAACGGCCCCGGCGGGCCTACTTGACCAGCGTGTTCCAGTCGGGCGCCTGCGCGGGATCGAGCATGCGCAGCTGGGCCAGGACCTTGGGGTCCTGGGCGTCGAGCCAGTCCGACAGCTCCTTGAAGGACACGCAGCGCACGTCCTGGCGCGGGCAGACGTCCCGCATCACGTCCTCGACGGCCTGCATGTAGATGCCGCCGTTCCAGTCCTCGAAGTGGTTTCCGATGAACATGGGGGCCCGGCTGCCGTTGTAGACGCGGTTGAAGCCGTTCAGGTACGAGGAGCGGGTCTGCGCTTCCCAGCCCCGGTACTTCGCCGGGTCGCCCTTGGTGCTGTCGCCGGACTGGTTGTAGAGGAAGTTGAAGTCCATGGAGAGGACCTGCAGCTCCTTGCCCTGGAGGGGGACGAGCTGGAGGGGGAAGTTCCAGATGCCGCTCTGCTTGGACGGCCACAGCTGGAAGTCGCCGGAAGAGCTCGCGTCGTAGCGCCAGCCGTACGGCTTGATCGCCGTCAGCAGGTTCTTCTGGCCCTCCAGGCAGGGTGCGCGGCCGCCGACGACCTCGCGGTCCGGGTCGAACGGCAGGGGGGCCTCATTGGTGAAGCCGGTGTTGGTCTTCCAGTTCTTGACGAACGCGTACGTCTGGTCGATCTCGCTCTTCCACTCCTCGGGGCTCCAGTCCCCGCCGCCCTTGGGGCCGCAGAAGTGCCCGTTGAAGTGGGATCCGATCTCGTCGCCGTCGGCCCAGGCGCCGCGCAGCTGCGCGAGGGTGGACTTCACGTGCGGCACGGTCGGGTAGGAGATGGCGGATGAGCCCTGCGGGTGCTGCGGGGGGCGGTAGAGCATCTTCTTCGAGTCGGGCAGGAGGTAGATGCCCGTGAGGAAGAACGTCATGTGGGCGTTGCTCTCCTTGGCCACCTGACGGAAGTGCGAGAAGAGGTGGTCGTCGCCCTCCAGGGCGCCGTCCCAGGAGAAGACCACGAACTGCGGCGGCTTCTCGCCGGGCTTGAGCTTCTCCGGCTTGAGCTGTCCCGGCTGGGGCCCGGTGTAGGAGGTGGAGCCGTCGCCCAGCACCTTGACCTTGCCGTCCCAGGGCTGCTCGGCGCCCTTCGCCGCGGCGGCCGCCTCGGCGGCGCTCTCCGCTGCGGCGAGCTTGGCCTCGCCCTGGGCGGGGGCGCCGCCGAGGGTGAACGCGTACGCCGTGGCGGCCGCCCCGCCGAGGGCGAGGACGGCCACGGCTATGCCCAGGCGCTTGCGGCTGCGTGCCTTGCGCTGGAGCTTGCGCGCGCTCCGGGACCCCGTCCGGGTGCCCGGAACGGTGTCGGTGTCCGCCATGCCTGTCGTCCCCCCTGATCACCGCAGCCGGGCCGCCGCGCGTGGATGGTTCGTACGAATATAGAACTTGTCGGCACTCTTCCCGCACGCCGGACCCCCCTGGCCCGTCGCTTCACAGCCATCTCACAGTGCGTCCGCCGGGTCCGGGGCGCCCGCATCCTGTCCTTCCCGCAACGTTCTCCTCCAGTCCGGCCGCGGGCACGGGTCCGGGGGCTCCGGGAGCGGGCGCCGCCGTGCCCGCCGGGGGCGTGCGCCGCCCGCGCCCGGGCCGGCGGGTCCGCGTTCACCGCGGCCCGCTCCGGGTAGGCGCCCGCCGTGAGCTACGTGACTTCGGGCCAGGAGTTCTCCCGCGACGACCGGTACCTGACCACGCGGATCACCGCGGACGGCCGGGACGGCTTCCCCGTGGAGCCCGGACGGTACCGCCTCGTGGTCAGCCGGGCCTGTCCGTGGGCGAACCGGGCGATCATCGTCCGGCGGCTCCTGGGGCTGGAGGAGGCCCTGCCCATGGCCGTGGCCGGGCCGGTCCACGACGAGCGCAGCTGGAGCTTCGACCTGGACCCGGGCGGCCGCGATCCGGTGCTCGGCATCGAGCGGCTCCAGGAGGCCTACCTCGCCCGTGACCCCGGCTACGACCGGGGGATCACGGTGCCGGCGATCGTGGACGTCCCGACCGGGCGGGTGGTGACCAACGACTTCCCGCAGATCACCCTCGACCTGTCGCTCCAGTGGGCGGCCCACCACCGCGCGGGCGCCCCGGCGCTCTACCCGTGGGAGCTGCGCCCGCAGATCGACACGGTGAACGAGGTGGTGTACCGGGACGTGAACAACGGTGTCTACCGGGCGGGGTTCGCCGGCTCCCAGGAGGCGTACGAGCGGGCGTACCGGCAGCTGTTCGACCGGCTCGACTGGCTCTCCGAGCGCCTGGAGC
The DNA here is from genome assembly GCF_002028425.1 of Streptomyces katrae. GTDB lineage: Bacteria > Actinomycetota > Actinomycetes > Streptomycetales > Streptomycetaceae > Streptomyces > Streptomyces katrae_A. Next base: position 6,836,193 of record NZ_CP020042.1, on the reverse strand, counting down.
ACTCCCGCTACCTGGTCGGGGACACGATCACGGAGGCCGACGTCCGGCTCTTCACCACCCTCGTGCGCTTCGATGCCGTCTACCACGGCCACTTCAAGTGCAACCGGCGGAAGCTGAGCGAGATGCCGGTCCTGTGGGACTACGCGCGGGACCTGTTCCAGACGCCCGGCTTCGGCGACACGATCGACTTCGACCACATCAAACGGCACTACTACCTGGTGCACACGGACATCAACCCGACCGGCATCGTGCCGGCCGGCCCCGACGCCCGGGGCTGGCTCGCCCCGCACGGCCGGGCCGCCCTCGGCGGCCGCCCCTTCGGCGACGGCACGGCCCCCGGCCCGGTGCCGCCCGGGGAGGCCGTACCGCCGGGCCACAATCCGCTGTACTGAGGCTCCGTTCACCTTTTGGGGCGGCCGGAGCCGGTTTGCCGCCCGGCGGGGTGGGCAGCCGCGTCCCTGCGGGCGACGCAAACCCGGGACGGAGGACCGAGATGTCGACAAGCACACTCATAGCCGTTGTGGTGGTCGCCGTGGTCGTGGTGCTCGCCATCACCGTGACCCTCGGGCTGCTCGCGCGACGGCGTCATCTGCGCCACCGTTTCGGACCGGAGTACGAGCGCGCGGTCGAGGAGAAGGGCGGCGTCCTCGCCGCCGAGCGCGACCTGCACGCCCGCGAGGTCCGGCACGACAAGCTCGACATCCGGGAGCTGCCGCCCGAGCGGCGGCGCCAGTTCGCCGACCGGTGGAGCGAGGTCCAGGAGCACTTCGTGGACCAGCCTGCGGGCGCGGTCGACGAGGCCGACGACCTGGTGGCGAAGCTGATGCGGGAGCGCGGCTACCCCACCGACGGGTACCAGGGTGCCGTCCGTGACCTGTCGGTCGACCACGGCCGGACGCTGGAGCACTACCGGGCCGCGCACGAGGTCAGGTCGCGCAGCGCGGACGGCCGGGCGACCACGGAGGAACTCCGCGCGGCGATGGTGCACTACCGCGCCCTGTTCGACGAACTGCTGACGGACCAGAGGAGCCGGTGACATGGGCACCCACGACGACATACGGGGCGGAGCCCCCCTGACCACGGAGGACCTGGCGGGACCCGGCGCGGCCGGCGAACCGGACGCGGCCCCCCCGGCCTACCCGGGCGAGGCGACCGGTGAGTCCCTGTCCGGGGAGTCCCTGTCCGGCGGATCCGCCGCCGACCGGGACGAGGACGACGAAGAGGTCCTGACGGACCGCACGGACGACGAGCCGGAGGACCGGCCGGCGGAGGGGTCCGGGGACGGAGTGGCCGCCGGAGCCGGAGCGGCCGGGAACGGTGACGGGCAGCCCCTGCTCGACACCGCCGACGCGGAGCGCTACCGGACGGCCTGGAGCGAGATCCAGGGACGCTTCGTCGACGACCCGCGCGAGGCGGTCACCTCGGCGGACACCCTGGTGGCCGAGGTGATGCAGAGCCTCGCCGGCACCTTCGCCTCGCACAAGCAGGACCTGGAGGGGCAGTGGCAGCGCGGTGACGACGTGGCGACGGAGGACCTGCGCCAGGCCCTCCAGCACTACCGCTCGTTCTTCAACCGCCTGCTCAACGCCTGAACGTTCATCCCGCCTCCGAGGTGCCGCCGGCCCGCGCCGGCGGCACCTGCGCACGCCTACACCCCGGGGATCTGCCGGGCCCGGAAGGCCGCGCGCACGGCGGCCGCCGCGTCCGCCCCGTACATGCGCTGCGCGGTGGCGACGGTCGTCAGTGCCGCGTCCTGGAAGCTCGTGTCCGGGCGGAAGCCGAACTGGGCGTCGACGATGATCCGGCCGGCCGTCCGCGCGCCGAGCGCCTGCCGAATATCAAACAGGGCCCGGGACCAGATCTCCCCGTCCGCGTGGACCTCGCCGACGCGGTCGGCGTAGACCTTGTTCCCGTCCACGCGCCGCAGGCAGTGCGGGGCCGCGCTGTACTCCACCGAGTCCCAGTCGCCCACGCAGGCCAGGTCGGTCTTGCGCGGCCAGCCGTACTGCTCGTCCGCGTACGCGCCGACGGAGACGGCCAGGAAGTCGCCGAAGGCCTCGCCGATCGCACCGGCCTCCGGCGAGGTGCCGAAGCCGGGCACCTGGGCGTTGTGCACGGCGTGCCCGTACTCGTGGACGATGACCTCCGCGTCCTCGGCGTCGTCCACGCCGCCCTTGCCGAAGCGGATCTCGGCCTTCTTGTCGGAGAAGAAGGAGTTGTCGGCGCCCCACTGGTTGATCCGCACGGGCTGCACGCGGTCGTTGGCGCCGGGCAGTTCGCTGCCGAATCCCAGGCTCTGCAGGTACTCCTGCGCCTGGTTGACCCAGAAGTACGCCATGACCTGCTCGAACCCGTCGTCCTTGCGGCTGAAGGAGGCGGCGTCCGCCACACGGACCGGGGCACCGGTCTCCGACCGTACGGCCGCCCACTTGCCCGAGAGGGTGTCGCCGGCGTCGAGGTTGCGCAGCGCGGCGAGGGTGTAGGCGGAGGCGGGGACGGCCGCGTTGCCGTCCTTGCCGTCGGTCAGCGTCTGGTCGCCGGAGGACTGGACGGGGTTGACCATGAAGATCCGCGCCTGGGGCGGTGGGGAGCCGGCCGCGGCGGTGCCGGCGGACTGGGCGGAGACCGGGCCGGCGAGGGTGAGCGTGGCCACGGTGGCGGTGGCCACGGCGACGAGGCCGCGGGATATGCGGCGAGCCATACAGATCCTCCTGGGACGGGGGTGGGGAGGTACGTGCGTGGTGCGGCCGTGATCCTTGCGCACGCGGCCCCCTTTTGACCAGGCTCCGGACACGTGGCGGGGCGGTCCGCCGGAAATCGTCCGGTACGGCACGGCCGGGCCGGGGGCAGGACCGGGCCGGGCCCTCAGCTCCGTTGCGGGGACGGGGAGTCGGGGCCCGCCGTCCTCCCGGCGCCCGGCTCCGGGCCGGCGGAGGGGCGGTGCGAGGATGAACGCGCCATGACCCCGGGCCACTGGTTACGAGCCGCGCGGGCCGCGATGTTCGCGGCCGTCTGCGTGCTGCTCGCGGCGGCCGGGCACCTCCTGATGTCGGACCGTCCCGTCCCCTGGTGGGCGCCGGCGGCCGCGTTCGCGGGGACGGCGGCGGGGGCCTGGGGCCTCGCGGGCCGCGAGCGCGGGCCGCTGGCCGTCACCTCGGCGGCCCTGGCCGTCCAGGGCGCGCTGCACGGCGGGTTCAGCCTGGCGCAGCGGGTGGCTGCGTCCGGTACGGCTGCGGCGGGCGCGCACACGGCGGGCGCCGCGCGGGGCATGCCGGCCATGCAGATGCAGATGCCGTCGATGCCCATGCCGTCGGCGTCCATGCCGGCCATGTCCATGCCGGGCATGCCGGCCATGCCGGGCGGCGGGCACCCCATGGCGCACCTGTCCCCGGCGGACCCCTCCGCCGTCGGAATGCTCGCGGGGCACCTGCTGGCCGCCGTGCTATGCGCTCTGTGGCTCGCCTACGCGGAGCGGGGCGTCTTCCGCGTCCTGCGCGCGCTGGCGGCACGGCTGCGGACTCCCCTGCGCGTGCTGTTCGGCCCGTTCGCGCCGGCCCCTCACCACCCGCCGGTGCACGTCCTGCGGGCCCGCCGGGAGCACCCCCCGCGCCGGCTGCTCCTCGTCCGCTCCCTCACCTCACGGGGTCCGCCGAAGGGAACCGCTGTCTCCTGACAGCCGGCTCCCCCGGGCCCCCGGCGACGCCTCCACGCGTCGCGGCCCGGGCCCCGGCCATGCCCTGCGGCAGGCCGGACACCCTTCACCGGTGCCGACGCACGGCGCCGGATCACCCGTGCCCTCGAAGGAACTTGTGGCGATGACCCCTGCCCCGCACACCCCGGGCTCCGATGCCCGCACCACCCGGCTGGCCCTGGAAGCACGCGACGGCGACCCGGCCAAGACCGACCGCCTCGTCCGCGCGCTCCACCGCGACGTGTGGCATTACGTGGCCCACCTCAGCGGCGACCCGCAGGCCGCCGACGACCTCACCCAGGAGGTGTTCCTGCGCGCCCTGGCCGCCCTCCCGCGCTTCGAGGGCCGCTCCTCGGCGCGGACCTGGCTGCTGTCCATCGCCCGCCGGACCGTGGCGGACGGCTTCCGCCGCGCCGCCGCCCGTCCCCGGCTCGCGGACCGGCAGGACTGGCAGGCGGCCGCCGAGCGGAGCCAGCCGTCCGGGCTGCCGGGCTTCGAGGACGGGATCGCGCTGGCGGACCTGCTGGCCGTGATACCGGCCGAGCGCCGGGAGGCCTTCCTCCTCACCCAGGTCTACGGCCTCGGCTACGCCGAGGCGGCGGCCGCGGTCGGCTGCCCCATCGGCACCGTGCGCTCCCGGGTCGCCCGCGCCCGGCTGGCACTGGCGGCCCTCCTCTCGGAGCCGCACCGCACCCCGGCCGTCTCCACAGGAGCCAGGTGAACGGCGAGGTGCGGTGCCGGGCGGCGCGGGCCAGGCGAGATCCGGAAGAGACGGCATGGGGCCCGGCCCCGGGGGAGGTGAGGGGGGCCGGGCGGGACCGCGGGGGTCGTGGACCGGGGGGAAGAACACGACGCGCCCCGCGGTCCCGTTGCGCGTCTGCCCCGCCCGCGCGGCGTGAACCCCCCGGGGCCCCGGTCCCCTGCTGCCGTCTGGTCAGCCCATGACGTGGCAGGTGCCGCCGCGGACCATGTCGAGGTGCATGGCGACCACCGGGCGCGCGTCCTTCGCCGCGGCCACCACCTGGGCGTTGTCACCACGCGCGATCTCGTCGTCGATGGTCTTGAGGGTGGCCTGGTGGGCGTCGGCCTGGGCCTTCAGCCACGCCGTGTCGTAGCCGGGGGTCCCGGCCTTGCCCTGGATCTGCTTGAGCTGCGCCTGCTGGGCTTCGGTGGGCTTGTCGGGGAGGGAGATGTCCAGCTTCTGCGCGAGCGCCCTGAGGTCGGTGTCCAGCTTGGTGTGGTCCTTGACCAGCGTGCGGCCCACGTCCTTGACGCAGGTGTCCTGTGCGTTCATCCGTGTGTCCGTACCGGCGGCGATCTCGGCCAGGTTGCCCTGGTGGACGGTCACGACGAAGTTCTGGTCGTCGTTCCCCGCCTGTCCGGCCGCGAGGGCCGCGGGGGTGAAGGTGCCCATGGCGACGGCGGCGACGGCCGCCGCGATGACGGAGCGTGAGGGGCGCATAGCGGACTCCTGGAAGGGAAGCGGCCGGCGCCCGGCTGGCGTCCGGCCGGTCTGCCCGGCGTCTACCCGGGCCCGCCCGCCCAAACGGTCGCGCCCCGGGCCAGGCCCTGGAGGCGTCAGGGGCCCAGGGCCCCGCTCCGGGCGGGGTCCCGGGCACCCGGCCTTCACCCTTTCGCACGGCATGGGCCCGCGGATCCGGGGAAGAAGCCCGCATCCGAGAGTCGGAGAGGAGGTCGCCATGCCCGCGAAGGGAAGCAGCCGCGCGGACGGGAACGCCCGCCGGGCCGCCGCGGAAGCGGGTGGTCCATGGCAGGACTTCGACGAGGTCATGGAGCGGATGCTCGACCTGTTCGGCAGCGGTCGCCCCGCCGGGGGCGGGAGCGACGGTGAGAGCCCGCCCGAGAGGAGCCGACGTCCATGAGCGCCAGCGAAGCCCGGGGGGACGAGGTGTACCAGCCGCCACCGGAAGGAGAGCCCGGTGAGGCTCAGCCGGACATGGAGAACGCCCTCGGCGAGCCGGACCTGGACCAGACCCTGGACACCGGCTACTCCCCGCCCGACCGGCCCCTCGCGGCCACCGGGTACGGAACCACCGCCGGGGAGCAGCGTGCCGGGGAGACGCTCGACCAGCGGCTCGCACAGGAGGAGCCGGAGGCCGGGTACGCCGGCACGGACCTCGGTTCGCAGGCCGCTCCGGGGGACGACCTGGACGGGGACGGACGCAGCCGGGGCGGCGGGGACATGACCGGCGATCCGTACGGCGACGAGTCGACGGCGGGCCGGGAACGGGCCGGCCGGATGGCCCCGGCCGAGGAGGGGCCGCCGGTGCGGCACCTGTCCGTACTGGCCCGCGACACCGGCATCGACGGCGGGGCGGCTTCCGCCGAGGAGGCGGCCGTGCACGTGGTCGAGGAGGAGCCGTGGGAGGAGTCGGAGGAGGAGCCGTAGGCGGTGCGCCGGAGGGCGCACCGTGCAGGTGCGGGCCGGCGGGGGCGGGTGGTCCCCGACGGCACCGGCGGCGCCTCCACCCGCCCCCGCCCTGAGCCCCCGTCCCCGGTCAGGCGGGGAAGCGCTCCCACACCCGCTGCTTCTCCGGAGCCCCGGCCAGCGCGTACAGCACGGACTCGGGCTAGCGGGACGGCGACAGGGCGGGGAGGACCTTGGTGCGGAAGTTCTCGAAGAACGGCGCCTGGCCGGGGCCGATCTGGCCGATGTAGACCTCGTCGAAGCCGGCGTCCACGTACGCGCGGACGGCTTCGATGTGGGTCTCGGGATCGTCGCCGCAGGGCACGGCCTCGGCGACCTGTTCCCGGGTGACCAGCTCGCTCGCCTGCTCGAAGTGGGCGGGGGTGGGCAGGATCTGGGCCAGTTCGCCCGGGAGCAGTTCGCTGGGCCAGAGGCGGTGTACGGTGTCCACGGCCCGGTCCCGGTCCTCGTCCCAGCAGACCTTCAGCCCGCCGGCGACCGGCTTCCCGGCGCCGCCGGCCTCCCGGAAGGCGCCGACGAGCTCCTGGTCCGGGCTCATCAGGACGTACCCGTCCCCGATCCGCCCGGCGAGCTCGGCGGCGTTCGGTCGGAAACCGGAGACGAAGACCGGCGGCGGGGCGTCGGGCACGGTGTACAGGCGGGCGTTCTCGACGGTGTAGTGCGCGCCGCGATGGCTGACGAGCTCGCCGGTGAAGAGCTTGCGCATGACCTCGACGGCCTCCTCCAGCATGGCGGCCCTGTCGGCGAACGGGGGCCAGCGGTCGCCGTGGACGTGTTCGTTGAGGGCCTCGCCGGTGCCGACGCCGAGGGTGAAGCGGCCGTCCAGGAGCACGCTGGAGGTGGCCGCGGCCTGGGCGGTGACGGCCGGGTGCATGCGGACGGTGGGACAGGTGACCAGGGTGGTGACGGGCAGGTCGACGATCTGCGACAGTGCGCCGATCATCGACCAGACCAGGGGGCTGTTGCCCTGGGCGTCGTTCCACGGGTGGAAATGGTCGGAGATCGCCAGCCGGGTGAATCCGGCTTCCTCGGCCCGGCGGGCCTGGTCGAGCAGTTGCGCGGGGGTGAACTCCTCGCACGCCAGGAAGTAGCCGAACTCGGTCATGGACAGCACCTTTCGCGGGGGCGGGCGGCCATGGGCGGCGGCCATGGCCGCGGGCTGCTCCGTGAGCACCCGGTGCCGCGTCTGCCCGGGCTCGGCCGCCGGACACCCCCGGGCGCGCCGCCGGTCCGGGGAAGCCGGCCGGGGACAGCCCTCAGTCGTTCTCGCGGAAGTCCGTGGCGTGGCCGATCACAGCGCGGGCGACCTCGGTCGCGGTGCCTCCCTCGCGGAAGGCCCGGGCGTGCAGCAGCGCGAGCGCCTCGTCGGCTCCCAGCTTCAGCTGGGACATGATCATTCCGGCTGCCTGGTAGACCTCGGTCCGGTGGTTCTCGGCGTCATGCAGCCAGGCCGCGACCCCCTCGACGGGGGCGGGGCCGTGGCCGAAGGCGGCCAGCAGTACGGTGACGGCGTCCGCGGCGAGCATGGCCACGCGCAGGTCCGACGCCCTGCACATACCGGGGCTGTCGCGGTAGAGGTCCATGGTGCCGAGCACCACCGTGGGGGTGCCCAGCGGCAGCGAGAACACGGCCCGGGCCCCGGCCTCGACGGCCCGGGGGGCGAACAGCGGCCACCGGCGCGCGTCCGAGCCGCCGGCCAGGTCGGGGGCCAGTACGGGGGCGAAGACCTCCAGGGCCCGCACGGCCGGACCCTCTTGCAGGGTGGACTGGAGCTCCACGAGCCGGCCCGCGGTCGCGTCGCTCGCGCAGAACGGGACGGCACCGCCGCCCCCTTCGCCCCTCGTGCTCACCGCCAGCCCGCTCACGGGCAGCAGGACCAGGACGGCGTCGCAGAGCCGGGAGGGCAGGAGCTCGGAGGGGACGCCGTCCAGGGCGTGCAGCAGCTCGCGCACGACGTCGCCGGGCCCGTCGGCGGGGGCGCGCTGCCCCGGGTCCCCGCGGGCTCGGGGATCGTGCTCTTCCGACCGGTCCAGGGGCACGGTACTCACCTCCCAGCCGCCCGGTCCCTCCGGCCTGTCGCTCCTCACCGCCCGGCGGCGCCGCGGGTCTCTTGTGACTCCGGCAGCCCGGCGGGCGCCCGCTCCGGTCCGGCGGCGGGCAGCGGACCCGCGGCGAGGAGCTCGAGGAGGCCGGTGATCTCGTGCCCCGCTTCGGCGGGGTGGCGGAACCGGCCGCCGGGCACGATGGCGTACCGGTTGCGCCGCCCGTCGGCGGCGCGGTCCCGCAGCAGGTAGCCGTCGTGCTCCAGGTCGGCGACGATCGCCTGCACGGTCCGTTCGGTGAGACCGCAGCTCGCCGCCACGTCCCGCAGCCGGACCCCGGGGTCCCGGGAGATCGCCAGGAGGACGCGGGCGTGGCTGGTGAGGAAGGTCCACCGGGGGCGACGCGCGATAGCCGGTTCCATATACACCACTATGCCGCATATTGGGGGTCATGGATCACATGTATTGGATTTCCGGTAAACCTTGACGTATGCGAGGAATCCGTTGAAAATCCGATCAGAGCATCATTTCGGGCCTTCGGGAGATTGCCATGACCGCCTCCGCTGTCCCCGAGATCCCCCGCGAAGGGCGCGCCCGCCGCGACGGACCGATGAACGTCACCGTCCGGCGCGAGGGCCCGGACGCCGCCGCCGTCCGGATCACCGGCGAGATCGACACCGACCGGGCCGACGAACTCCGGCGGACGCTGCTGGCCGCCCTCGATGCCTGCCCGGCCGGGATCAGCCTCGACATCGCCCGGGCGAACTTCCGTGACTGCTCCGGACTGAACGCGCTCCTGGAGGTGGAGCGCGAGGCCGCGGCCCGGCACCGGCCGCTGACCGTCACCGCCGCCCCGCCCGCCGTCCGGCGCCTCCTGGAGGTGGCCGGGCCGGCGGTCCCCGCCACCGACGGGCAGGTCCCCGGGACCGCGCCACGGGGAACGGCGCCGCCGGGACGGGACGGCGCGCGCGGCTTCGAGGTGAGCCGGGCGCGGCTGGAGGCGCCGGACGCCGACGACGGCCACTGGGTGGTCTTCCTGGAGGGCTCCGTGGAGCCGCACGACCGCTCGGCCCTGCGGCACGCCCTGGCCGGCGCCGATCCGGGCACACCGGCGTACGTGGTCGAGCTCGGGGGCCTGCGGCTGATGACTCCGGCCGCCGGCGCCGTGCTGACCGAGCTCGGACGCACCCTGTCCGCGCGCGGCCGGCGCCTGCTGCTCGTGGGCCCCCACCGGCTGAGCGACCCGGTCGAACAGCTCAGCCGCACGTCGGGCTTCGTGGAGTTCCACGCCCGCCTGGACCGCGCCCTGGCCTCCGCCTGCTCGGTCGGCCCCGGCCACCGCGGAGCGGGCCAGCCCGGGCTGGAGGACGGCCGGGCCGACGAACGGCCCGCCTGACGCGGGGCCACCCGGCGCCGGTCAGGCCGGGTGGCCGGCCTCCAGGTCCCGTACGTCCCCGAACCGCAGCGGGTGGGCGGGGCCCGGCGCGGGCTGCTCGTCCTCGACCGGCGCGAGCAGGAAGCCCTCGTGGTCGCCCCCTGCGACGACGGCCTCGATCCGGCCGGTGAACCAGGCCGCAACGCCCGTCAGCACGGGGCTGCCCTCGCGCCCGGGCCGCCAGCCGATGCCGGCGAACTTGTCCGTGCGGTCCCCGGTCCGGCCGCCGAAGAGGCGCGCCAGCGCCTTCTGCTCCCGGCGCAGTACGTGCACGGTGAGGTAGCGGGCGCGGCGCGCCACGCCGTAGGTGTGGTTCTCGACGGACAGCCACACCACGAACCGCGGCGGATCGATCGAGCACTGCGAGGCGAATCCGACCAGACAGCCCGCCCGCTGCCCGTCCGCGGCCGCCGTGACCACGTACATCGGGCCGTCCTGCGCGACGGCGAAGTCACCGAGGTCCGGTTCCGGCATGGCGGCTCTCCCTCAGGTTCTGCTGGCTCTCGGAGGTTCCTGCTCTCGCCCGCCCCTGCCCCGTCGCCCGGCGGCCATGCGCCGGCCGCTCCGCGCGCCCCGGCCGCGGCGGCGGGCCGTACGCCCACGGACCCGTACATGGCTCCCGGCGCCCCGGGTAGACGCGGCCCCATGGACACGCACCGTATGACACCTGGTCCCGGCCCGCTGCTCTCCGTGGTCGAGCGGATCGAGCAGGCCCCGCAGGCCGACGCCCTGATCGGCGGGCTCCGCAAGGCCGTCCGGGCCCTGCCGCTGGGCCCCGCACGCGACCTGCTCCACGGCCGCCAGCTGGGCCATCCGGCCCATCCCCTGCTCGTCCAGGTACCGATCGGCACCTGGCTGTCGGCCACCGTGCTGGACCTGCTCCCCGGGCGGCGCCGGCGCGGCGCCGCGCCCGTCCTGGTCGGGGTCGGGCTGGCCGCGGCCGCGCCGGCGGCCGCGGCGGGCTGGGCGGACTGGGCGGAGCTGCCGCCCGAACAGGCCCGCACGGGCCTCGTCCACGCCCTGGCCAACACCGCCGGGGTCGCCCTCTACGCGTCCTCCCTGTACGCCCGCACCCGCGGGCGGGACCTGCGCGGCCGGGCCCTGGCCCTGGCCGGGCTCGCAGTGGTGGGCGCGGGCGGCGCGCTCGGCGGCCACCTGGCCTTCCGGCAGGCGGCCGGCGCCAACCACGCCGAGCAGGTCGGGCACCGGGTCCGGGACGGCTGGCGCCACCTGGGGCCGGTGGCCGACTTCCCCGTGGGCCGGGCCGCCCTCGCGCGCGTCGACGGGGTGGACGTCCTCGTCGTCCGCGAGGAGGACGGCACCGTCCGCGCGCTCGCCGACCGCTGCTCCCACATGGGCGGCCCGCTGTCGGAAGGGGAGCTGGAGGACGGCTGCGTCCGCTGCCCCTGGCACGGCAGCCTGTTCCGGCTGGCGGACGGCTGGAACCTCGAAGGGCCGGCCACGGCCCCGCAGCCGGCCTTCGAGACCCGCGTCGTCGCGGGCCGCGTCGAGGCCCGGCTGATCCGGCGCCATCAGCCGCACCGCCGCGGCCGGGAGCCGGCGGCGGCCTGAACGAAGACGGAGACCCGCGCATGTTCAGCCGTGTGACACAACACCGCCCACGGACGGCGGGGTGAGCCCGGTGGCCGCGGCCGACCGGACGGGCCCGGTGCTCGCGTGGGTCCTGGAACGCTCGCACGAGGCCTCGGCCCGGCAGGTGCCGGCCCTGATCGACGAGGCGGCACGGAGGCTGGGCCTGACCGGGACCCGCCTGTACCTGGCCGACCTCCGGCAGCTGCGGCTCGTGTCCCTGCCCCAGCTGGCCGCCGGCCGGCCGGAGACGGCGCAGGCCGAGGGGGAGGCCGACGAGCGGGCGGAATCACTGGACATCGACGCCTCCCTGGCCGGTCTGGCCTACCGCGGCCAGCAGGTCCAGCTGTCGCGCGACCGCACCATCGCGTGGGTGCCGATGGTCGACGGCGTCGAGCGCGTCGGCGTCCTGCGGGCCACGGGACCGGCGCTGGACGACGTCACACTGGAGGCGTGCCGGACCCTGGCGGCGCTGGCGACCCTGATCGTCCTCTCCAAGTCCACCCACAACGACCTGCTGGTCGTCCGGGGCCGCACCCGGCCCATGACCCTGCAGGCGGAACTGCTGTGGGCCTTCCTGCCGCCGCGCACCATCGGCACGAGCCAGGCGACCTCGACCGCCGTCATGGAACCCGCGTACGAGATCGGCGGCGACGCCTTCGACCACAACTTCACCGACGGCGGACTCCACCTGACCCTGCTGGACGCCATGGGGCACGACCTCGCGGCCGGCGGAGCCAGCGCCGCCGGCCTGGCCGCGTGCCGCTCCACCCGCCGCGCGGGCGGCACCCTGGCGGACATCGCCACCACCATCGAGCGGACCCTCCAGCAGTGGATCCCGGACCGGCTGATGACCGGGATCCTCGCCCACCTGGACACCCACCGCGGAGAGTTCGCCTGGATCAACTGCGGCCATCCCCCGCCCCTGCTGATCCGCGACGGGCACGTCGTACCGGCGGCCCTGGAACGCCCGGCGCAGCTGCCCTTCGGCCTGGGCTACCACACGCAGACCCCTCCCCCGCTGCACCGGGCCCGGCTCCAGCCCCGTGACCGGGTGCTCCTCTACAGCGACGGCGTCACCGAGGCGCGCTCCGCCACGGGCGAACTGTTCGGCGAGGACCGGCTGACCGACACCGTGATCCGCTCGATGGCCTCGGGCACCACGGCCCCCGAGGCCCTCCGGCGTCTGGTCCTGGACCTCCTCACCCACCAGGACCAGCGGCTGCACGACGACGCGACGATCCTGCTGGCCGAATGGCACCCCGCGTCCTGAACGGACGCGGGGGCCGGGACCGTTCAGAACCCGTCGAAGGCGCCCGCGTCCTGGAAGCGGCCCGCGTGCCGGCGCCGGTACTCGATCAGGCAGTGGGCCACCGCGGCGCCCTCGCCGACCGCGGCACCGACCCGCTTGACCGAGCCCGACCGCACGTCGCCGACGGCGAAGACGCCGGGCAGGCTGGTCTCCATGGGGAGGGCGTCGCGGCCGACTCCGCCGGTGCCGGTGAGGACGTAGCCGCGGTCGTCGAGCTCGAGGGAACCGTCGAGCCAGTCCGTCGAGGGACGGCCGCCGATCAGGACGTACAGGCACTGCGCGGGGACGGTGCGCTCGCCCCCGGTGCGCTCGCGCAGCCGCAGGCCGGTGAGCGTGGTCTCGCCGAGGCATTCGGCCACCTCGGTGCCGAGCAGGACGCGCAGGCCGGGCGTCTTCTCGATGCGCTGGACCAGGTAGTTCGACATGGAGGCGCCGAGGTCGGTGCCGCGGACCAGGAGGGTGACCGAGCGGGCGTAGCGGGCGAAGTACAGGGCGGCCTGGCCCGCCGAGTTCCCCGCGCCCACCATGTAGACGTCCTCGCCGGCGGTGGAGGGCGCATCGGAGAGGGAAGCGCCGTAGTAGACACCGGAGTTGAGCAGCCGCTCGGTGCCCGGGCTGGCGAGGCGGTTCCATTCGACGCCCGTGGCCACCACGACGGTGGCCGCGGACACCGAGGCCGTCTCGGTGGTGCCAGCCTTGACGAACTCCACGGTGTGGTCGCCCGACTGGGTGGGGATGAGCCGGGTCGCCACCCGGGTGGGCTGCCATTCGACACGGACCCGGCGGGCCTGCTGGAGGGCGCGCTGGGCGAGGTCGCCGCCGGTGAGCCCGACGGGGAAGCCCAGGTAGTTCTCGATCCGCGAGGTCGATCCGGCCTGGCCGCCGGGGGCGTCGTCCTCGATGACGACCACGCTCATGCCCTCCGCGGCGGCGTACACGGCCGTGGACAGGCCGCCGGGTCCGCCGCCGATGACGGCGACGTCGTAGCGTTCCTGTCCGGCCGGCCTGATCAGGCCGAGCCGGTCGGCCAGTTCGCTGATCGAGGGGTCGACGAGCTCGGTGCCGTCGCCGAGCCGGACGGTCACCGGCGCGTCCTTCCGGTCCTCCTGCGGCACCCAGCGGAAGAGGACGTCGCTGCGGCCCAGGAAGTCGCGGACCGCGTAGGCGGCCGGCGAGAAGCGGTAGCCGCGCACCTCGGCGGTGGGCAGGCCGCCCCGGCGTTCGGCGTTCCAGGTGCACAGGGCGTCGTCGAGGGCGGCACGCAGCCGCTCGGCCAGGCCCGTTCCGCTGCCGTCGGGTGCCGCGGCCGGTGCCCGGTCGACGACGGTGACGGACGGGCCTGCGGGCGCGGTGCCGGCCTCGGCGAGCAGCAGCCAGCGGGTGTGCGGGTGCTGTTCGGGGTGGTTGCCGGGGTCCTCCGCGGTGACCACCGCCGACACGGGCACCTCGCGCCCGGCCAGCTGGTGCAGGACGCGTTCCGCCTCGGGCAGTCCGCCGACCTGCAGGACGCGGAAGGACGTGCGGTACCAGCGCTGTACCAGCTCGGCTGTCTCGTGGCGGCGGAGCGGATCGGGATCCGCGAGGAGGATCACCGGCAGCGCGGTCTCGGACATGGGGGGTCTCCTGGGTGTCGGTCGGTGAAGGGTCCACCGGGTCAACGAGCCGAAGATCATTGCGTGGCGCGCGGGCCGGCAGGGGAACGGGCGAACGAAGAGTCGATTGAGGAATCCGCGGAATTCCCGTGATCAAACGCCGTTGGGCGGCGTTGACCGTGAAGGCCCTTGTCGGGAGGGTCACTTGGATGTCCCACACGGAAGAAGGGGAGGCCCGTTCGTGTCCGAGAGCCTGGCCGATGTCATCGCGCTCGCCGGGAGCGAGCTGCGATTCCTGCGGAAGATGGCCGGAGACGTCGGCGAGAACGTCTGGGAGCGGCTGCTGGAATGGCTCATGGACGACTGGTTCCGGCTGGACGTGCTGGGGCTGGAGAACATTCCCGCCGACGGCCCCGCGGTACTCGTCGCCAACCATTCCGGGGCCTGGGGGCTGGACGCCTTCGTCCTGCAGAAGGCCCTGGTCCGGTCGCTGCGGCGGCCGCTGCACGTGCTCGCCGCGCCGTTCGTCTTCCGGCTCCCGGTGCTGGGCCGGTACGCCGCGAAGAAGGGGGCGGTGCCCGTGGACCAGCGGGCGGCGATGCAGCGGCTGGGCGAGGGCGAACTGGTCGCGGTGTTCCCCGAGGGCCTTTCCGGGCTGGAGAAGCCGTTCCAGGAGCGCTACCGGCTCCAGCCGTTCAATCCCGGCTTCGCCGTGGCGGCCCTGCACACCGGGGCCCCGGTCGTGCCGGTCACGGTCATCGGGGCGGAGGAGTCCTCGCCGAAGATCGGGGAGGTGCCCGCGCTGGCGAGGTTCCTGGACCTCCCGTACTTCCCGCTGACCTCCCCGTTCCCCCTGCCGGCGAAGTGGCTGATCACCATCGGTGAGCCGATCGCCCCGCCCGAGCGGCCCCGGGCGTTCGGGGAGCGCGCGGCGGTGGCCCGCGCGCTCTCCTCGCAGGTCCAGCGCACCCTCCAGGACATGGTGGAGCGGGAACGGGAACGGCGGGACGCCCTGGTGCGGTAGCGGCCGGGGCGCCCCGGTCTCCTCAGTCGGCGAGGAAGCGGGCGGCCGCGCGGACGTCGGAGGCGGCGCGCGTGCACCGCTCCGCGTGGTCCAGCAGCCGCATCCGGAAGGCCTCGCCGGTTTCGTCGCCGCTCCAGCCGGGTTCGGCGGCGCAGTCGGCGAGGCCGCGGGCCAGGGCGTCGAGCCGGTCCGCGTCCGCGCGGGCCAGGACCGCGTACGAGCCGGGCCCGGCGGCGGGCGCCGCCGGGAGGGTGCCGGCGGGGGGAACGGCCATCAGCAGGGTGTGCGGAGCGAGGGTGAGGGGGATGCGGTCCGCGGTGAGCGCCGGGGACAGCAGGCTCGGCCGGGCGGTCGCGGTGAAGAACCGGACGATCTCCTCGGCCACGAGGGCGGCGAAGGCGGTGGCGGTGCAGCCGGTCGCGGATCCGCACAGGGGCGAGGGCCCTTCGGACCCGAGCGCCCGGCCCCGGACGCCGCCCGTGCCCCCGGACTCCGCTGCGTCCGGGCAGTCCCCGGCCTCCCCGGCGTGCACGCCGTCCCGGCCGGCGGGGGCGGTGTCCGCGGCGTCGCGCAGCCAGGCCGGGGCGGCCAGGATCTCGGTCCCCGGTTCGACGGCGGTGCCGTCCCATACGAAGCGGGACCGGACGGGGTGTACGGCGGCCTCGACCGGCGGGAAGACGTCCAGGGCGAGGGCCACGGCCCCGGCGGGGCCGCCCGCGGCGTCCGGTACGCCCGCGGCGGCGAGGGCCAGGGCCTGGAGGGCGGTGCCGACGGCCGCCTCCGAGACCACGGCCAGCGTGTGGGCCAGCACCGCCTCGGTCCGGCCCGCGTCCGAAGTCACCGCGCCCGCCGTACGGGCGCCCGGTACGACCGCGTGCGCGGAGGCGAGCCCGGCCGCCACCGTGCCGGGCTCCGGGTCGGCCAGGTAGGGGGCGATCCTGCGGCGCAGGGCGGCCGCCCTGCCGTCGTGGGCGCGGCTGCCCGCGGCCGCGGCGGTCCTCAGCAGCACCTCGCTGAGCAGGGTGTCCTCCGCCGCGGCCGCGCCCGCCACCACCCGGCGGGCCGCGCGCAGCAGCCCGGGCCGCCAGACCTCCCAGGGCAGGGTGTGGTCGTCGCGGCGGGCTCCGGCCACCCGCCGCAGTTCCTCGGCCAGCGGTCCGGCGAACGCCGCCGCGGGCGGGGCGGCGTCCGGCGGGAGCGGGACGTGGGGGTGCAGGCCGTGCCGGCGCCCGGCCGCGTCGAGCCGTACGGCGGGGGCCAGGGCGTCCGCGGCGGCGCCCGCGGCGAGCAGCCCGGCGGTGCCGGCCGGGCCCAGCGGGACGAGGAAGGGGCCGAACGGGGTGCGCAGCCGGACGGGGCGTCCGGAGCGGCTGCGGCGCAGGTGGGCGAGGACCCCGCGGGCCGCGCCCTCGCGGGTGAGGGAGTCCAGGCCCAGGGCGCGGGCGGGGGCGTCGGCCCAGGGCAGGCGGTGGGCGAGCATGGCCGCGCTGAACACGGCGTTCTCCAGCGGCCAGGCGGTGGCGGGGGTCGTCATCGGGGGGCGTTCTCCCTCGGGTCACGTGTCGGCACGGACGGGGGCACGGGGTCGGGTCCGGTTCCGGGCCCGGGGTGGGGCGGGGGCGCGGGGTGGCTCATCGGTCGCGGAGCATGTAGGGCTGGTTGGCGGTGATCTCGCCGTCGTAGCCGGCGATCAGGGCGTTGACCCGGTCGCGGTAGGGGGCCAGTTCGCCGCGCAGGCTGTCCGAATAGGCCTGCGGGGCGTGCGAGAGGGGGTAGTCGTACGACTCGTCGAGCCAGGCCAGCTCCACCCAGCTCTCCGGGATGTCGTTCGGGGAGGCCGGGCCGCGGCCGTCCAGCATCGGGATCACGTCGTGCTTGTTGACCAGGCTGACGACGCGGGTGGTGTGGTCGGCGGGCCGCTTGTTGTCGATCGGGGAGCCGAGCGTGACCACGTGGGTGACCCTGTACTCGGAGGCCACGTCGGGGTCGGCGGCCAGGTTCATCGCGGTCAGGCCGCCGAGGCTGTGCCCGACCAGCATCAGCTCGGACCCCGCCGGCACGCCGGCCCGCCGCAGCAGCTTCTTCACGGCCCGGGTGTAGGTGGTGTCGGTGCGCAGGCAGCCGTCGAAGGCGCCGATCAGGTCCTGCGGGGTGCTGTTGCTGAGCAGGGCGAAACTGGTCCCGGGGAGCAGCAGCACGTACCGTTCGGCGCCGTCCGCGCAGGCGACGCGGCGCAGGAGGACCAGGCCGTGGTTGCCGAGGGCGCCGATGTCGTTGATGTAGCTGACGATGTCGTTGCGGGAGGTGCCGAGGACCTTGGCGAGGATCGGGTCCGGCTCGGCGCGTTCGGCGCGCCCGGGGCCGGGGTTGAGGTACTTGAGCAGGGAGCTGGGCAGACCGAGGAACGGGTCGGTGGTGGGGACCCCTCCCGCGAGGGTGACCCAGGAGAACTCGTCGTTGACGGGGTTCTCGTCCAGCAGTCCGGTCAGCGCCAGCAGTTCCATGATCACGGGGCTGACGGTGGTCAGGGCCCGGGTGACGCCGAGCCGTTCCACCAGGGCGTGCAGGGCGCGAACGGCCTCCAGCCGGTCTCCGGCGACGAGGGCGCCGGTGAGGCGGCGGGCGTGGGCGGAGTCCAGGTTGGGGTGGGTGACGGTGGCGGCTTCGATGCGCAGGGCGAAGGCGTCCACGGCCATGGCGACGGACGCGGGCCGACGGCGGGTCACGTTGCCCACGATCCGGGCGAGTTCACCGACGACCCCGCCGTTGGCCCCGAAGCCGAGGCCGGCCGGTCCGGTCAGGGCGCGTACGCAGGACAGGGCCGTGCCGAGGGCCCAGGTGGGGCGGCGCAGGGCCTGGAGGGCGAAGCGGCCGCCGGTCAGGGCTCCGGTGAGGTCGGCTCCGGCCCGTCGTGCGGCGAGGGCGGCGTCGGCGAGCAGGACGGAGGCGGCGATGAGGAGTTCGGTGTCGGTGCGCCCGGCGGCCTCGGCCGCAGGGGGCTCGGGCCGTACCGGCCCGGCGAGCGGGTCGCCGGGGGTTCCGCCGGCGCCCGGGGTGTTCTTCCGCTGCCCGTCGGAGAGCTGCCGGGTTAGGTTCCCGGTCGCCTGAGGCGTCACGTTCCAACCTCTCGTCGCATGACCCGTGGTTCGCGACGCATGGTGGCACCGAACGGGGGCGCTCCGGACGCACCGGGGCGCCCGCTCCGGCGTGCGTGCCGTGCCCCCGGGCCGCGGCACGCCCGTCGGCACTGGAATCCGGGCCTGCGCCGGGCCCGCTCGGCTCCGCGCGGGTTCGGGGGATGACGCGGCGGCCCGTGGTTGACGCGGCCCGCCGCGTCACACGGTCAGCAGGGTTTGCGCCAGGTGTCCAGTTCCGGGTTCTTCAGCATCGAGGAGAGCTTGAGCTTGCGGGCCTCGGGACAGAAGTTCGAGGGCGTCCCCTTGTATTCGACGTGGAAGACCGCCTTGCCCGCCGTGATGAAGGGGCTGAGCGCGGCGCACTCGCCGAACTGGGCGCACTCCTCGTTGACCGCGAAGTCGAAGACGCTTTCGAGCTGGGGGATCTGGGGCAGGTCGTTCTTGAGGCCGACCGCGAGCCCGCGCGCGTGCGCGATCTCGGCGATCATGCGGTTGTAGGCGAGCTGGTGCTCCGCGGTCAGCGGGAAGCCGCTGTCGTTGCCGTACGCCTCCACGAGGTCGGGTTCCACCGCGTCGAAGCCCTTGTCCCGGCACATGTCGAAGCGCCGTTCCATGAGCGGGCGGAGCAGGTCGGTGCGGCGGATGTCCAGCCAGCGCTCGCCCTTCCAGCCGTTGGGCTTGCCGACCAGGCTGGTGGGGAACGCGTCCTTGTCCGGCCGGAAGTCCTCCCAGGCGCCGACGTTGACGTAGCAGATGACCTTGCGGCCGTCGTGGTGCAGCCGGTCCACGTCGGCCTTCGAGTTCTCGAACCCGTCGATGTCGTACACGGGCACGTCGACGGAGGGGTCGGAGCGTCCGTCGAGCTGCCACTGCCAGGCCAGACCGGGCCGGGGCTGCCAGCGGGGTCCTGGCGAGGCGGGACCCGGACCCTGGCCGGCGGTGGGGCCGGAGGGGGCGGGCGCGGCGTCGTCGTCCTCGTCGCCCGTGGTGGAGCAGCCCGTCAGGACCAGTGCCGTCAGCACCAGTGCCGTCAGGGCGGCCGGCAGGAGGTTCCGGGCCGGCAGGCCGGGGCGGGCCGGCGGGGTGGGGCTCATGGTTCCATCCCGGTGAGTGCGGGGGTCGGCTGTTTCCATGGGTTGGGGAGTTCGCCCGTCACGGGTCCGCAGACCGCCGCCCCGCGTTCGTGCGCGGTGCGCACGGCGAGCGGGACCAGGGCCTCGGGCACCCCGTAGACGAGGTGGCAGAACCGCTCGGGGGCGTGCCGCGCCGTCCAGGCGGGCCGGGTGAAGGAGGAGACGTACGTGGACCAGTGCCCCTCGAAGGTGACGGTCAGGTCCGCGAGGCGGACGTAGCCGGCCACGGGGTGGACGCCCGGGTTCAGCACGACGGGCTGCGCGCCCAGCCGGCGCAGCGAGCGGATCATCCTGCGGGCGCCGGGCAGTTCCTCCCGGGTGGGGGCCATGCGGTCGAGGAAGCAGCCGTCGACCGCGTACCACTCCTGGTAGCGGCACATCTCGTGGACGACCTCGACCTGGCCGCGTGCCCCGTACAGGGTGTCCACGTAGCCGAGGAGGCGGGCGCCGGCCGTCCGCAGCGCGGCGGCCGCGGCGGCGAACGCCGGGTCGGGGCGCTCGCCCGGCCCGTCGGCCGGGTTGAGCACCACCCCGTAGGTCGCTGCGGCGCCCGTGATCAGCCGGTGCCAGGCCCCGGGGTCCTCGGCGGGGTGGACGTACAGCGGAACGAGCAGGCTCATGGCGTCGGGGTTCCGGCCGGGGCGGTCGCCGCCCAGAGCGCGGCGAGCGAGTCGCCGAGGTCGTGGACGGGGCGCCAGCCGAGGGCCTCGGCGGCGGCGGTGACGTCCGAGCACTGCCAGGACACCTGGGCGGAGCGGGCCGAGCCGGGCGCCTCCTCCTCGATCCGCCCCCGGAAGCCCGCCCGGCCGGCCAGGCCCCGTACCAGTTCGCGGACGGGGACGGCCCGGCCGGCGCCGATGTTGAGGACGGGCGGGAGCGGGCCGGGGGCCGTGACGGCGAGCGCCACCGCGTGGGCCACGTCCCGTACGTCCACGAAGTCGCGGTGGGCGGACAGGTCGCCCAGCCGCAGCACCGCCTGCGGGTCGGGGCCGGCCTCCCGCAGCAGTGCGGCGATCCGCCCGGGCAGCCCGCTGCGCGGGGCGCCGGGCCCCACGGGGTTCCCGACCCGCAGGACCACGCCGTCCAGTCCGGAGGTGGTGACGGCGAGGGTGCCGGCCAGTTTCGTGGCCCCGTACGGGCCGACCGGGTGGGTGGCGGCCGACTCGGTGACCCGGGTGCCGGGGGTGCCGGGCCCGTACTCGGCCGCGGAACCCAGGTGCACCAGGCGTGCCGTGGGCGCCGCCTCGCGCAGCGCGGCGCACAGGGCGGCGGGGCCGCGGGCGTTGGCCTCGGCAAGGGTCAGGGCGTCTGCGCCGGTCGCGCCCGCGCAGTTGACCACCGCGTCGGGCGCGGCGGCGGCCAGGACGGCCGCCAGCCGCTGCGGCCGGTCGGCCGCGAGGTCGATGCCGAAGTCGGCGCCGGGCGAGCGTCCGCCGTCGAACACCCGCGCGCCCGCAAGGGCGCGCAGGCGGTCGGCGACATGGGCGCCCAGGTAGCCGGTCCGGCCCAGGACGAGAATGCGCATGGGGTGCTCAGGCTCCCTTGAGCAGCAAGGACTTGCGGCTGGTGAACTCGGCGTTGGCCCGGTCGTAGTCGTCGGGCCGCCCGATGTCGAGCCAGTAGCCGTCGAACGCGTAGGAGTGCGGCGGGTTCTGGGTGCCCAGCAGGTCGAGGACGAGTTCGTCGAAGCCCAGCGGCAGGCCCGGCGTGTAGTGGTCGAGGGTGGAGCGGCTCAGACCGTACACCCCCATGGAGACGTGGTAGTCCATGCTGGGCTTCTCGGTGAAGCCGACGACCCGGCTGGCGTCGGTGGTGAGCACTCCGAAGTCGATGTGCACCTTGCGCGGGTAGGTGGCGATGGTCAGGGGGGCGCCGGACGCCTCGTGGTGGCGCAGCACGTCGGCGTAGTCGAGGTCGGTGAGCACGTCGCCGTTCATGACGAGGAAGTGTTCGGGGAGGCGGTCGCGCAGGTTGAGCAGGGGGCCCATGGTGCCGAGCGGGCTCTCCTCGGTGGCGTAGTCGACGCTCATGCCCCACTGGGAGCCGTCGCCGACGTAGGCCCGGATGATCTCGCCGAGGTGTCCGATGGCGATGGTGCACCGGGTGAACCCGGCGCCCGACAGCTGGCGCAGCACGATCTCCAGGATGGCGTGCTGGTCGCCGATGGGCACGAGCGGCTTGGGCAGGGCCGTGGTGTAGGGCCGCAGCCGAACGCCCTTGCCGCCCGCCAGGATCACTGCGTACATGGGTCTCCTCCTAGGGTTGGGTGGGGGGAGGTGAGTGACGTGGGGTTGTGGAGAACGCCGGCGGTACGCCCGACGGTCAGATGTTGTAGATGCCGGTCTTGTAGCGGGCCAGGTTGCCGGGATCGCGGAAGAACTCGACGGTGTGCGCGAGGCCTTCCTCCAGGGTGTGGCGCGGCCGCCAGCCGGTGGCGGCGGTGAGCCGGCTCGCGTCGGCGACCAGCCGCATCACCTCGGAGGCGGGCGGGCGCAGCCGCTCGGTGTCCTCGCGGACCTCGATGGGGACGTCCATGACCTTGCCGATCAGGGTGACCAGGTCGGCGACCGAGATCTCCCCGCCGGTCCCGGAGTTGAAGGTGCGGCCGACGACCTGCTCCGCGGGTGCGGTGCCGGCCGCGAGGAAGGCCTGTGCGGTGTCCTTGACGAAGCTGAAGTCCCGGGTGGGGCGCAGGTCTCCGAGGGTGATGACGCGTTCCCCGGCGGCGACCTGGCCGATGACGGTGGGGATCACCGCGCGCATCGACTGGCGGGGTCCGTAGGTGTTGAACGGGCGCAGCGTGACCACCGGGGTCTCGAAGCTGGCGTGGTAGCTGTCGGCCAGCCGGTCGCCGCCGGCCTTGGAAGCGGCGTACGGGGACTGGGTGTTGATGGGGTGGTCCTCGGTGATCGGCACGGTCTGCGCGGTGCCGTACGTCTCGCTGGTGGAGGTGTGCACGAGGCGGGGGGTGCCCAGGGCCCGTACGGCTTCGAGGACGTTGAGGGTGCCGGTCACGTTGGTGTCGACGTAGCTGTGCGGGGCCCGGTAGGAGTACGGGATCGCGATGAGGGCGGCCAGGTGGTAGGCGGCTTCGGCGCCTTCGAGGAGACCGCGGACGGATCCGGGGTCGCGTACGTCGCCGAGGACGATCTCCACCTGGTCGAGGACGTCCGGGGCCAGGGTCTCCAGCCACCCGTACGAGGAGAAGGAGTTGTACTGGGCCATGGCGCGGACCCGGTGGCCGGCGGCGACGAGGGCCTCGGTGAGGTGGGAGCCGATGAAGCCCTCGGCTCCGGTGACGGCGGCGAGCGGTGCGGTGGTCAACTGGTGGACCTTTCAGGTGGGTCGGCTGGCGTACGGGGATGAGCGGGCGTGCGGTGGTCAGGCGTGGCGGGCCGGGCGGCCGAGGATCCGCAGGGTGCAGACGGCCAGGGCCGCCGCGGCGAGGCCGCAGGCCAGGGTCAGGGCGGGCGGTCCCTGGGCCCGCCCCAGGAAGGTGGCGGCTCCCGCTCCGGCGGCTGCGGCCGTGCAGAGGGCGGCCGGGGGCCAGGCGACCCCGAAGGCCTGGAGCAGCAGGGCGGTCCACAGCGTGGCGGCGAGCAGCAGCAGGGCGGCCGGGGCGGCGCCGGTCAGCAGCGCCACGGGCAGCAGGAGCAGCAGGTAGCCCGCCAGGCACAGGCCCAGGACCCCGGTGGACCTCAGCAGGAACCCCGCGGGGGTGGAGGCCGAGCCGAGGGCGGTGACGGACAGCCCCCGGAAGCGGTAGAGCAGCCATTCGGCCGGGCCCATGCTGACGGTCAGCGCGATCACCGCGTACGGCTGGGACCGCCCTTCCAGCAGGACCAGTACGGCCGCCGCGAGGCCGAACAGCCCGTACGGCAGGGAGCGGAGCAGCGGGGGCCGGGCTCCGCCGCCGGGGGCGGCCGGGGCGGCGAACGCGCCGCGCAGCACCCGGGCGACCGCGGCCAGCGTCGCGAGGAGCGCGAGCGCCGGGAGCGCCGTGCGGACCAGGGGGCCGGGCTCCCACCAGGGCAGGACGGCGGCTCCCGCGACCAGCGGGGTGAGGGCCGCCAGCAGCAGCCGCTCACGGCCGAGGACGAGCAGGATCCCGGCGGCGGCCAGGTAGAGGGACTGCGCGGCCACCGCCCAGGTGACGGCGGAACCTCCGGCCGCCGCGGCCCCCGCCGCCGTGGCGGCGGCCGCGCCGAGGGGTGCCCCGGCCAGCAGGGTCCGGGCCGCCTCGCGCCGCCCGGCCACCATGCGCAGGTAGGCGCGGTGTCCGAGGGCCTGCCCCCACGCCCACGAGACGATCCCGGCGACGACCGGTCCGGCGGCGTGCCGGCCGGGGTGCCACAGCGGGGCCGTGAGCAGGTAGGCCAGCCCGGGAAGGGCGAAGAGCACCCCGCGCAGCAGGCACCGTACGGTGTCCGGGCGCCAGGGGTCCGGTGCCCGGGCGGGCTCCGGGAAGACGCGGGGCACCCGTTCGTAGAGGGCGGCGGCGAGGGCGAAGATGTCGGGGTGTCCGTACCGTTCCCGGATCACCTCGGCGGAGAGTCCCTCCGCCTCCAGCAGGGCGGCCACCTCGTACGGGTGGACGGCGGGCCCGACGCGGTCGGCCAGTTCGGCGGCGAGCCGGCTGACTTCCTCCTCGTTCGGGCCGGGGAGTCTGAGGGTGAGCGTGGTCTCGGTCCACGCCCGGCGGGGCGGGCGGGCGGCGGTGTCCGCCAGCCGCAGGGCCAGGGTGTCCTGGTGCGCCCCGCCGGGTTCGAGTGACATGGGGCCGCTCATCCGGCGAGGCTCCCCGTGCCGGTGGCCGCGGGGGCCTCGCTCTCGCGCGGCCGGCGCCCGTCGGGCGTGAGGGCCCGGACGGGCGCGGGCGGACGGGCCCGCTCCTGTCTGCGGGCCCGCCCGGCGGCGACGGCCACGGGGGTGAGGCCGGCGGGGGCGGGGACGGGGGCGGCCTGCGCCGGGACCGGGGTCCGGCGCGCTCCGGTGCGCGGGGTGCGGGCGAGGCCGGGCAGTTCCAGGTAGATGGACCGGAAGGTGTCGATGGTCTGGCGGAGGGTGAACTGCTCGATGACCCGCAGCCGGGCCGCCTCCCCCATCGCGGCGCGGCGGGGGGCGTCTCCGAGGAGTTCCAGGGCCGCTTCGGCCATGGCCCGCGGATCGCGGGGCGGCACGACGAGGCCGGCTTCGCCGACCGCCTCCCGTACCCCGCCCACGTCGGTGGAGACGGTGGCCCGCCCGCAGGACATGGCCTCGATCAGGGTGAAGGGGAAGCCCTCGCTGATGCTGGAGAGCATCACGACGTTCCCGGCCGCGTAGGCGTCCTTGATGTCGTCGACCCGGCCCTCGAAGGTGACCGCGTCGGCGTGGCCGAGGTCGCGGGCCAGGGCCTCGCAGCGTTCGCGGTAGGCCTCTCCGCCGCGCGGGGTGCCGCCGAACAGGCGCAGCCGGGCTTCGGGGACCCGTTCGCTGACCAGGGCGAAGGCCCGGATCAGGGTCTCCAGGTCCTTGATGGGGTCGACCCGGCCGGCCCAGCTGAGGGTGGGTGCGTCCGGCTCCGGCCCGGCGGGCGGGAAGGCGGCGGGGTCGACGCCGTTGTAGACGGTGCGGATGGCTTGCGGGTCGGCGCCGCCCTCTTCCTCCCACAGCCGGTTGTAGCGGTTGCCGGGGGTGACCAGGGCGGCCCGCCGGTAGCTCTCCTCGGCCAGCAGCCGGAAGAAGCCGAGGACGACGGCCTTGACGGGCCAGCGGTAGGGGGCCGTGCGGTAGCCGAGGTAGCGTTCGCGCAGGTAGACGCCGTGTTCGGTGAGTAGCAGCGGGACGCCGTGCCGTTCCAGTGCGGCCAGTCCGGGGAGTACGGCGACGCCGCCGCTGACGGCATGGGCGACGCCGTGTTGCGGGGGTGGGGCGGCGAGCGGGCGCAGGGCGTGCTCCAGCAGGGAGGTCGCGGTCAGGGCGTCGTGCAGGGTCGGCCGGGCCTCGCGCACGGTGAGCCCGGGGCGGTTCCAGACCGCCGCGAGCACCGCGATGGCGTGGTCTCCGCGCAGGTAGGGGCTCAGGGCGCCGTCGGAGGCCGCCCGGGCCATCGTGGAGAGGGCGGGGGCGAACCCGGCCTCGGCGCGGGGGTCGAGGAGTGCGGTGAGGAACTGTTCGTAGGCGCCGGAGAGCCTGCGGTGGCCGCGGCCGCGCGGGGCGCGGCCCTCGGGGGGAGCGCCCCACATGGGCACCGACCGGACTCCGAGGACATGGCCGGGCAGGTCCCAGGCCAGGGGTTCCCGGCCGGTTCCGGTGACGGCGATCACCTCGAAGTCGATGTCGGGCATGCCCTGGACGAGCTGGTCGCACCAGACGCTGACCCCGCCGTGACTGTGCGGATAGGTGCCTTCGGTGAGCAGGGTGACGTGCGGCGCGCCGGGGCGCCGCACGCCGGCTTGAGCGTGCATGGGTGTGCTCCACGGCCGGTGTGTGGGGGTGGTCGGGCCGGTCCGGGCCGCGCTGGGCGGCCCGGACCGGCGGGACGTTCAGCGCCGGTCGGTGCCCTTCGCGCCCTCGCGCACGGCGGGCGGGACGTTCGCTGCGGGTGCCGGTGCGGTGGCGGGCGCCGGCCGGGGTACGGCTGCGGCGGACGGCGCGGCGGGCGCCGACGGGGGCAGGGTCAGCTCCAGGGCGGTGCCGTTCGAGGGGGTCCAGCCGGAGACCCGGCCCGCGTAGGGGCTGCCGAAGGCGGCGGTGCCCAGCCGGGTGCCGGTGGGCAGGGTCGCGGTGACGTCGAGCCCGGCGGGCGCCACGACGGTGACGGCGGTGCCGACGCGGTAGGCGGTGACCCGGCCGGCCTGGAGGGCGCTCTTCCAGGCGCCGCGGCGCCTCAGTTCGGTGCCGATGTCCTTCATCCGCTCGTTCACCAGCGGGGTGTTGGCGGCGAACAGGGCGTCGTAGCCGTCGATGACGCCGTTCAGCACCGGGTAGGCCAGGCGCTCCTCGGCCAGGTTCGACTGGTGGATGAAGTGCGGCTTGGGGTCGTTGGACAGCACGTGCCCGAGCGCGGTGCGGGTCTCGGCCGGCACGATCTTCTGCGCGTACCCGGTGGCGGTGTCCAGGGGTGCGGGCAGGCAGGTCGTGGTGTCCGCGTGGTCCTCGCAGATGCCGCTGCCGCCCTGGGCGCGGGAGGTGTAGATCCAGTTGTACTCGTCGGCCGCCTCGGTGGCCTTGCCGACGTTGTAGTAGACGTTCATCGGGTAGCGGGCGACGGTGGAGGCGGAGCCGACCTGGCGCAGTTCGGGGTCGCGGGAGTTGTCCGAGGCGACCCAGGTGACGCCGTTGCCGGTGAGGGAGGCGGCCAGGTTGGGGTTGTCCTGCGGCTGCTGGGGCAGGACGGCCATTCCGGAGTGCTCGCCGGTGACCAGTTCGTCGTTCTCCAGTGGCAGGCCGAAGCCCTGGCCCCACAGCCGGTTGAGGACGATCTCGTTGTCGATGGTGCTCCGGCTGACCCACTTGGTGCTGCCGTCGGGGTTGGTGGCGCACCGCCAGGGGACCACGCTGACGTCCTGTTCGCAGCCCAGGAAGGCGTGCGTGTAGGTGTGGTTGACCCAGCGGAACCGGGCGCGGTCGGCCTGGAGCTTGTCGGCGAGCAGGTCGACGCCGTTGTTGTCCTCGCGCTGGTCGAGGCTGCCGGCGCCGTTGTAGACCATGTCGAGGGTGAAGTTGCGGCCCGCCTGCCAGTTCTTGGCGTACTCGGCGTCGTCGGCGGTCATGCGGATGGGGGTGGGCGTGCCCCCGCCGCCTCCGGCGCAGTCGACGTCGCCGGGCGTGCAGTTGAGCCGGGTGTCCCAGCGGTCGTCGGCGGCGAAGACGTCGTCCACGTGGACGGAGAAGTAGTTGCGGGAGGCGCCCAGGTGCACGCCGCCGGTCATCCACTCCACGATCCCGCGGGCGAG
The DNA here is from genome assembly GCF_002028425.1 of Streptomyces katrae. Classification (GTDB taxonomy): domain Bacteria; phylum Actinomycetota; class Actinomycetes; order Streptomycetales; family Streptomycetaceae; genus Streptomyces; species Streptomyces katrae_A. The sequence goes on along the minus strand of NZ_CP020042.1, from coordinate 6,808,848 downwards.
CAGCCGGTACTGCTGCTGGTAGCGGTTGTACACGAAGGTCACGACGAGTTCGCGGCGGCCGTCGTGCTTGTACTCGCCGACGAGCGACCCGCGGCGGGCGGTGCCGGGGATGGGCGCGTCGACGTAGGTGGTGAAGTCCGCGCCGGGGGCGGGCTGGGCCAGGTAGGCGTAACTCTCGCCGACGGTGGGCGAGTTGTCCTCGAACGGGACGGTGCCCTCGAGGTAGCCGAAGGGGCCGGAGCGGCCGGCGGCGGTCACGGCCCCCTGGGCGCCGTCGACACTGCCCGCGTAGCCGCCGGCGACGAAGTACTGGAGGCCGACCTGGGGGCGCGCGTAGGTGTAGGCGTCGACCTGGGGTATCTCGTAGGTCTGCTCATAGGCCGCGAGGGCGGCCATCTCGGCGGAACCCGCGGCGAACGGGTTGTCGTTGGGCAGGACGACCGCCTGGAACTTGGCGCGCGGCCGGCCGCCGGCGGTATCGGCGAGGAAGGCGGCGTCGATGGTGGGCCGGTCCGGCCGTGTGAGGTCCACCTGGGTGTAAGGCGTCCCCGCCGAGTCCAGCTCCGCCGTGATGGCCTGGACGGCCGGGCCTCCGTCGGCCACGACCAGCACCCGCAGGTCCACGCGGGGTGTGGTGGCGTCGGCGTGGGCCGCGCCGGCCGGCAGTCCGGCGGCCGCGATGAGCGCGCCCACCGATAAGACGGCGGTACGTATGCCGCGCCCGCCTCGACTGCTCCGCCGGCTACGCCTACTTCGCTCGCTTCGCTTCATGCGGTGAAATTCCCCTCCCCGGGCAGGGGTGAGCGAAGCGCGCACGAAGCGGCCGACGCCCCCCTTGCGCGACGCCGGTCTCCCCCTCAGAAACCGGTCGTCGCACATCCGTCGCGTCACATGGTGGTGCCTGTGTGTAGCTTTCGTGGGGGCGTTGCGGAAACCGACGGAAAAACGCAGGCGACCAACTGGGCGTGGTGTGGGGCGAGTTGCCCGGCCTGACGCCTTCGGGCCGTTTCCGGAACCCGGCGGGCGGGCGCGTCCGGCCGCCATGAGGGCCGGTCCGGAGCCGAGCGGGGTGCCGCCGGACCGGGTGGGTCCGGCGGCACTAGACCCTGGTGGTCTGGACCACTAGGGGTGGCGGGCGGGGGGCGATTTCAGGCCACCCCCGGCCGGGACGGGGGTCCTCAGGCGCAGAGGACGCGGGTCTCGGGCGTGTAGACCGGGCCGCCGCTGGTGTTCGTGCTGTCGCTGAACTCGGCGTAGTAGTACGAGTAGAAGCCGATGTTGCCGTTGCACCCGGAGTCGGCGGCGACCTGGAGGGTGAGCGTCACCGTGCGGCTCTGACCGGGGGGTATGGTCGCGCCGTAGTTGCCGCCGAGGTCGGAGGGGCCGACGCCGGAGCAGGCGGCGGCACCGGTCGGGGTGGCCACGCTGCAGCCGGTGAAGCTGTACTTGAGGTCGGCGCGCTGGGTGGTGAGCCAGGTCGGGGAGATGGTCTGGTAGACGAACCAGACGTCGTAGGTCTTGTTGTTGGTGAGCGTCATCGTGAGGTTCACCGTGCCGCCGGGGGTGACGGTGGCGGCGTTCGTGGCGAACGTCAGGGCGGCCGGGGCGGGGGCGGCCTGGGCCGCGGGGGCGAGACCGAACAGGGCCAGGACGAAGGCGAGGAACGCGGTGAGGCCGAGTCGGCTCTTCAGAGGTGATCGCATGGCCCGGGAGGCTAGGACGAGGCCTCGCGCGGCGTCTGCCCCCCGGGGGAGCGCAGGGGCGCAGAGCGGCCGGAAGTGTGCGCCCCGTGAAGGCGCCCCGGCGCCCCGGGGGCGGATGATCACCGACCGTATAGGGGCAGTCCACGGAGGGTTCCCTGCCATCCGCCCCGAACCCCGCGGCCCGGATGGCCCCCGGACCCGCGAATGGCGCGTACCCGCCGCGCCCCACCCCCGGAACCCCGTACCCCGCTTCCGGCCCTGCCCCACCGCCGGCCACAAACGGAACCGCTTTCCGGACGACCGGCGGGCGGCGGTCACGCAAACGCGAGGCCAACACCGGCCGGACTCCCGAGGCTCCCCCGACCGCCCCCCGGCCCGAGACGGCCCGCGCGCCTCGGTGAGACCCCCCGAAGAACTCACTCAGCGTCACCCGCCCTCGCCCCTCAGGCGGCGGCCACCGCGGTGGATTCCGTGTTCATGCGGGCCACCGTGGCACCTCCAGCGCGGTCGAGGTCAAGGGCCAGCATCCCCTCGGGTGCCGGAGCCTGAAACGATCAGTCGGTCTCTTCGCCTGCGCCTGCGCCTTCTCCTTCGTCCCTCTCGGGCAGGACGTTGCCGTCTTCGTCGAGCCCGAGGTGGATGCGGCCGGGCTCGTGGCCGTTGACGTCGCTGGGGCGTGGCCCCTCGGGGCCGTCGGGCCCCCAGCGCACCAGGCGACGGGTGCGGGCGATCAGGTAGAGGGTGTCGTCGACTTCGAGGCGGTTGACGCGGCCGGCCCGCAGCCTGTCGGCGGCCGCGGCGTACTCGGCCAGCTGCTCGGCCTCGCTGCCGGAGCCGCCGGCCGCGGTGAGGGTGCGGGCGTCGGCGGTGGGGTCGGACTCGAGGGGGATCAGGCCGTACATCCGGGGCCACGCCCAGGTGAGGGTGAAGTCCAGGGACCGGCGGGCGGCGTGTGCGCTGACGTGCGGGCCGCTCACCGGCTTCCAGCCGGTGCCGGTCCTCTCCATCACGGTGAACGCCGCGGGCAGGAGCAGGACGTCCGGGTGGGTCTGCAGGGCCCGCCGCGAGTCGGCGAGGACCGCGGCGGGGTAGCGGGCACCGGCGTAGGACAGCCCGCGCAGCGCCAGCCGTTCCGCGGCCTGCATCGGTGTGACCGGCGCGTCGGGATGCAGCACCAGACCGTCATCGATCTCCGGGTGCCGGGAGCTGTGCGTCCAGTCGGGAACGGCCGGCTCCGGGTCCGTCGGCCGGGGCTCCTCGATGCCGGCGGGGCCCGTGGCGGCGTATTCCTCGGCGCGCACGACGCGGTACCGGGTGCAGCCCACGGTGAGATCGTCGACGCACTCGCTCTCCAGCCGGGCGACCGCCGCCAGCAGCTCGCGCCGCTCCGCCCGGTCGCGCGCGTCGTCCTTCGCCCGGTACCACAGCAGCGAGTTGAGGCTGTCCCGTGCCTGCTGCGGGCAGCCGAGCGTCACGGCGCTCACCACGGACCAGGCCGGTCCGCCGCGGTCGTCCTGCGCGGCCACTCCGAACAGCGGCCCCCTCACGGCCACCTTGGCCAGCTGCTTGGCAGCATCGGCGGCATCCGCCTCCACGACGGCCTCCACCGGATCCACCGGCACCCGTACCACCATCGGCCGGGCGGTGCCCGGTCCCGGTCCCGATCCCATGTCCCGCTGCTCCATGGCCACATCCTGCCGACCGGCCGGCACCGCCGCGACGCGTTCGGGGATTTCCAACCCCCAGGGGTTGTTCCTGCCCCTTCCTGCCGGCCGGGAGGGGGCGACGGGGTCAGCCCAGCGCGCGGTCGAGGTTGAAGGCGGCGCTGATCAGCGAGAGGTGGGTGAAGGCCTGGGGGAAGTTGCCCAGTTGTTCGCCGGTCGGGCCGATCTCCTCCGCGAACAGACCGACGTGGTTGGCGTAGGTGAGCATCTTCTCGAAGGCGAGCCGGGCCTCCTCCAGCCGGCCCGCGCGGGCCAGCGCCTCCACGTACCAGAAGGAGCAGATCGAGAAGGTGCCCTCGCGGCCGTGCAGGCCGTCCGGACTGGCGGTCGGGTCGTAGCGGTACACCAGCGAGTCGGAGACCAGGTCCGCGGTGAGCGCGTCCAGGGTGGAGAGCCACTTGGGGTCGGTCGGCGAGACGAACTTCGCCATCGGCATCATCAGCAGCGAGGCGTCCAGCACGTGGCCGTCCAGCCCCTGGACGAACGCCCCCCGTTCGGCCGACCAGCCGCGCCGCATGATCTGCCGGTAGATCGCGTCCCGGGACTCCCGCCAGCGGAGCAGGTCCGCCGGCAGACCGCGGCGGTTCGCCATGCGTATCGCGCGCTCCAGCGCCACCCAGCACATCAGCCTCGAGTACACGAAGTTCCGCCGGCCGCCCCGCGTCTCCCACACCCCCTCGTCGGGCTGGTCCCAGTGCTCGCACAGCCAGTCCACCACACCGCCGACCTCGTCCCAGCGGTCGCTGCTGATCGGCTGCCCCCACTTGTCGTAGAGGTAGATCGAGTCGATCAGCGCACCGTAGATGTCCAGCTGGAGCTGGCCGGTGGCGGCGTTGCCCACCCGTACCGGTGCGGAGCCGAGGTATCCCTCCAGGTGCGGAAGCTCGTATTCGGGCAGGTCGACGCGGCCGTCGATGCCGTACATGATCTGCAACGGACCGCTGTCCCCCTTGGCCCGCAGGATGCCCCGCTCGGAGAGGAAGCCCATGAACGCCTCGGCCTCCGAGGTGAACCCCAGGCGCAGCATCGCGTAGACGCAGAAGGCGGCGTCGCGGACCCAGACGTAGCGGTAGTCCCAGTTGCGCTCGCCGCCGATCTGTTCGGGCAGGCTGGTGGTGGGTGCGGCGACGATCGCACCGGTCGGCGCGTACGTGAGCAGCTTCAGCAACAGCGCCGAGCGGTTCACCATCTCGCGCCACCGCCCGTGGTAGCGCGAGCCGGCCAGCCAGTGGCGCCAGAACCGGACCGTTGCGTCGGCCTGCTCCTGCGCTTCGGCGCGCGGGCACGACCGGGGCGGGACGTCGTCACCGATCTGGTCGAGGGCGAACACGTTGGACTCGCCCTCGAGGAGCTTGAAGTGCGACCACACGTCCCGGCCGTCGGTCTCCAGGGGTGCGGTGGCGGTGAGTGCGAGCGTCAGTGACGGGGAGCGGAACACGGCCGTGTGGCCTTCGAGCTGCGTGGTGTGCGCTTCGGTGCCGTAGCCGAAGCGGGGGGCGATCCGCGCCCTGAAGGGCAGCGCTCCGCGGACGCAGACCACCCGCCGGATCAGCCGGTGGCGGGTGGCCTCGCGCGACTCGTCGACCACGGGCATGAAGTCCTGGATCTCCGCCACACCGTCCGCGGCGAAGAACCGCGTGATCAGGACGTTCGTGTCGGGGAAGTAGAACTGCCTGGTGCGCGTCGGGAGCTCGGCGGCCAACTCGAACGACCCTCCCCGGTCGGCGTCGAGGATGGCCCCGAAGACGCTGGGTGCGTCGAAGCGCGGGCAGCAGTACCAGTCGATGGTGCCGTTCGTGCCGACCAGTGCGGCCGTACGAAGATCTCCGATCAGGCCGTGATCGGAGATCGGGATGTACCGGCTGCCGTCAGCCTGCCCGAAACCAGTCGTATCGAACGCCGCCATACCGGCCTCCGGCCTCCCTGGCGCTGCGGCCCGGGCCTGGGGATGAAACCTCGCATTTCATGCTAGACCGCTACGGGAGGCGGCGTTGTGACGGAGCCGCGCGGACCGGGCCGCCTTGACAATGAAGTCAAGCAGTCGCTTGAGTTCTAGCGTGAGGCCAGAGAAGACGGACCTTCGCCGCGAGGCCGGTCAGCGAACACGGGACGACCTGCTGTCGGCCGCTCTCGAGCTGCTCGCGCAACGGGGGCAGGAAGGGGTGACCCTCCGCGAGATCACCCAGAACGCCGGAGCCAACGTCGCCGCGGTGAGTTACCACTTCGGCTCGCTGAAGGCACTGTGCGAGGTGGCGATCGAGCACGCGCTGGAGCGATACCTGGACGCGCAGATCCGGGAGCTGGACGCTCTGGCCGGGGACGCGACGCTGAGCGAGCTGGCCGAGGCCTTCGCGTGGCCGATGGTGAATGCCCTCGTGGCCGGCGGGCGGGAGCTGGCCGTGATGCGGACCGTGGCGCGGGTGGGGATCGATCCGCCCGAAGGGGGGGAGAGGCTGGCGGGGAAGTTCGAGCAGGCCCGACGGCAGGCGGTGCGGGTGCTGGCGGCGAACCTTCCCGGGGTCGACGAGCGGGAGCTGGTCTTCCGTGTCCGCTGTGCGGCCGGGATGCTGAACTGGCTCGCGGTGGCACCCATCGGGTCCGAGCTGGGCGCGGAGCCCGCCGAGCGGGTGGAGCGGATGCTCGTCCCCGTGGTGGCCGGGGCCTTCCGGGGAGCCCGGTAAGCGGCGGCCAGCGGTGAAACGAATGCACGCAGTGACGCACTCGGCCGGGGGCCCGGGCGCCCTACGAACAGCCTCCGCAGGCGGATGGCGGGCCCCAGCGGCACGGGCCGCCGTCATCACCCGGGCCGCACGCGCCACCGCCTGACCGAGGCGGCCTTCCTTGTGTGCCGCCCCGTCATCGCAGGAGGCCTCAGCCGGCGTGGAGGATCCGGAAGCGGTCGGGCTCTGCCGTGTCCCGGTCGACGACTTGGACCGGTGTCCAAGCCCATTGCCACACGCTGATGCCCGGTGTGCGGGAGAACCGGATCGGCCCGCGGGTGCCCTCGACCGCCACGCTCGGCCATGACCCGGCGATGGCCGCCCGGTCCGTGCCGTGGGAACGCAGCACGTCGGCGAGGACGGTGACGGTGTCCCAGCCCTCGAAAGCGACGAAGGAGGGCGCTTCGCCCAGCCGCTCGCGGAGCTCCTTCCCGACGCGTTCGCCGAGCGGGCCGGGGTGCTCGGGCAGGTAGCGCAGGAACGGGATCCCGGCGCCGTCCTCGCCCAGCGCCTCGGCCCATTCGGCGAACTCCGGTTGTCCGGCCGGAGCGCCGATCAGGAGGTCCGCGAGCCGCCGGTCGCCCCGGACGGCCCTGACGATCGGCACGGCCGGCTCCGGGTGGCCGACCAGCAGGAGGAGCGCCGTCGCGCCGTGGTCGACGAGCGCGTCGCACAGGGCTTCGGGGGTGAGCGCGTTCGTGTCGAGTTCGACGACGGTGCCACCGCGCGGAGCCAGGTGGTCCCGCAGGACGCGGGTCCCGGACGCCCAGTAGACGCTCGGCTGAGCCGCCACGGCGATCCGGCGCCGGCCCGCACCGAGGAGAAAGTCCGCGTAGATCCTCCAGCCGTGGGACTGGGCCGGGGCCAGGCGCGCAACCCAGTCCGTCGGCTCCTCGGTGAGCGTGTCGAGCACGGCCGACGAGCAGAGGAACGGCACGCCGAGGGCGGCGGCCCGGGCGGCGGCCGCGCGGGCGACGACGCTGTGGTACTCGCCCGCCACGGCGGCCACGCCCAGGCCGGCCAGTTCGTCCACGGCCGCCGCGGCCCGCTCCGGATCGGCGGCAGTGTCCCGGACCACCAGCTCCAGGGGTCTGCCATCGATCCCGCCGGCATCGTTGACCTCGCGAACGGCCAGTTCGAGTCCTGCGAGCAGGTGCCGGCCCGCCTCGGCCCAGCCGGGCCGCGTCAGCGGTACGAGAGCGCCCAGGCGGACGGACGGCCCGTCGGTGTGCTCCGCTCCGGACGGCGATGGCGGCGTGTTCATCGGGTGGCTTCTCCTTTGGGACGTGCGGTCGCAGTCCGCCCGGACCGTGCTCCGGCCAGGGCCGGCGGTCTGCGCTCATCACACCTCTTCCCGGCGGGCGCTACCGGGTGATCATGCCGGTCATTGGATCCACCGCCGCCGCCAGGGGCAACCGATTATCCGTTCAGGCCATCCCGCGTGTCCGAACCAGTGGCTGTGCCGGTCAGGCTGTTGCCGGGATCGCCGGTGAGCGGCGGGCCAGCGCCTCGGAGGCCTTGGCCGTGGCGTAGAGGGACACGGCCAGGGCGAGGGCCATGGCGGCTCCGGCAGCGAAGAGGCTGCCGGAGGACACGGCCTTCGCACTGCCGGCCTCGGAACGGGCGGAGCCCGTGATGAACGGGACGACCGCCAAGACCGCGACCCCGAGGGCGACCTCGCCCCAGACCACCAGGGGGAAATGACGCAGCGTGAGGTGGCGCAGCGAGGCGGTGTCGTCGGCGCGGCGGGCCCGGGCGATGCGGGGCATGAGCCAGAACTGGTTGAAGGCGCCGGCGGTGATCAGGCCCAGCACGAGCAGGATCTTGACGAGGAGGGCGATGCCGTAGCCGGTGGTCCACAGCTGGGACACCGCGCCGACGTGCTTCCAGCTGAGCCACAGGCCGGAGAGGACGACGGCGCCGACGCAGACCAACGCGACCAGGCTGAACCGCCGCCAGATCTCCGCCCACAGCACACCGGCTCCCTCTCCGAGGCCTGCGCGGGCACCGGCGAGGGCGACGAGCAGGGCGAGGCCGCCGAGCCAGACCGTGCCCGAGACGATGTGGGTCTGGTTCAGGAAGAGGTCGAGCCAACGGTCGAGATCGGCCGGGGCGGTGGCCGGTACCGCGGCGATGAGGGTAACGGCGAGGGCGGCCGGAAGCACGGCGAGGACGATGCGGTCCAGATGCCTGCGCGCGGCCGGGAGGAACAGCGCGATCATCGCCGCCGCCGCGGCGAGCAGGACGAGGTTCTGGACGAGGTAGACGGTTCCCTGGGCGATCCAGGCGCCCTTGGCGGCCGGTGCCTGCAGGAAGTCCCACATCCTGCCGGGTGCGAGCGCGTCGCCGAAGGCCATGCCCTTGCCCGCCCGGGCGACGCGGCCGGCCAGCTGGAAGTAGCCGGCCAGGAGGAGCACCACCCCCGCCCAGGCCGCGTAGCTCGCCGATCTGGATCTCAGGACCACGGCATCACCGGGGTCTCCGGCCTCCTGGGCGTGCTTGAGGGAGGGGCGGACGGTGGTGGCGTAGGTGACGGTGGTGCCGATGGCGCCGCTGAGGCCGATGAAGTATCCGGCCTTCGTCAGGACCCGCCAGGTCTGGGGCATGGTGTATCCGGCCGTGTCCGTGGCCAGCAGCAGGGAGTTCATGAGGGCAGGCTAGCCTTACTAAAGTAAGCCTTCCCTTATTTTTAATGACCGATCGTCCTACCTTCATCAATCCGTGACGTCAGGTGCGGAAACGTTCCTCGGACCGATGCCACTACGCTGTCTACAGCGAAGTAGTCGACCTGCATCAGCGCAGGACTTCACCGGTCAAGGGGGATCCATGGCGGACGAGGGCGAGCGAAGGGCCGCCGGCGAGCTGGAGTCCAGCGTGCTCGCCGCGTTGTGGGCGGCCGGCACGGCGCAGTCGGCAGCCCAGGTCAGGGCCGCCCTGCCGCAGGACCTGGCGCGCACCACGGTGGCGACCCTGCTCGGACGCCTGTGCGAGAAGGGGCTCGTGGGACGCAGACCCGGGGGCCGCGGCTTCGTCTACTTCGCCGTGCAGGACACCCATGGCCTGGCCGCCCGTCGCATGCACCGCGAACTCGACGGGGGCAGCGACCGGAGCATGGTGCTGGCGCGGTTCGTCGAGGGCCTCGACCCGCACGACGAGGCCGAACTGAGGCGGCTCTTGCAGGAGGACCGCCCATGATCACGCTCCTGGTGGTACCCCTGCTGCTGCCCTGGCTCCTGCCTCCGCTCGCACGGCGGACTTCCCGGCGGGTCCGACCGGACATCGCCCTGTGGGCCGTTACCGCCGGCACGGCCGCGCTGGCGCTCGGCGCCGTCGCCTGCCTGGGCGCCCTGCTGCTCCCGCTCACCCTCCGCCTGCCCGCACTCGCCGACCTCGCGCACCTGCTCCACCCCCTCCAGGCCGGCCCGGCGGCACTGGTGTTCGGCGCCGCCACGCTCGCCGGCGGAGCGCTCGCCGTGAGCGCGACCGCCGCAGTCCGCGGCGCGAAGGCAGAACTGGCGCGGCTGCGTGCGGCCAAGGACCTCGTGGCCGGACTGCCCGAGGCCGGCGGCCTGTGCGTACTCGACGACGAGCGACCCGACGCGTTCGCCCTGCCCGGAGGGAGGCGCCGGACGGGCCGGGTCGTGGTCACCGCGGGCATGCTCCGGGCCCTTGACCCGGGCGAGCGGGAAGCGCTCCTCGGACACGAACGCGCCCACCTGGCCGGGCGCCACCACCTGTTCCTGGCCGTGGCGCAGCTCGCCGGATGGTGCCACCCGGCGCTGGCCTCCGTCATCCCCGCCGTCTCCTTCGCCGCCGAGCGCGCAGCGGACGAAGCCGCCGCCCGCGCATGCGGGGACAGGCGGCTGGCGGCCCGCGCCATCGGACGGGCCGCCCTGGCCACGACGTCCCGACGCGGCGGCCAGCAGGTGCCGGCCGTCGTGGCACGGGGCACCACCGGCCCGGTACCGGCGCGGGTCAAAGCCCTCTTCGCGCAGGCTCCGGTACGACGCACCGCCCCCGCCCTCCTGGCCATCGCCCTTCTCTGCGGGGCGGCGGGCGCCTCGTCCCTCGGCGGCGCGGTCTGGCTCCACCGCGGGGTGGAAGTGGCACAGGGCGAGCGCCCCTCCGAGTAACCCCGCGGCGCCATGTCCGCAGTCCCCGGCATCTGCTCCTCTGCGGCGGACCCGGCGCCGCGATGACCCGTCGGCACCATCCAACCGGCCGGCGCCTACCAGGTCATCGCCTGGACCTCGGCTCTAGCCCCTCTACGGACGGCCCCAGCCGTCACGAACTGACCCACTGGGCCGCGCGGACCGGCGGCCCCCTGCCAACCCGACCGGCCGGCCGACCAACCGGCCCACACGAACGGACTCACCATGCCCAGATCCGCCGCCGATCTGATGCAGGTCAACCTCCTCCAGGTCTTCAACGAACCCGACCCGGATCGCCGGGCCGCGGTCATCGCCGAGAACTACGCCGAAGACGTGGTGTGGCACGAACCGGACCGCATCAACCACGGGCGCACGGCCCTCACGCGCCGCGCCACGGAATTGCGCGCCGAGCACCCGGACTGGGTCTTCCGACCCACAGGCACCCCGTCGGAGCTCGACGACATCGGCCACCTCGGTTTCCGGTGGGGCCCGCCCGACGATCAACCGCCGGTGGTCAGCGGCATGGACATCGCCCGCACCAACGGGGGCGTCATCATCGAGCTCTACACGATCGTCACGGAGATCAGCCAGCCGTCGTAGGCGTCCGTCGCGGACAGGCCGCCGCGACTGCGGAACGGGGTCAGCCGCCACGAACGCGGGGGCGGTGGCGGGCAGAAGCCCTGCGCCACTACCTCCTGACCGCACCCACGACATCGCACCCGACGCCTGGTACCGCTACGCCGAATTCCTGGTGATCGGCTTCGGCCTGGAGAAGGCCCGGCAGCACACACGACCGCCATGACCGGCGGCCAGGTGCGCCGCACCTGGCCCAGGCCAACCAGCTGAGCAGGCCCACCGGCGCACCCCATCTCGCCGGACCGAGCGAGGCCGCCGGGCCGCCGTTACGTCACGGCCGGAAGGTTTCGCGGTAGACGCTGGGGGCCACGCCGACGTGGGCCTTGAACAGCGTCCGGAAGTTGGCCGGGGTGCCCAGGCCGCAGTGCCGTGCCACGGCCTGTACCGTCAGTTCGCCCGCTTCCAGCAGTTCCCTCGCCCGGGCCAGCCTGGCATCGAGCAGCCATCGCATGGGCGGCCGGCCCGTCTCGGCGTGGAAATGGCGGATGAGGGTCCGGCGGGACATGCCGGCCCGGTGGGCCAACTGGTCGACGGTGAGCGGCTGGTGCAGGTTGCACAGGGCCCACTCGTACACCTGCGCCAGCCCGTCGGAGCCGGAACGGTCCGGGCGTACCGGGAGGTCGATGTACTGGGCCTGGCCACCCGTGCGGTGCGGGGCGGCGACCAGCATGCGCGCCAGCTGGTTGGCCACGCGGGCGCCGTGGTCGCGGCGGATGAGGTGCAGGCACAGGTCCAGGCCCGCGGCGACACCGGCCGAGGTCAGGACCTGGCCCTCGTCGACGTACAGCACTTCCGGCAGCACCGACACCCGGGGGAAACGGCCGGCCAGCGCCGCGGCGTACTGCCAGTGCGTGGTGGCCCGGCGCCCGTCGAGCACTCCGGCGGCGGCGAGGGCGAAGGCACCGGTGCAGATGGACACCATGCGGGCCCCGCGGGCCGCCGCCCGCGCCAGGGCGGCCGCGACCGCGGCCGACGGCTGCTCCGGCTCCAGGTACCCCGGGACGATGACGGTGTCGGCGGATTCCAGGCAGTCCAGCCCGTGCTCGACGGAGAGCGCCGGGCCGCCGTGCATCGGAACGGATCCGGGCGCTTCCGCGCACACGGTGAGCCGGTACGGTCCGTCTCTCCAACTCCCGAAGATCTGCAGGGGGATGCCGATATCGAGGGCGAGGACGTTCTCCAGGGCCACCACGACGACGTGGTGCGCGCTACCGGACTCCCCGTTCCCCTCCATGGCACGATCCTATCGCCACATGGCATCCGTGCCACTCACGTGGTCGTCCGGGCCGCGCCTACGTTCGTGCCATGAAAGATCCCCTCCTGCTCCCGGCCCTGCCGGACACCCCTGTGGCCGTCAGCGCCGTCGCGTACGTACGGTCCTGCGAGAGCGAGCCCACCGCCAACCACAGCATCCGCAGCTACGTGTTCGCCGCCCTGCTCGCCGAACACGAAGGGCTCAAGCCCGGCGCCGACTTCGACCCCGACCTCCTCTTCCACGCCTGTGTGCTGCACGACCTCGGCACCTCGTCCGCGGCCCCCGGCGCGGAGCGCTTCGAGGTCGAGGGTGCGGACATGGCCGCCCGGTTCCTCACCGGGCACGGATACGACGCACAGGCGGTCGACCTGGTGTGGGAGGCGATCGCGCTGCACGCCACGCCCGGCATCGCCGAGCGCCGCGGGGTGCTGGCGTACCTCACCCGCCGGGGCATCGGGGTGGACTTCGGCATCGGCGCCGAGTTCATGACGGACGCCCAGGGCGCGGCCGTCCACCACGAGCACCCGAGGCTGGACATGGTCACCGCGCTGGTCGACGAGATCGTGCGGCACGCCGCCCGCTCCCCGCAGGCCGGCGCCCGCTACACGCTCGGCGGCGAGTTCCTTCGCGAACGTGCCGAACCCGGAGCCACGACCTTCCTCGAACGCGTGGCCTCGACCTCCCGCTGGGGTGCGTGAACACCGCTCCTTGACCTTGCCGCAGCGTCACCGTCGGTACTTGGGAGAGATCAGGGGCGGGACCGGTCACCGGGCCCGCCCCGCGCCCCCTGAGACGCACTCCCCCCGGACAGCCCTGCCCCCCCCGGGGCCGTGGCGCATGTCGGAGGGCCCGGAACTGGCGGTGGACCTGGTCCATGGTGGCGGCCCCGAGCGGGCCGGAGTGGAAGTAGCCCGCGTTGTTGATCAGGGCGTCGACGCGGCCGAACTGGGCCTTGGCGAGTGCGCTCCGGGCTGCCCCGGGGCCACCCACAAGCAGCAACGGGCCGACGATCTGCTGGCCGCCGCGCGTCGGCTGGCCACGGCCGAAGGCGTGCACGCCGTGCCCCTCACCCAGATCGCGGCGCAGGCCGGCGTGCACCTCTCCGGCGTCCGCCGCTCCTTCGCCTCGCGCGAGGAGATCCACCTCCGCCTCGCCGCCGAAGGCTGGCCCGATTGGGCCGAGGCACTGACGGCAGCCCTCGCCGACCTGCGGGGCACCGCAACCGCCACACCGGAGACGGTTGCCGACGCCTTCGCACGCACCCTCGCCGAACGCCCCCTGTTCTGCGACCTGCTCGGGCACGTCCCGGTGAGCCTGGAACGCGGCGCGGCACCCGAGACGCTGCGCGGGTTCAAGCCCTCCGCCCTGGACCCGGTCGACGCGGCCATAGAGGCCGTGCGCCGCAGCGGGGCGCCGCTCGACGCGAGCGCGATACGCGACGTGATCGCCGTCGCGACCTCCCCGGCCGGCCCCTGTGGCAGACCGCCCACCCGGGCCCGGGCCTGGAATCGCTCTACGCCGAGGACCCGCGGCCGGCCCACTCGGTCACGGACTTCAAGCCCCGCCTCACGCACCTCTTGCGCGCCACCGCCCGCGGGCTCACCGGGCGGTGACGCGGCCGGAAGGGGGATCCGGGGTCAGGGGGCGGGGACGGGTCCGCCGGGGCGGAACCGCTCCACCTCGTCTCCAGGCACTCGATCGTCTACAGTTCAGTAGACCGTCTACTTGACTGTAGTCAACGGGGTCCTTCGGGCTGCCCCCGTCTCCGAACCAGTGAGAGAGGCCGACCTGATCCATGGCCACATCCGCTTCCGCCGCCCTCGCGGTGAATCTCCTCGATGCCCATTCACTCCTTGCGACGTTCGGCGTGATCGGCATCGCGGTGGTGATGTTCGCCGAGACCGGCCTCCTGGTCGGCTTCTTCCTGCCCGGTGACTCGCTCCTGTTCACCGCCGGCCTGCTGTGCGCGGGAACGGCTGACGGGGACGCGAAGCTGTCCCTGCCTGCGGTACTCGCCGCCTCCGTGACCGGCGCGCTGGCCGGCGCCCAGTGCGGCTACCTCATCGGCCGCAAGGCGGGCCCCGCCCTCCTGGCCCGCAGTCGCTCCAAGAAGCTCCATGAGGGCGCCGCACGGGCCGAAGAGCTCCTTGCGAAGTACGGACACGCCAAGGCGATCGTGCTGGCCCGGTTCGTTCCCGTGGTGCGCACCGTCCTGAATCCCCTCGCGGGGGCCCTGAACATCCCGGCGCGCGTCTTCACCCTCTGGCAGGTCGCGGGCGGCCTGCTGTGGACGGTGGGCCTGGTCCTGGCCGGCTACGCCCTCGGCTCGTCCATCCCCAGCGTCGACACGTACCTCCTGCCGATCGTGGGCCTGATCGTGGCGGTCTCGCTGCTGCCCGTGGCGATCGAACTCCTCCGCTCCCGCAGGGGCGGCAAGCACCAGAACGGAACAGCGCAGTGACCTCCGGCTACAACGGCTCCGGCTTCGACGGCAACGCCTACATCGACGTCACCGACCTCGCCCACCGGACCCCGGGCTGGCTCAACGACGCCATCGCCGCCTGGTCCCTCTACGGCCTGCTGCTGTTCGCCGTGCTGATGCTCGCCGCGTGGTGGCAGGCTCGTCGCACCGGATCGCCGTCCGCCGTCACCGCGCTGGCCGTGCCGCTGATCACGCTCGTGGGCTTCGCCGTCGATCTGCTGCTCAAGCTCGTGGTCCGCGAGGACCGGCCCTGCCAGAGCCTGCACGTGGCCGTGCTGGAAGCCTGCCCCGCCCCCGGGGACTGGTCCTTCCCCAGCAACCACGCCGCCATCGCCTCCGCGGCCGCTGTTGCCCTGCTCTTCGTCTCCCGCCGTCTGGGCGCCGTCGCCGTGGTGGCGGCGGTGCTGATGGCCGCCTCCCGGGTATGGGTCGGTGTGCACTACCCCCACGATGTCCTTGCCGGACTCGCCGTCGGCGCCCTGGCGGCCGCCATCTGCGCCCGGGCCGTCAAGCGGCGCCAGAACGCACTGGCCGAGCGGCTCGGCCGAGGCCGCCTGCGCCCGCTGCTGACCGCCGCGTGAGTCACCCCCGCCACCCCGGCCGAACGGGAGGCCGCCCTCGCGGAGCTGCGCCGGCAACCGCGCAACGCCAGCGCCACCCGCGTCCGCAACCGCGACAGCGTGGACGGCCGCCCCCGCGGCTACCTGCGCAAGTTCGGGCTCTCCCGCGTACGGGCCCGACAGCAGGCGCACGCCGGCTTCCTGCCGGGAGTGACCAAGTCCTCCTGGTAGTCGGCATCCACACGCACGCGTGCGACCGCACCTGCGGGCATCACCTACACACTTGGTAATGGGATCCGTTTTCATATAGCCTCCCGGCAGTCCCCAGACCGAGGAGTGCCACCATGGCCGTCCCCAAGCGGAAGATGTCCCGCAGCAACACCCGCCACCGCCGCGCCCAGTGGAAGGCGACCACGCCCCAGCTGGTGCCGGTCACCGTCGACGGCTCCGTCTATCAGGTCCCGCAGCGCCTGGTGAAGGCGTACGAGCGCGGCCTCATCCGCCCCGAAGGCTGATCGCGTGGCCCCGCACGACCGCCTGCCGGTAACCGTTCTGTCCGGTTTCCTCGGCGCGGGAAAGACCACCCTGCTCAACCATGTGCTGAGCAACCGCGAGGGCCTGCGGGTCGCGGTGATCGTCAACGACATGAGCGAGGTCAACATCGACGCCGCGCTCGTGCGCGGTGGCGAGGCGGCGCTCTCGCGCACCGAGGAGCGGCTGGTCGAGATGACCAACGGGTGCATCTGCTGCACTCTGCGTGACGACCTGCTGGAGGAGGTCGACCGGCTCGCCCGCGAAGGCCGCTTCGACTACCTGCTCATCGAGTCCAGCGGCATCTCCGAGCCGATGCCGGTCGCCGCCACCTTCTCCTTCCCCCGGGACGACGGCGCCACCCTCGGTGACCTCGCTCGCCTGGACACCATGGTCACCGTCGTCGACGCCGCGAACTTCCTGCGCGAACTCGCCTGCGGGGACGAACTCGTGGCGCGCGGCCTGGACCAGTACGAGGACGACGGGCGGACCGTCAGCGATCTCCTCATGGACCAGGTCGAGTTCGCGGACGTCATCGTCCTCAACAAGCTCGACCTGGTCGGGCCGGGCGACGCGGCGCGACTGCGCGCCACCCTCGCGCGGCTCAATCCCGAGGCCCGGATCGTGCCCGCCGTACGCGGCCGCGTCGCGCTCGAACAGGTCCTGGGCACCGGACTGTTCGACGTGGAGCGGGCCCAGCAGGCCCCGGGCTGGGTCAAGGAGCTCAACGGCGACCATGTCCCGGAGACGGAGGAGTACGGCATCTCCTCGCTGGTGTTCCGCGCCGACGCGGCCTTCCACCCCGGCAGGCTCTGGACGTTCGTCACCAAGGGCCTCGACAGTGGCACCTTCGGCAGGATCCTTCGCTCCAAGGGGTTCTTCTGGCTCGCCAGCCGCCCCCGGGTGACCGGTCTGTGGTCCCAGGCCGGCGCGGTGGCCCGCTTCGAGCCCTCGGGGGCCCGCGGCACAGAGACAGCCCAGGGCCAGGAGCTGGTCTTCATCGGCACCGGGCTGCGCACCGAAGCCCTCCGGGCGGCGCTCGAAGCCTGCCTGCTCAGCCCCGGTGAGCCGGTCCCCGCCGAGGACGAGTTCCCGGCATGGGAGACGTACGGCATCGACGAAGCCTGCGAGCACGAGCCCGCCGCCACACCTGTGACGGCGGCGGCCTGAGACTCCGGGCCGGGCGGTGGTCGCAGCCACGGCACCGCCCGGCCCGGCCCCTCCGGGGGCCACCGAACCAGCACTCGGCTTCTTCTCGGTGACCGCAAGGCCCAGCGGGTCAGGCAGTCGCCACGGAGTCGAGCCTGCCGGCCTTCGCGTCCTCGATGAGGGAACCGAACTGATCGGCGCTCATCTGCACTCGCTGCCCGAAGTCGTCGGTGATCACGACGCGGCGCTCCGCCGGAGCGGACTCGTCGACGAACAGCTGCGGGCAGCCGCAGTCACACTTGCCGCAGAACGTCGCCACGGGTTCCAGGGAACTGGTGTCGGTCATCTCAGGTGCCTTCCGTAGTCGCGTCCGCCCACGGAACGGTATCCCGCGCCCCGCATCCCGGACGTGTTGGGAATGCCCGTGCGGCGACGCGGGCAAGCGCCGGCCGCGCCCCGGATCGAAGCACGGCCGGCTGTCGCTGTGCTCCCGCTGCTCCCTGCCGTCGGGGGGCTGGCCTGTGCCTGGATCCCCCAGAGGCCCGCCGCAGGGCGTTTCCCGCTGCTCGGCGAGGAGTTGCCGGCCAGTAGCCGTGCACCGGACGATGCGGCGGACCGGCTCGGGGTGGGCCGGCTGACCCGGCGGCCGCTGCACACGCTGTCCGGGGGCCAGTTGCAGCGCAGGTACCTGGCCCGGGCCATCGGCTGCGTGGCCGCGGGCGCGGAAGTGCCGCCGGCCGACGAACCGACCGCCGCCCTCGACTTCGACGGGCAGGCCGAGGCAGCCGACGTCCTCACCTCCCTGTCGGTGACGCTCGTCGGCACGGGCGTAATCCTCACAGCCGGGCGGCC
The DNA here is from genome assembly GCF_002028425.1 of Streptomyces katrae. Lineage (GTDB taxonomy): Bacteria > Actinomycetota > Actinomycetes > Streptomycetales > Streptomycetaceae > Streptomyces > Streptomyces katrae_A. The sequence continues at coordinate 6,791,085 of NZ_CP020042.1, read as the reverse complement.
GCCATACGCATCGCACCGGCACACCGAGACGGCCCGGGCCACGAGCTGGGCCGCCTCGGTGCGGCGGTCCGGTGAAGCAGGCACGCACCCGCCGACGGCGGCCCCGAGCACGAAGCCTCCGGGGCCCTGACCGCATTCGCCTCCCGATCCGGCCCCCTCGTCATCGCCGGAGCCCACCGCCGCGCATCCCGGGAACACCTACCGGAACGGATGCGCGACGCGCTCGCACACCTCGGCCTCCTTCGCCCGGCGGCCAACCCCTCCGGCGACCCGACGCATGCCGCCGTGCGGTGAGATGAGGAGCGAGACGAGGAAGGCCGCGGCGACGACCAGGGTGATGGTGCCGCCGGCCGCCAGGTTCCACCGCGTGGAAAGTTCCAGGCCGAGGACGCAGGAGCCGGTGCCGGTACCTACCGCGATGAGGATCGTCGTACGGATGCGGTCGCTCCACAGGCGGGCGGTTGTGGCTGGGCCGACGATCAGGGCCATGGCCAGCATGACGCCGACGGCCGGGGCGGTGACGACGATCACCGCTTCGACCAGGAGCAGCATCAGCAGGTCGAGGGCGGCCACCGGATAGCCGGCCGCGCGCTGCCCGTCGGGGTCGAACGCCCCGTACAGCAGCTCCTTGTGCAGCACGCCGAGGGCCAGGAGCACTGCGGCGCCCACGCATGCCGTGGTGGCCAGTTCCCGGCCGGTGACGGTGACGATCGAGCCGGTCATGAAGGCTTCGAGGTTTCTGTTGAAGCCGCTGGTGGCGGAGAGCAGGGCCACACCGAGGGCGAAGCCGGTGGCCAGGACTATGCCGGTCGAGGTGGCGGCCCCTTGTGCGTGGTGGTCGCGTCGGCGGGACAGGGCGAGGACGCACAGGCAGACGAGCAGGCCCATGGCGGCGCCCCCCAGGTAGATGTCGATGCCGAGTACGGCTGCCAGGACGACGCCGGGGAAGGTGGCATGGGTCATGGCCATCGCGAAGAAGCTCATCCGGCGCAGGACCACGTGCAGTCCGATCGCCCCGCACAGGGCGCCCACCATGGCCGCTTCCAGGAGGGCTCGGTGGGTGTAGGAGTCGAGCCAGCTCATGCGCGTCGGGCCTTTCGCAGGAGTGCGGCTCCGGCGAGCAGAGTCGCGTACGCCGTGGTCATCAGCAGGACGACGGCGGGCCCGGCCGCCAGTTGGAGGCCGTGGAAGACGGATGCCTGGTAGCTCACCGCGAGGCCGAGCCAACCGCAGAGCCCGCCGAAGGCCGCTCCGACGGCGGCGATCACCGGGATGCGGTGCGACAGGACGCGGCCGAACGCGGCGGGGGTGATCACCAGTGCGATGACCAGCACCGTCCCCACCGACCGGACGGCTGCTACCACCACCAGCGCGATGACGACGTTCAGGGCCAGGTCCAGTAGCCCGATGCGGTAGCCCATGGCCCTGGCTCCCTCCGGGTCGAAGGCGCGCAGCGTCAGGTGGCGGCCGAGGACCGCGAGCGCGGCCAGGCAGCCGGCGGCCACCAGCGCGCTCTGCACCACCTCCGTCCGGGTCACTGTCAGGACCTGGCCGAACAGGAAGGCCGTCAGGTCGTGCCGGTAGCCGTGCTGCCGGGAGACCAGGACCACTCCGAGGCCGAAGAAGGCCGTGAGGAGGACGGTCAGGGCCGAGTCCTCGCTGATGCGCGGGGCCCGGGTGAGCAGCGTCAGGAGTACCGCGGTGACGAGTCCGGCCGCCAGCGCGCCCCAGAAGACCCCGTCCGCCGCGCCGGCGGTGAAGCCCACGACGACGCCGGGGAAGACGGTGTGGGTGAGTGTGTCGGCGACGTAGGCGAGGCGGCGTACGAGGACGAACACGCCCACCACTGCGCCCAGGACGCCGAGGATCACCAGCTCGGTCAGTGCCCGCGCCATGTACGGCACGTGGAACGGCTCCACCAGGAGAGCCCCCACACCGCTCACGTCCCGGCCACGATCGCGGAGCCGTCCACCTCGAAGGCGTGCGACCCGTAGCAGCACCGCAGGTTGTCGGCGGTGAGGGTCTGCTCCAGCGGGCCGAAGGCGAACTGACGCCCGTTGAGGAGGCACACCTGCGCGCACAGGTCGCGGGCGACGGTCAGGTCGTGGGTGGAGACCAGGACTGCGGCGCCGCCCGAGAGCAGTTCGCGCAGCGCGCCCAGCAGGGCGTCCCGGCTGACCGCGTCCACACCGTTGAACGGCTCGTCCAGCAGCAGTACATCGGCCTGCTGGGCGATGGCGCGGGCCAGCAGGACGCGCTGCCGCTGCCCGCCCGAGAGGGTGCCGAAGCGGTCGTCGGTCCGGGCGGCGAGGCCTACGAGCTCCAGCGCGTCGGCGGCGATGGCCCGGTCCCGCCGGCCGGGCCGGCGCAGCCACCCGGCGGCCCGGTAGCGGCCCATGAGGACCACCTGGCCCACGGTGACGGGGAATTCGGGGTCGAGGGTGTCGGCTTGGGGGACGTAGGCCGTACGGGAGCGGGCGGCGGCCGGGCGCTGGCCGTACACGGAGACCGTCCCGGAGCCCACCCGCACCAGGCCGAGTGCGGACTTGATGAGGGTTGACTTGCCGGCGCCGTTGGGGCCGACGAGCGCGACGGCCTGGCCGGGGAGGACGGTGCCGTGCACACCTTCGAGGACGGTCGTGGCGCCGTAACACAGGCAGGCGTGGTCGAATGCGATCGCCGGGAGCGGGCCGGGACCGGCTTCCGTACGCGGTGAGGGCAGGGCGAGGGCGCTCACTTCAGGGCGTCCACGATGGTCTTGGTGTTGAATTCCTCGCTCTTGAGGTAGGTGTCGCCTGCTGAGCCCTCGGGCCCGAGCGAATCCCCGTACAGCGAGCCGTCGCCCGCGACGACCTTGACCCCGGCCTGGTCGGCGATGGTCTGCGCGGTCTTGGGCGGCAGCGAGGACTCGCCGAAGACGGCCTTCACCTGCTCGGCCTTGATCTTCTTGACCAGGCTGTCCAGCTGGGTGCCGGACAGCTCCGCCTGGTCGCTGAAGTCGGGGATGACCGAGCCGACGAAGGTGAGGTGGTAGCGGTCGATGTAGTAGCCGAAGGCGTCGTGGTTGGTGACGAGCTTGCGGCTGTCCTCCGGGAGGGAATTGATCCGGCCCTCGATGTCCTTGTCGAGGGCGTCGAGCTTGGCCGCGTAGTCCGTGAAGCGCTGCTCGTAGTCGGCCGTGTGGGCCGGGTCGGCCTTGGCCAGGGCCTTCTCGATGGCGGCGCACATGATCTTGGCGTTCTGAGGGTTGTGCCAGATGTGCGGGTCCTCGGCCGGCTTGCCGGTTTCCTCGTCTTCGCCGTGGCGGAGGGCGATGTCCGCGCTGGTGTCGACGGTCTGCCCGTGGAAGCCAGAGGTCTGGACCGTCTTGGGGAGCCACGCGTCTTCGAGACCGACACCGTTCTTGACCAGCAGCTCGGCCTGGCCTATCGCCTGGATGGCGGCGGGGGTGGGCTCGTACTCGTGGGGCGAGGTGTTGGGCTTCACCAGCTGGGTGACCGCGACGCGGTCGCCGCCGACGGTGCGGACGAAGTCTGCGATCTGTGTGGTGGTGGCGACCACCTTCAGGTTGCCGCCCTCGCCGGAGGCGCCGTTGCCGGCAGCGGAGCCGGAGCCGCAGGCGGTAACGGACGCGAGGGCGATCCCGACGGAGGCGAGCCCGACGGCGCGGCGCTTGGGGTGGTGCATGGGTCCTCCAGGTGTGGGCTCGGGCACTGCACGAGCCCACACCTTATCAACATGAAAATCGTGTTCATTTAGAGTACCGTCTGGAACCGCCCGCCCCGCGCCCAGCGGAAGGCGACCACCGCGTGCGTCAGGGGCGGCGTGCGCCGGAGGCCGCCTCGGCCTGGGCCCAGACCGACAGGAATGACAGCCTCAGACAGCCTGCGAGTGCCGGGTGTTCGATGAACAGCGCTGTGGTTGCCCGGGTGTCGGCCATCGGGTCGGGCATGTCGCACAGGACCAGCGAGGCATCGGCGATGATCAGCTTCAGCGGGAGCTCCCGGGTGAAGCGGGCCTCCTCGCCGGCCTCGCCGAACCGGCGCACGTTCTCCAGCACCTCCCCGTCGCCGAGGGCGTCGTGGGTGTAGACGGCGCGGGCCGAGCCCCCGGCCCGGCGCAGCCTGCGGACGGCCTTGATGCCTTCGTCGTTGGCCGCGGGGGCGACGAAGGGGGGCTTGCAGAAGCTCAGCAGCTCGCGCGTGGCCTGCTCCTGGATGCTCGCGAACCGCTCGGCGATCGCCTTGGGATCGCGCAGCACCTCGATGTAGTCGAGCGGATCCGTATGCGTCTGCCCGGCCGACCAGACCGGCGTCAGCGCCGTCGCCAGCACGGCCGCCGCCTGGTCCAGCCTTTCCAGCGACTCCCGCTGAAGGGCCATCAGCCGGGCGAGCGCCAACTCGGGGGAGACGGCGGAGAAGGCGGCCACCCGTCCGGGACGCGGGATGGCGAGACGCCGCCGCACCAGTGCGTCGAGCACGTCGTACACCCGCTGGCGAGGGACGTCGGCCGCGCGGGCCACCTCCGCCGCGGTGTACGACTCGCGCCTGACCAGCGTGAGGTAGACCCGCGCCTCGTAGCGCGAAAGGCCCAGCGCAACAAGGTCGTTGACCGCACCGTCGTCCAACTCCATGGCAGCACACCGTATACCCGTAGATCACCGGCCGAAAGCAATCCTTTGCACTTCGCGGGTATCTTCTTGGGGCTGATTCTCATTACGTTCTGCGGTGGCCACCACTGAACGTGGTGACAGTTGGTCAGATCAATGAACCGTGCCACGCGCACCCCGCGGCGCCCCTCCCTCCGCGCTTGACATGTCATGAACCTGACATGCCTGGGAGGCCAATCCCACGCCGCGGGGATTCAACCCCCCATGGAGGGCAGTTCATTGCAATCGAGCCCCACCAGCCGCGCCAGAACACTGACGCGCCGCGCCGCGACCGCCGTACTCTCGACGGCGGCCCTGATATCCGGCGGCCTGCTCGCGGTCGCTTCCCCGGCGGCGGCCTCCCCGGCGCCCGCCACGCCCGCCGCCTCCGCCGCGCACACCCAGCGGCTCTGCTCGGAGCCGACGAAGCCCGGCTTCATGGCCTGCCACGCGCTGGCCCGCACCGACCTCGAGCAGCAGCTCAGCCTCGCGCCGAACCTCGTTCCGTCCGGCTACGGACCCACCGACCTCCAGAGCGCCTACGCCCTCCCGGCCTCGGCCGGCGCCGGGGCCACGGTCGCCATCATCGACGCCTACGACGACCCGAACGCCGAGTCCGACCTGGCGACATACCGCTCCCAGTACGGCCTGCCGCCCTGCACCACCGCCAACGGCTGCTTCAAGAAGGTCGACCAGAACGGCGGCACCTCCTACCCGACCGCCGACTCCGGCTGGGCCGGCGAGATCTCCCTCGACGTGGACATGGTCAGCGCCGTCTGCCCGTCGTGCCACATCCTGCTCGTCGAAGCGAACCAGCCGTCGATGGCCGACCTGGGCACCGCCGTCAACCGCGCGGTGACCATGGGGGCGAAGTACGTCTCCAACAGCTACGGCGGCGGCGAGGACTCCACCGACCCGAGCTCCGACGCCTCCTACTTCAACCACCCGGGTGTCGCGATCACCGTCAGCTCCGGTGACAGCGGCTACGGGGTCGAGTACCCGGCGGCCTCCCAGTACGTCACCTCCGTCGGCGGCACGTCGCTGAACCGCGCGGGTGGCACCACGCGCGGCTGGTCGGAATCCGTCTGGGGCACAAGCTCCGGCGGCAACGGCGCGGGCTCCGGCTGCTCCTCGTACACCACCAAGCCGTCCTGGCAGAGCGACAGCGGCTGCGCCAAGCGCACCGTCGCCGACGTTTCGGCGGTCGCCGACCCGGCCACCGGCCTCGCCGTCTACGACAGCTACCAGGCGAGCGGCTGGAACGTCTACGGCGGCACCAGCGCCTCCGCGCCGATCATCGCCGCCGTCTACGCCCTCGCCGGCACCCCGGCGGCGGGCAGCTACCCGTCCTCGTACCCGTACGCCCACACCTCCTCGCTCAACGACGTCACCAGCGGCGCCAACGGCTCCTGCGGCAGCAGCTACCTCTGCACCGCCAAGTCCGGCTACGACGGCCCGACCGGTCTCGGCACGCCCAACGGGACCGCCGCCTTCACCGGCGGCTCCACCGGCGGGAACACCGTCACCGTGACCAACCCCGGCAGCCGGACCAGCACCGTCGGCACGGCCGCCTCCCTGCAGATCCAGGCCACCGACTCAGCCAGCGGCCAGACCCTCACCTACAGCGCCACCGGACTCCCGCCGGGCCTCGCGATCAACGCCTCGACGGGCTTGATCAGCGGCACCCCGACCACCGCGGGCACCTACAACGTCACGGTCACCGCCAAGGACACCACCAACGCCGCCGGCAGCGCCTCCTTCACCTGGACCGTCAGCCCGACCGGCGGCGGCTGCGTCCCCGCGCAGCTCCTGGGGAACGCAGGCTTCGAAACCGGCAGCGCCAGCCCCTGGACCGCCACCACCGGCGTGGTCGACAACGGCAGCGGCGAGGCCGCGCACTCCGGCTCCTGGAAGGCATGGCTCAACGGCTACGGATCCACGCACACCGACTCGCTCTCCCAGTCGGTGACGCTCCCGGCCGGCTGCCACGCCACCCTCAGCTTCTACCTGCACGTCGACACCGCGGAGACGACCACCGCCACCGCCTACGACAAGCTGACGGTCCAGGCCAACTCCACCACCCTGGCGAGCTACTCCAACCTCAACAAGAACACCGGCTACGTCCAGAAGACCTTCGACCTGTCCTCGTTCGCGGGGCAGACGGTGACCATCAAGTTCAACGGCACCGAGGACTCCAGTCTCCAGACCTCCTTCGTGATCGACGACACCGCGGTCAACGTCGGCTGACCCGAACATGAAGAAGGACGGGCCCGGACCGCAGGCATCGGTCCGGGCCCGCCCGGCTGTACGGCCGCCCGCCCGTCCCGGCTCAGCGGACCTCCACGGTGACCTGCCACGTCATCATCGCGAGGCAGCTCACCGAGCCGGGCGCAGCCGGCTCCGGACAGCTCCGGACGGCGGAGGTCAGGACGGCCGTTCCGGTCGACTCGCCCCGGAAGACATCGTCCGATTCCCGGGCCAGCCCCGTCCCGGACACGCTCACCGGCCCCGCAGGCCGCCCCTGCAGCGACACCCGGACCGTACCGTGCCTGTCCAGGCAGATCCGATGGCCGTTGTCCGCTGCGGTGACGGTCACCTCGCCGCCGTCGACGCAGCCGGCCCGGGCCGGCTCGGCGCCGCAACCGGCCGTGAGCAGCAGAGCCGCGAGAACCATTCCCGTCCGTACACGCATCCCAAGGCCTCCCCGCACCGGAGCATCGGTCGGTCGGCGATGGGACGTAATCCCTACATCCCGGTTCCATCGACCTCATGGGCGACGGTACCGCGCCCCCTCGGGAGTGCTCGCCTGCCGCTGCGGCTCAGGCGGGGGGCGGTGTCCCGGGCGAGCCGGGGCGGGGGCGGCGGGCCGTGTCCCAGGCGTGCCAGAGGGCGGCGTACGCGCCGTCCGCGGCGAGGAGTTCGTCGTGGCTGCCGAGCTCGACGATACGGCCGCCGTCCATGACGGCGATCCGGTCCGCGTCGCGTACGGAGTCCAGGCGGTGCACGATGGAGACGACCGTGCGGCCCTCGATCAGCGCCGCCAGCGAGCGTTCGACGCGGCGGGACGCGGTGGAGTCCATCATCGCGGTGGCCTCGTCCAGGACCAGCGCGTACGGATCCGACAACAGCAGCCGGGCCAGCGCCAGTTGCTGGGCGTGGGAGGGGGAGACCCAAGCCGCGCCAGGGCCGATCTCGCTGTCCAGTCCCTCGGGCAGGGAGCGCACCCAGTCCGCGAGGAGGACGCTCTCCAGCGCCTGCCACAGCGGGGCGTCGCCCGTGCCGGCCCCGCCCGCGACCTCGGCGGTGTCCGTCACGGGTTCGCGGTCGCCGGCCAGGAGGAGGTTGTCGCGCACTGTCCCGGTGAAGACGTGCTGTTCCTGAGTGACGAGAACGATCTCGCGCCGCAGCTGTCCCACCGGCAGGTCGGTGATGTCGGCGCCACCGATCCGCACGGTCCCGCGCGTCGGATGGTGCACGCCCGCGAGCAGCTTGCCCAGGGTGGACTTGCCGGCGCCCGAGGCCCCGACGACCACCAGCCGTTCGCCGGCGGCGATGTCGAGGTCGATGCCGGTGAGCACCTCGCGGCCCGTTCCGTAGCCGAACCCGACCCCTTCGATGCGCACGGCGTGGCCGTCGGTGGGGGCCGGCGGCCGCGGCTCCTCGCGGGGCAGCCGCTCGACGCCGAGGATCCGGCGCAGCGCGGCATTGCCGATCTGGAGTTCGTCGGTCCAGGTCAGCAGGTCGTTCAGGGGCTCGCCGAGGGCCTGGACGTAGAGGACCACGGCGGTCAGCTCCGCCAGTCCCACCTCGCCCCGCTGGTAGGCGAGTCCGCCGATGAGGAGGGTGAGCGCCATCGGGACCATGGTGGCCAGGTCCAGGCTCGGGAACCAGATGGTCTGGAGCCAGGTGGTGCGCTGGCGGGTGCGGACCACCCGGTCGACGGCCGCGCCGTGGCGGGCCGCCTGGCGCGGGCCGAGCCCGAGGGCCTCGGCGGTGGCGGCGCCGCGGGCGGTCTCGTGCGTGACGGCCAGCACGTCGGCCTCGTGCGCGAGGAGCCGCTCGTACGCGCGGGTGGCGCGCGGCCGGTACCACCACGTGGACAGCACGGCGAACGGCACTCCGGCCAGCAGGCCGAGGGCCAGCAGGGGCGAGGTGAGCAGGATGGCCGCGAAGGTGAACACGAGGGTGACGGCGGCCAGCGCGATGCGGGGGACGGCCTGGCGGATGCTCTCGCTCAGCCGGTCGGCGTCGGTCGTGGCGCGGCTGAGGAGGTCGCCGGTGCCGACCGCCTCGACCTCGGACAGCGGCAGTGCGAGGACGCGCCGCACGAAGTTCTCGCGGGTACGGGCGAGGACCCGTTCGCCGAGCAGGGTGGCCTGGGTGCGGGCGGCCCGGGCGAGGAGGGCCTGGCACAGGAGGACGGCGACGAAGGCGAGGGCGAGCAGGTCGACCCGGTCGGCGGTGGTGCCGTCCTTGACGGATTCGACCAGGTGGCCCAGCAGTCGGGGGCCGATCAGGCTCGCGACCAGGGCCGCGGCGAACATCCCGAACGTGAGGGCCACTCGGGGTCCCTCGCCGCGCAGGAAGGCGACGGTCCAGGTGCGGACGTCGGACCGGTCGGCCAGCGGCAGCCGGCCGGCGCCGCCGGGGGCGGGGTCCGCGGCGGCGGCCGGGGCGGTGTCCGCGCCGGCCGCGGCGGACCGGGTGGGGGTGGTCATGAGGGCACTCCTGCGGAGCGGTGGGTGCTGCCGGGGACGGACGGCCCGTCGAGGCGGACCACGTGGTCGGCGGCGCCCTGCCACAGGGGGCTGTCGGTGAGGACCACAGTGGTGCGGCCGGCGCGCAGGGCGGCCACGCGGGCGACGATGCGGGCTTCGGTGTGGGCGTCGACGGAGGCGGTCGGGTCCTCCAGGACCAGGACGTCGGGCGCCGCGAGGAGGGCGCGGGCGAGGATCAGCCGCTGGCGCTGTCCGCCGGACAGGGCGCGGCCGCCCTCGTCGAGGCGGGCGTCCAGGCAGCCGGGCAGGGCGTCGACGACATCGACGGCGTCGGCGGCGAACAGGGCCTGTTCCAGCGCCTGCCCGGACGGGTCGGTTCCGGCGGTCAGCTCCTCCCGTACGGTGCCGCTGAAGAGGATGTCGGCGGGGCCGGAGCGCAGCAGCCGGGTGGCGACCTCGGCGGGATCGGTCCGGTCCAGGGGGACGCCGCCGAGCCGGACCTGCCCCGCGGCCCCGTGGGCGCCGGGGCGGCTGAGGCGGTCGGCGAGGTCGCCGGCCCGGTCGGCGGGGGCGGTGACCACGGTGAGGCGGCCCGCCCCGGCGGTGATGCCGGTGCCGGCGTCGGCCAGGTCGAGCGGGCCGGCCGGGAGCGGTTCGGGGTGGCCGGGCCGGACCGCTGCGGGGGTGAGCCGCAGGAGGGTGCAGACCCGGCCGGCGGCCACCTTGGCGAGGCTGAGCGTCTCGGCGGCCTCGGTGGCGGTGCTGACGGGCAGGGTGAGGAAGGCGGAGGCACCGTAGAACGCGATGAGTTCGCCCGCGGTGATGGTGCCGTCCAGCGCGAGGCGGGCGCCGAACCAGACGATGCCGACGGTGACCAGTCCGGGCAGGAAGACGCCGGCCGCCTGGAGCCAGGCCTCCATCCGGCCCGCGGACTCGCCGGCCCGGCGCACCTGTTGGCTGGTGCGCCGGAACCGCTCGGCGAAGCCGGCCTCACCGCCGATGCCGCGCAGGATGCGCAGGCCGGCCACGATGTCGCCGGCCTGGGAGGTGGCGATGCCCATCTGCTCGCGCTGCTCCTCGTCACGTGCCTGGAGGGGCCGCAGCAGGGGTCCGATGCCGAGGACGGCGGCGGGTACGCCGATGAGGACGGCGAGGCCCAGCGCGGGTGAGGTGACGGTGAGGGCCACGGCCACCAGGACGGCGGCGACCACCGCCCCGACGGTGCGGCCGACGACCTCGAAGGCGTTGCCGATGCTCTCCACGTCGGCGGCGGCGGAGGCGGCGACGTCCCCGGAACGGGCCTTGCCGCGCAGGGCGGCGCCGAGCCGGACGACCTGCCGCATCAGCACCCGGTGGGTGACCGACAGGGCGTGGGCCTCCGCGCCGACGGCGGCCTGGATCAGCCCGGCGCCGGCGAGGGCCTGCAGGACGCCGAGGCCGAGGGCGAGCAGCGACCACAGGAACAGCCCGGACGGGCCGGTGCCCTGCCCGGCTTCGTCGATGGCCCATCCGATGACCAGGGGGATCAGCGCGAGGGGGATCATCCACAGGGCGCCGAGCACGGCGGCGAGGACCAGCGGCAGGGGCCGGATCCGCACCAGCCACCACAGGTAGGCCCACGGGCCGCGGGCGTCGGCCTCGGGGACGGCGGCGGGTGCGACCGAGGCGTCGAAGAGTCGGTTGCTCACAGGTACCGGTCCCGGGTCGCGGCGCGGTCGACCTTGCCCGTGCGGGTGTGCAGCAGGGCGGGTACGGCCACGATCCGGTCGGGGACGAGCGGCCCGGGGACGGCTGCGGACAGCCGCTCGCGCAGCGCGGCCGCGGATTCCTGCGCGGCGCCGCGTCCACTCGCCCCGGGGGTGAGGACCACGAAGGCGACCAGGACGGTGTGGTCGCCCTTGGTGTGCGCGGCGGCGGCGGCCGCGGCCACGCCGGGGAGCCGGCCGACGGCCTCCTCGACGTCGAGGAGGTCCACGCGGTGGCCGCGGATCTTGACCTGGTGGTCGATGCGGCCGTGGAAGACGAGTGCGCCGTCGCCGCCCTCGGTGACGAGGTCACCCGTGCGGTACCAGCGGTCGGTGCCGTCCGGGTCGGTCCCGGTGAACCGGGCGGCCGTGCGCACGGGGTCGTCGACGTACCCGGTGGCCAGCTGGGGTCCGGCCACGAGGAGTTCGCCGGGGCCGTCCGGGTCCTCGGCCCCGGGGGCCACCGCCTGGCGTACGGAGGGCAGCGGGCGGCCGATCGGCACCCCGTCGGGGAAGTCCGCGGGCGCTCCGGGGCCGGCGAGGACGGCGCTGTGGGTGACCAGGGCGGTCTCGGTGGAGCCGTAGGTGTTGAGCAGGACGACGTCGTGGGCGCCCAGCCGGCGCCAGCGCTCCAGCATGTCGGCGCGGACGGCCTCACCCCCGATGACCACCGTCTCCAGGGAGCGGGGCAGGGCGCGTCCGGTGTCCAGCAGGTGGCCGGTGTAGAGGTGCCAGTAGTCCACGGGCAGGTTGACGAGGGTGACCTCGTTGTCGGTCAGGACGCGGTCGAGGTCCGCCTCGCCGTCCTCGTCGAGGACCACGAGCCCGCCGGTCAGCAGGGCCGGGAGGATCTCCTCCAGGCTGGTGTCGCCGTCCAGCCGGTGGAAGTTGAGGGCGATGGTGCCGGGTCCGGCGCCGTACCGGCGGATCAGGTGGGGCAGCACGGCGTGCAGGGCCCGGTGCGGGACGGCGGCCGCCCTGGGTGCTCCGGTGGAGCCCGAGGTGAACAGGACGTACGCCGGGTCCAGCGCCCGTACGGGCTGGCCGGCCTCGCGCAGCGGCGCGCGGGACGGGCCCCAGTGGGGGCGCAGGACGCGGTCGACGGCGGGCAGCCGGCCGGTCTCGGCGGTGGCGACGAGCTCGCGGCAGCCGAGGGCGTGCAGGGCCCGGTCGGCGTGGCCTTCCGGTCCGTCGGCGACCGGGACGTAGCCGCGGCCGGCGGCGAGGATGCCGAGGACGGCCGCGATGTCGCGGACGCTGTGGTGCACGTGGACGGCCACCGGCGGTGCGCCCGCCGTGCTGCGGACGGCGACCAGGTCGGCCACCGCCCCTGCCCAGCGGGCCAGTTGGCCGTAGCCGACGGTCACCCCGTTGTCGACCACCGCGGGCCGGTCGGGGTCCGAGCGGGCGATGGCGAAGAAGGGGTCCAGCACGCTGGGCAGGATCATGGCAGGGGTCTTCCGGTCCGTCCGTGGGGCGTTCAGCGGGTGGGGGCCTGGGGTGCGCCGGGCGCGCCGGGCCCGGACAGGGCGTCGAGGAGGGCGGTGAGGGCGGCCCGGTGGCGGTCGGCCAGCGCGCGTACGGTCGCCTCCTCGTGCAGGGCGGTGGAGTACCACCACTCGACGCGCAGGACGCCGTCGTCCGTGGTGGCGATCACCTCGACCGGGTGCGGGCGGGTCCAGTGGCCGGCGGTGATGTCACCGACCGGTTCCGGGGCCACGTCCGGCAGGAGGGTGCCCAGGGGCAGGGTGTCGGCGTCGTCGCCCTCGAAGTCGAAGGAGACGTCGCTGGGCGCGACGGCGCGCAGGGCGGCGGCGATCCGGGGCCGGCCGTGCCGGGCGAGCGCGCCGAAGCCGACTCCGCCGCCGGGGAGGGCCGCGAGGTGGCCGACGGTCCGGGCCAGACGTTCGGCGGGGGTGCCGGGGGCGAAGTCCAGGCGGACCGGGACGGTGGTGGTGAACCAGCCGGTGGTGCGGGACAGCCGGGTGTCCCCCACGGTCTCCTCCCGGCCGTGGCGCAGGACGTCCAGGCGTACGGCAGGCTCGCCGAGCCGATCGGCGAGGACCTGCCCGAGGGCGTGCAGGACGAGGTCGCCGGGGTGGGCCCGGTGGGTGCGGGCCGCCGTGTGGAGGCGGGCGGTGAGGTCCCCGGGGAACTCCTCGCGGTGGGTGGCGGCGGTGGCGGCGGTGTTCACCGCCCGCGGGTCGGCCACCGGGTGGTCCGGCGGGAGGCCGGCGGGGGTGCGGGCCACTTCCGTCCACCACTCGGCCTGCTCCTCCGCCTCGGGGGTGCGGGCGTGGGCGGCGAGCGCCCGGGCCCACTCCGGGTAGGAGGTGCCCTCGGTCGGCCACACGTCGCGGCGGCCCGCCTCCAGCGCCGTGTACACCTCCTCCAGGTCGGCGAGCAGCACGGACCAGGACACCATGTCGACGGCCATCTGGTGCACGGTGATCAGCAGTCGGCCGGGGCGGCGGGGTCCGGCGTCGAAGCGGACGAAACGCGCCACGCGTCCGGCGCCGGGGTCCAGGGAGCGCTGCTCCACCGCGCACCGCAGGGTGATCGCGGCCGACAGGGCCGCGTCGGCGAGTTCGCTGACGTCGACGGTGTCGAGGACCGCGCCGAGGGCCGCCTCCGGCGGGCCGTCGGTGGCGAGGGCGGCGGCCAGCTGCCGTGGCCGGCGGGCGGGGCGCTCCTCGACGGCCAGGCGCAGCGAGGCGTGGCCGGCCACGAGCCGCCGGACGGCCTCGGCGAACAGCCCGGGTTCGATGCCCGGCCGGGTGGTGAACAGCATGGCCTGGTTCCAGTGGCCGCGGTCGCCCGTCTGCTCCTCCCAGGCGTGTTCCTGGGCGGGGGTGAGGACGACGGGGCCGTGGGCGGCGCCGGGCGGGGCGGCCGCGGCGCCGCCGCGCCCGGCGGCCCGCTCGGCGACGAGCTCGGCGAGGCGGGCGGCGGTCAGCTCGGGTCCGAACAGCTCGCGCAGCTGCACCTGGACGCCGAAACCGGCTTCGATGCGGCGGGCGGTGCGGATCAGGTCGAGGGAGTCCACGCCGAGGTCGCGCAGCGGGGCGGTGAGGCCGGCGTCGGGGGCCAGGACCGCTTCGGCGAGCCAGCCGGCGAGCCGGTCGTACACCTCCGCAGCCGTCGGCCCGTCGCCGGCCGTCCGCCCCTCGCCGGCCGTCGGGCCGTCGCCACCGCCCGGCGGCCGGGGGTCCGGGGCGGTGGCGGGATCGGGGGCCGCGGGGTGCTCGCCGGGGTACGCCTGTCGTACGGGGGTGGTCACGCGTCGGCCTCCCCGAGGGATCCGGCGGGGCGGCGGACGAGGAAGGGGCCGAGGGCGAGGGCGTCCAGGGGGAGCCGGTGGAAGGTGGCGAGCGCGTCGCCGGGGCTGCACACGACCGGCTCGTCACGGCCGTTGAAGGAGGTGTTCATGATGACCGGGGTGCCGGTGTGCCGGGAGACTTCGCCGATGAGGCGGTGGTAGAGCGGGTCGACGGCGGCGGAGACGGTCTGCGGGCGCGTGGTGCGGTCGCTGTGGACGACGGCCGGCATGGCCGCGGCCCCGGCCTCGGTCACGGGGGTGGTGACGATCATGTAGGGCAGCGGGGTCGCGGTGCCGATGAGGGCTTCGGCGGCCTCCTCCTGCATGCTCGGGGCGAAGGGGCGCCACGCCTCGCGGTCCTTGATGCGGACGTTGACCCGGTCGCGGGTGGACTCGGGGTCGGGTACGGCGACCAGGCTGCGGTGGCCCAGGGCCCGGGGTCCGCCCTCGGCGCGGCCCTGGAACCAGCCGGCGACCCCGCCGGCGGCCAGCACTTCGGCGGTGGCCGCGGCGATGTCCGAGGGTTCGGTGTACGCGGTCCCGGAGGCCTCCAGCACGTGGCGGATGCGGTCCGGTGACCACTGCGGGCCCCAGGCCACGGAGCCGTTCATGGGCTTGATCCGGTCGCCCTCCTGGGCGGCGGCCCAGACCGCGGCGCCGAGCGAGACGCCCTGGTCGCCGGCGAGGGGCTGGACGAAGAGGTCCCGGACCTCCGGCATCCGCATGATCTTGCCGTTGAGGGTGGCGTTGAACCCGACCCCGCCGGCGATCATCAGGGTGGTCTCGCCGGTCTCCCGGAGCAGACCCCGGACCAGGCCCATGACGGCACGTTCCAGGGCGGCCTGGGCCGTGGCGGCGACGTCGCGGTACGCGAAGGGGTCCCGGGCGGTGGCCTTGGCGAAGCGGCCGGTGACCGGGTCGAAGCGGCGCGTGCTGCGGTTGGGGGCGTCGGGGAGGGCCCTCTCCAGGTGCTCCAGCCAGTGCCGGATGGTGGCGGCCTCCTCGTCGGTGCTGCCCGTGGAGCGCAGGTCGGGCGGGACCACGCCGATGGTGAAGTCCTCGTCGGTGAAGTCGAAGGCGCCGCCGAAGGTGAGGTCGCCGGGGGTGCCGTAGGAGGCCAGGCCCATCATCTTGCCGGCGTTGTCGGCGCCGAGGCCGGCGTAGGCGCAGACGGCGGCGTAGAAGTAGCCCAGCGACCAGCCGGGGGTGTGCGCGCGCAGTTTCTTGATCTCGCCGTCGATGCCGACGGCGAGGGTGGTGCTCTCGTTCTCGCCCTGGCCGTCCAGGACGAGGATCGCGCCGCGGTCGCGGCCGGAGAGGTGGTAGGCGCTCGCGGCGTGGGCGATGTGGTGGCCGACGAAGGTCAGCCGGGGGTCGGCGCTGCGCGGGAACAGCTTCTTGGGCAGCAGGTGTTCCAGGGCCTCGGCGTCGCTGCCGAACCACTCCAGGCCCCGGTCGGCGAAGAGGGCGGGCAGGTCCCACCCGTGGGCGACCACGTCGATGTCGTCCAGGGTGAGACCGCCCTCGGCGAGGCAGTAGGCGGCGGCGTTGAGGGGTGCCTCCCCGTAGGCGTGCTTGTGACGGGTGAAGCGTTCCTCCTCGGCCAGGGCGATGACGTCGCCGTCCACGACGAGGCAGGCGGCACCGTCGTGGCTGGCGCCGGGCCATCCGTTGACTCCGAGCACACGCATGGTCAGTCCCCAAAGGTCGGTCGGATCCTCCGGTTCCGCCTCGGGCCCTGTCGGGGCGCTCGGCGTCCGGTCACGGCAACGGATCTTGTCGGTCCGCCGGGTTGTACACGACCTGGGACTTTGTGCGGAGATCCGCGGCGAAGATCGCGGAGGCCGCTTTCAGCACCTCGTTCGCGTGCCGGAGTTCCTCGACCTCGTCGCGCAGCCGGCGCAGTTCCGCCCGTTCGTCGGCGGTCAGCGCGTCCCCGGCCGGGCGGCGCGCGGCGGCGCCGGCCGGGGCGGCGGTACGGGTGCCGGTGCCGGTCCGGCGGGGACCGCCGGAGCGCGGCCCGGCCGCGGGCGGCGCGGGCCGGCGGGGCACCGCGCCGGGCGGGGGCGGCGCGGCCGGAGGGAAGGCGGCGGCTGCCCGGGGGGCGGGGGCCGGTTCGCCCTGCAGGGGACCGCGTCCGGCGCCGGGCCGGGCGGCCGCCGGGCCGGCGGCGGATGCCGGGCCGGCGGCGGATGCCGGGCCGGCGGCGGATGCCGGGCCGGTGGCGGATGCCGGGCCGGTGGCGGATGCCGGGCGGCCTCCGGAGGGTCTGCCGTTTTCCGCCAGTTCGCTGCTGAGGCGGTTCCAGCGGCGGGTCCAGGGTTCCGGATCGCCGCCGCACGCCACCACGTAGGCGAGGGTCACCTTCAAGGAGGGTTTGTGCAGTCCGCGGGCCGCCTCGGAGAGGGTGGCCACGGAGTAGTGGGCCCGCTTCGCCATCGTCCGGTACGAGGGGTTGCCCGCCTGCCTGCGTAAGCCGCGCAGTTCGTGGGCGAATTCCTCCAGCGGTCCTGCCATGGGGTCCAACAACCGCTCTGGCCTGGGCATGCTTCTCCCCTGGTGGTGGATGGTGTCGAGCGAAGCGCGGGTCTTCGTCGCGCCGTACAACCTGCTGGCCGGCGGACGCACCCGGCGTGACGGCCGGTTGCCGGGCCCCCGGGCGACCGGGGCCGCCGCACCGGGACCTCTCGGACATTGGTACATGCCCCCGGCATATCGATCAATCGCCATCCGAGGAATCCGGCCACCATTCGGCCGGGTTCGTCCGAATAAGGCTGCCCTTACCCGCACCCGGGGCCGGGGCGTCCGAAGAGGTTCGCCGCGTGTTCCGCTTGTCGGCACGCGACGCCGTGCCGCACAAGGCGCCCGCGGTCCAATGCTCAGTACAACTATCCGCCTTCGGCGTGATGTTGTACAGGGCCGAACCCGCCGAGCGCCCCGTACAACCGGCCCTCGTGTACAACTCCGGGGCTCTGCAAGATCGGTTGCCGTCAGGCGATACGGCCGAAAGCGACGGGAATGGGTGGCGGGTTGGTGGACACAGCACGCAGCCAGACGGAATCAGCGGCGATCGAAGGCGTCTACACGTACCGGAGAAGCCCCCTCGTGGAACCGGACTGGCGGCGCTTCCCCGGATGGCGGGATGTCACCGAAGCCCAGTGGGCGGACCCCCAGTGGCAGCGCGCCCACTGCGTCAAGGACGCGAGAGGACTGCGCGCCGTCGTCGGCGACCTGCTCGACGAGGAGTTCTACGAGGACTGGGAACAGGACCGCCGGCACCGGGCGACCATGTCGGTGCTGCTGCCGCCCCAGATGGTCAACACCATGGCCCCGGACGCGGCCGCGGCCCGCCCCGGCGAGCTGACCAAGGCCTTCTACGACGACCCGGTGCGCCGCTACATGCTGCCGGTCTTCTCCGACCGGCACCCGCAGTGGCCCTCGCACCCGATGGCCAGCCGGGACTCGCTGCACGAACAGGACATGTGGGTGGTGGAGGGGCTCACCCACCGCTATCCCACCAAGGTGCTGGCGGAACTGCTCTCGACCTGCCCCCAGTACTGCGGGCACTGCACGCGGATGGACCTGGTGGGCAACTCCACTCCCCAGGTCACCAAGAACCGGCTCCTGCTCAAGCCGGCCGACCGGGCCGAGCGGATCCTGGAGCACCTGCGCGCCTCCCCCGGCATCCGGGACGTGGTGGTCTCCGGCGGCGACCTGGCCAACCTGCCGTGGCCGCGGCTGGAGCGGTTCGTGGCCGGCCTGCTGGAGATCGACTCCGTCCGCGACATCCGGCTGGCGAGCAAGGGGCTGGTCGGGCTGCCGCAGCACTGGAGTTCCGGCCCGGTGCTGGAGGGCGTGGAGCGCCTCGCACGTACGGCCCGCTCGCGCGGCGTGCGGATCGCGCTGCACACCCACGCCAACGCGGCCCAGCAGGTGACGCCCGGGGTGGCGCGAGCCGCCTGGGCGCTGCTGGGCGCCGGCCTGCACGACGTGCGCAACCAGGGCGTGCTCATGCGCGGGGTCAACGACAGCGCGCACGACCTGCTGGACCTGTGCTTCGCGCTCGCCGACCACGCCGGCGTCACTCCGTACTACTTCTACATGTGCGACATGATCCCGAACGCCGAGCACTGGCGGGTGCCGCTGCACCGGGCGCAGGTGATCCAGCGTCAGATCATGGGCTACCTGCCGGGGTTCGCCACCCCGCGCATCGTCTGCGACGTGCCGATGGCCGGCAAGCGATGGGTGGACCAAGCCGACTCCTACGACCGCGAGCTCGGGGTGTCGCACTGGAGCAAGAGCTATCTCACCCCGCTGGAGGCGGCGGATCCGGACGCCCACAGCGGCTCGTACCACTACTACGACCCCATCGACACGCTCCCGCTCTCCGGGCAGCGGTGGTGGCGGGACACCCGCCAGGGGTAGAAGAAGGGACAGTTGCACAGCCATGAGCAGTCTCCGTCCACGGCGTGAAGACCCTCCGGTGCTGGAGGAGTGGTACCGCCGGCACCTCGGCCCCGACGTCCATGACATCAGCTCCAGCGGGGTCCATCCGTACACCTTCGCCGAAGTGCGCGAACTCTGCGGCATCCCGGCCGCGGACCTCGACGCCGTCGTCATGGACGACAGCGTCTCCCAGGGCGGGGCGGGCATCCGCCAGGCCATCGCCGACCGCTACGCCGGCGGCGACGCCGACCGGGTGCTGGTCACCCACGGCTCCAGCGAGGCCATCGCGCTGACGCTGGGCGCCCTGCTGCGCCCGGGGGACCGGGTGGTCGTCCAGGAGGGCATCTACCACTCTCTGGGCCACTACCCCCGGGCCGCCGGCTGCGAGGTGGCACGGCTGCCGGGCGGGGCCGTGCGCGACGGGGAGATCGACCCCGACGTGCTCAGCGCCCTGGTCACGCCCGGCACCGCGGCCGTCGTCGTGAACTTCCCGCACAACCCCACCGGCGCCACCCTGTCCCCGCAGGGGCTGAAGGCCCTCAAGGAGCAGACCGCGCAGGCCGGCGCCGTGCTGGTCTGGGACGCCGCCACCGCCGAGATCACCCACCGCTGGGAGGTGCTCGACGACCCCGGGGCGGACGGCGGCCCCACGGTGTCCTACGGCACCTTCTCCAAGACCTTCGGCCTGCCGGGCCTGCGGGTGGGCTGGGCCGTCGCGCCGCAAGAGCTGATCACCGCCACCTTCCCGCTGCGCGACCGGACCACGCTGTTCCTCTCGCCGCTGGTCGAGCTGATCGCGGAACGGGCCATGCGGCACGCCGACGCGCTGATCGCCCCCCGGGCCGCCGAGGCGCGCGGCAACCTCGCGTACCTGACGCAGTGGATGGCCGAGCACGAGGACCTGGTCCGCTGGACCCCGCCGGAGGGCGGTGTGTGCGCGCTGCCGGTCTTCCGCGAACTGGAGCGGGCGGCGGCGGGACCCGAGGCGGTGGAACGTTTCTGCCTGGAGCTGCTCGACCGCCACCGCACCCTGCTCGTGCCCGGTACGGCCTTCGGCGCGCCGCACGGCGCCCGGCTCGGCTTCGGCGGCCCCCAGGAGGGCTTCCGGGCGGGACTCGCGGGGCTGTCGGCGTTCCTGCGCTCGCGCGGGGGAGGCCGGTGACCGCCGTGGCCGGACCCGACGTCCTCGGCCTGTGGGACCGCTCGGTGCGCGAGCACGCCGCCGGTCCCGCGCTCGTGACCCCCCGCCGGGTGCTGTCCTACCAGGACGCGGACCGGCTCACCGACGCCTGGGCGGCCGCCCTCACGACGCGCGGGGCCGGGCCCGGGAAGCTGGTGGGCCTGGCCTTCGGCGACCCCGCCCGCACCGTGCTCGGCATGCTGGCGGCGCTCAAGGCCGGGGCGGGGTTCACCGTCCTCGACGACCGGCTGCCGCCCGCGGCCCGGGCGGCGCTGGTGGAGCGCACGGCGGCCGCGGTGTGGCTGGGCGACGGGGCGCACGCGCCCGAGGGGGCGTTCGTACCGGCCTCCTCGGACGCCGGCGGCGGCGCGGCGACGGCGGCCCGGCCCGGGCGGCCGGCCGACGGGTCCGACGTGGCGTACGTGCTCTTCACCTCCGGGTCCACCGGCCGGCCCAAGGGCACGGTCGTCGGGCGGGACGCCCTGGGCCGGTTCGCGTCGGCGGTCGCCGAACGGCTCGGGCTGACCCCGCGCGACCGCTGGCTGCAGGTGGCCTCGCTGGGCTTCGACGTACTGATCGAGGAGGTGTTCCCGGCCTTCGCCGCCGGGGCGGCCGTGGTGTGCCGGGAGGACACCCGGGCCCTGGACGCCGAGGAGCTGCACCTCGCCCTGGCCCGGACCCGGACCACCGTGGTCGAACTGTCCACCCAGTACTGGCTGGAGTACGCCCGCTGGCTCACCGCGAACGGTACGACCACCCCGGCGGAGCTGCGCACGGTGGTGGTGGGCGGCGAGCGGATGGATCCGGGGCCCTACCGCGCGTGGCAGGCACGGCAGCCGGCCGGCCTCGCCCACGTCTACGGGCTGACCGAATGCACCGTCAGCTCCACCTTCTACACCGGGCTGCTGCCGGCCGACGCGCAGGAGGTGCCGCTGGGCACCCCGCTGCGGGACGTGCGGATCAGCGTCCGGCGCGACGGCCGCCCGGTGCCGGACGGCGAGACGGGGGAGATCCACATCGGCGGACCGCTCCTGGCCCGCGGCTTCCTCGACGACGAGGCCGCCACCGCCCGCCGCTTCGTCCCCGACCCGTACGCCGCCGAGCCCGGGGCCCGGCTGTACGTCACGGGCGACCTGGGGCGGATCGACGCCGACGGGCAGCTGGTCTTCCTCGGCCGGGCCGACGACCAGGTCAAGATCCGCGGGCACCGGCTGGAGCCGGCCCGGGTGGAGCGCGCCCTGTGCGAGCTGCCCGGGGTGGAACAGGCGGTGGTCTTCCCCGACCCGGCGACCGGTACCGCCCTGTGGGCCTTCACCGTTGCCGCGGACCCGGCGGCCGCTCCCCTGCCCGGCGAGGCCGTCCGGCTGACGGGCCGTGACCGGGACGCGCTCGTGGCGCCCCTGGAGGCGCAGCTGCCGGACTGGGCGGTGCCGCGGGTGCTGTACCGGGTGTCGGTCCTGCCGAAGAACCCGCACGGCAAGGTGGACAAGCGCCTGCTGTCCGCCTGGGCCGCCCCGGCTCCGGCCGGCGCACCGGCCCGCGCACGGTCCGGCGCCCGGGCCGGTGAGCCGGTCCAGGACCGGGCCGTCGACGCCGCCCAGGAGCCGCTGGAGCCCGTCCTCACTCTCTTCCGCGAGGTCCTGGGCGCCCCCGCGCTCGGCCCCGACGACAACTTCTTCGACCACGGCGGCCAGTCGCTGCTCGCCATGCGTCTGCTGGCGCGGCTGCGGGAGTCGGACCCCGCCGCCGCCGGACTGCGGGCGAGCACCCTCTTCGCCTCGCCGACCCCCCGGCTGCTCACGGGAGCGCTCGCCGAGCGCCGGGCCGCCGCCCGGACCTGATCACCCGTCCGACACCGCACCACCGAGGGCCCGCGGCCCCGGCCCCGGCCGTCCGCGGGCAGCACCCGTCCCCCGACCACTCAGCGAGAGTTGGCATGTCGAACCTCACCGACCAGTCCACGCCCGGCTACATCCTGACGGCCGCGGAGGCCTCCGTCATCGCGGAACTGAGCCTCGAACTGGCCGCCGCCTACCCGTCCTTCGGCGACCCCGGCCTGCTGCGCGACCTGCCGCGGCTGGCGGCCCGGCTGCCCGAGGGCGTGCAGGACTTCCTGCGCGAGTTCAAACTGGCCGACCGCCACGGCCACACCGTGATCCGCGGCCACGACTTCGACCAGCGGCGCATCGGCCCCACCCCCGGCCACTGGCGGGGCCGCGGCCGGCCCGGCCCGGAGTTCCCCGAGGAACTGCTGCTCATGCTGTACTCGGCGCTGCTCGGGGAGCCCTTCGGCTGGGCCACACAGCAGGACGGCCACCTCGTGCACGACATCTTCCCGATCCGCCAGCACGAGAACGACCAGCTGGGGATGGGCAGCAAGGAGCTGCTGACCTGGCACACCGAGGACGCCTTCCACCCGTACCGCAGCGACTACCTGATCCTCGGCGCGCTGCGCAATCCCGACCACGTGCCCACGACGGTGGGCGAGCTGGACCTGTCGTCGCTGTCCGACGAGGACATCGACATCCTCTTCGAGCCGCGCTTCCACATCGCCCCCGACGAGTCGCACCTGCCGAAGAACAACACGATCGCGTCCGAGGAGGAGGCGGCCCGGTTCGCCACCATCCAGCGGATGATCGACGAGCGGCCGCTCGGCCCGCTGCTCTACGGCTCGCGCCTGGACCCGTACATGCGCCTCGACCCGTACTTCACCTCCGTGCCGGACGAGGACACCGAGGCGCGGCGGGCCTACGACGCGCTGTTCAAGGTGGTGGACGCCGGGATGCGGGAGGTCGTCGCCGACCAGGGCGACGTGCTGTTCATCGACAACCACCGGGCGGTGCACGGCCGGCTGCCCTTCCAGGCCCGCTACGACGGCACCGACCGCTGGCTGAAGCGGGTGTGCGTGACGTCCGACCTGCGGCGCTCGCGCGAGATGCGGGCCACGGCCCGGACCCGGCTGCTGGGCTGACGCGCCGGTGTCCCCGACCCTCACCGACCTGTCCCGCGACCCGTGGCTGCTGCCCGCGGTGGACGACCTGATCGCCGCCAACATGCCCGCGTTCATGAGCTGGGAGTCCCCCGGGAACTGGCGCTGGCACGGCATGTACGAGCGCTACCCCGCCCACCAGCTGTGCCTGGTGGACGAGGACGGCGTTCTGGTCGCGGCGGCCAACGGGCTGCCGGTCCGCTGGGACGGCAGCGCCTCGTCGCTGCCGTCCGGCAGCGACGAGGTCTTGGTGGAAGCCGTCGACCACGGCCCGCCGGAGCGTCCCGACGCCGTGTGCATGCTGTCGGTGTCCGTGCACCCCGGGCACCGGGCGGCAGGCCACGCCGAGCGGCTGCTGACCGAGGTGCGGCGGCGGTCCGCGAAGGACGCGCCCCGCGGGGTGGTCATCCCGGTCCGGCCCACCCGCAAGCACCGCTACCCGCTGATCCCGATCGGCGCGTACGCCGCCTGGGTGCGGCCCGACGGACGCTGCTTCGACCCGTGGCTGCGCACCCATCTCGAACTCGGCGCCGCCCTGCTGGGCACGGCCGAGCGTTCCCTGGTGATCCGTCAGCCCGTGTCCCGCTGGGAGGAGTTCCTCGGCCATCCGCTGCCCGGCCCGGGGGACCACCTGCTGCCCGGCGCGCTGGCGCCGCTGCGCGTCGGCGAGGACGGCCACGCCACGTACACCGAGCCCAACGTGTGGGTGCACCACCCCGCCGGACCGCCCACGCCGTGACACCGGGGCGGGACCACGGGCCCGTCCCGCCCCGCGCCATCCCCTTCCTGAAACGACCCCTGGAGCACACATGCCTCCCGTACGCCTCGCGATCATCGGGTGCGGCGCCGCCGCCCGCGGCTGCCACCTGCCCGCACTGCCCCCGCTCAAGGGCGACGTCCAGCTGACGGCGCTCGTCGACCGCGACCCGCGCCAGACCGAGGCCGCCCTGGCCCTCTACCGGGAGCTGGGCGGCACCGACGCCGACCGGGTGGTGCTCGCCACCGATCCGGCGGAGGCCGCCGACGCCTTCGACGCCGCCGTGGTCGTCGCCCCGCACACCCTGCACGCGCCGATCGTGCGGGAGCTGCTGGCAGCCGGCAAGCACGTCCTGCTGGAGAAGCCGATGACCACCTCGGTGGAGGACGCCGAGGCGCTGGCCCGGGCCGCCGCCGCCGAGGGCGCTCCGGTGCTCGCCATGGCCCACCCGCGGCGCCTGTTCCCCGCCTATGCCTGGATCAAGCGGCTCATCGACGCCGGCGACCTCGGCGAGGTGGTACGGGTCGACTGGTCGGAGGGCCACCCGTACGCCCACGAGCCGGTGTCCTGGTCGATGTTCGACCGGCGGCTGGCCGGCGGCGGGGTGCTCACCGACACCGCCTCGCACGTCTTCGACACCCTGCTGTGGTGGCTCGGCCCCGACGTCGAGGTGGTCCGCTACGAGGACAACTCCCTCGGCGGGGTGGAGACCGACGCCCGCGCCGAGCTGCGCTTCGGCGCCACCGACGTGCGGTGCGACTTCAGCCGGCTGCGCGACCTCGGGATCAGCTGCACGGTCACCGGCACCCGGGCGACCGCCACCATCGGCACCGACTTCCCGGCCGGGGAGTGCACCCTGGTCACCGCGGACGGAGTGGAGCTGCACCGCGGCGACGTGGACGCCGTCGCCCCGGCCCAGGACGAGTGGGAGCTGCTCTTCACCGAGCAGCTGGCCAACTTCGCCGCCGCCGTGCGCGGCGCCGCACCCGCGCACTCCGGCGCCGAGGACGGGGTACGCGTGGTGAAGCTGATCCAGGAGTGCTACGGCGGCCCGGCCCGCGAGGCTTCCGCGCAGCCGTGGACCACCCGCGGCGGCGACGCGGCCGCCGGTGGCCCGGCGCTCGCCGGCCGTACGGTGGCGGTCACCGGCGCGAGCGGGTTCATCGGTGGCAGGCTGGTCGAGCGGCTCGTCCTCGGCACCGCGGCCCGGGTCCGGCCGGTGGTCCGCGGTTTCGGCCGGGCCGCACGGCTGTCCGTGCTGCCGCAGGACCGGCTGGAGTTCCACCGGGCCGACCTGCTGGACGCCGGCACGCTCCGGGCGGCGTTCGAAGGCTGCGACACCGTGGTCCACTGCGCGTTCGGCAGCTCCGGCGACGAGGCCGGCCGCTGGGCCGCCTCCGTGGAGGGCACGGCGAACGTGCTGGCGGCGGCGCGCGCCGCCGGTGTGCGCCGCGTGGTGCACCTGAGCACGATCGACGTCTACGACCCCGCCGTCACGGGCGTCCTGACCGAGGACTCCCCCGCCCGGCCGGGTGACCCGGCCGACCGTGAGTACGAGCAGCAGAAGCTCGCCGCCGAGCGGCTGGTCGTGGAGGCCCACGGCGACGGCCTGGAGACGGTGGTGCTCCAGCCGGGCGTCGTCCACGGCCCCTGGGGCGGCCAGTGGACCACCGCCCAGCTGCGGCGTCCCGAGGGCGACTTCGCGCAGCTTCCGGCGGACGGCGGCGGAGGCGTGTGCAACGCCGTGTACGTCGACGACCTCGCCGAGGCCGTGCTGCTGGCCGTCGACAGCGCGGCGGCCGCCGGCGAACGGTTCCTCGTCGGGCACGCCGAGGAACTGCGCTGGGGCTCCTTCTTCGACGCGGTCCGCGCACTGCGGGGCCTGGGCGGGCCCGCGACGGTGGCGGCGGGTGAGCCGGTTGCCGACTGGGAGCTCGACCTGTACCGCTCGACGGCCCGCGCCGACGTGGGCAAGGCCCGCCGGGTCCTGGGCTACACGGCGCGCACCCCGTTCGCCGAGGCCGCGGAACTGACCGGGCAGTGGGCGCGCTGGGCCGGGGAAGCCCCGGAGGCGGGCGCATGACCGGGGTGAGCGACGTCCTGGTGGTCGCGCCGCATCCCGACGACGACGTCATCGGCTGCGGCGGGTCCATCGCCAAGCACGTGCGCGACGGCGCCCGGGTGACGGTGGTCATCGTCATCGGCCGGGAGCGCAGCGCCCTCGACGACGCGGTGAGCGACGCCGAGTTCGCCGCCGAGACGGAGGCCGCCGCCAAGGCCCTGGGCGTGCACCGCTGCATCCGCCTGGACGAGCCCTCACGGGACTTCGCCCTCTCCCGCCGGGTGCACCTGGACCTGGTGCGCGTCCTGCGGCAGGTGCGGCCGCAGGTGGTGTACCTGCCGCACGACAACGACGACGACGTCGAGCACCGCATGGTCCACCAGCTGACCGTCGAGGCGCTGTGGATGGCGCAGTCGGAGTTCTTCCAGGAGACGGGCGGCCGTCCCATGCCGGCGCCGCGGCTGGTGCTCGGCTACGAGGTGTGGGCGCCGATGGCCCGCTTCCAGTACGCCGAGGACATCGACGGGCAGATCGAGACCAAGGTCGAGGCGATGCGCGCGTACGCCTCCCAGCTGCGGCACGCCGCGTGGGACGAGGGCATCCGCGGGCTGGCCCGCTACCGCGGGGCGGTGTCGTCCGGGTCGGGGCACGCGGAGGTGTTCCAGGTGCTCTCCCTGGGTGCCGTACCCGCCGGTCCGGCGGGGGGCGGCCGTGACTGACCGGCTGCTGGTCTGCGGGCTGGGCTCCGGGATGGACCGCTCCCTGACCGAACTGCGTTCGCCCCGCTGGGAACTGGTGGTGGCCACCGACCGGCCCACGGACCGGGCCCGCGCCGCCGCCGACGTCCTGCTCGCCGTCGATCCGAACGACGCGGTGGCGGTGCTCGCGGAGCTGTCGGCGGCCGGCATCGACCGGATCGACGGGGTGTTCTCCCTGGGCGCGGACAACCCGCCGGTGATCAGCACCCTGGCACGGCGCTTCGGCTGCCCGGGGCTGCCGCTGGAGACGGCCCTGGACTGCACGCTCAAGGACCGGCGGCTGCGGATCCTGCGCGCCGCCGGGCTCGACCTGCCGCGGTTCGCCACCGCCGAGAGTGTCGGCGAGGCGGTGCGGGCGGCCGCGGACATCGGGCTGCCGGTGGTCCTCAAGCCCAGCGACCAGACCGGCTCGCTGGGCGTGCTGAAGGCGGAGTCCGCCGGCCAGGTGCGCGCGCTCGCCCAGGAGGCGCTGCGGCTGAGTCCCGGCGGCCGGATCGTGGTCGAGGAGTTCCTGGAGGGCACCGAGCACACGCTGGCGGCCTTCATGGTCGACGGCGCGCTGCACCGCTTCGGGTTCGCCGACCGGGAGTACGGGAACAAGGAGCGGTTCGCCCCGCACTTCTTCGAAGGCGGCGACACCCTGCCCAGCCGGCTGACCGACGAGCAGATCGAGGAGGTCACCGAGACCGTACGGCGCGGCGCCACGGCGCTGCGCCTGGACCCGGCGGTGGTCAACACCGACATCCTGCGCACCCGCGACGGCCGGGTGGTCCTCCTGGAGATCACCTGCCGGCTGACCGGCGCCCGCATCGCCACCGAGGTGATGCGGCTGGCGACGGGGGTGGACCCGCTGCCCAACGTGGTCCGCCTCGCCCTGGGCCGGCCGCTGGACCTGGCGGAGCTCAGGCCCCGGCACAGCCGCGCCGCGGTGCAGCGGTTCCTGCCGGCGGACGGCGGGGTGGTCGAGTGGGCCGGCGACCCGCGGGACGTCGCCCGCCGGGCCGGGGTGCACGACGTGTTCTGGGGCCTGGACCTGCGGCCGGGCACCGTGGTGCCGCCCTACCGCGGCGGGGCCGAGGTCCTGGCCGGGGTGATCGCCCACGCCGAACGCCCGCAGGAGGCCGAGGCCATCGCCGAACGCACCCTGAACTCCCTGCCGCTGCGCTTCAAGGCGGGGACGCAGTGACCGGGCCCGGACCGCGGGCCCACCGTACGCACACGAGCCTGCCGAGGGAGAACGACATGGCCACCGACCTGGTGGACGAGGCGGAGGTCGACAAGGGCATCGCCCGGACCAGTGTGGTCATCGCCCTGCGCGACGACCTGCGCATCGCCGACTGCATCGCCTCGATCGACGAGGACGTCGAGATCGTCCTGGCGCTCAACGGACCGAGCGACGCGGTCCTGAAGCTGATCGCCGAGCACCCCCGCCCGCTGACCGTCACCGAGATCGAGGACGTCGGCAACCTGGGCGCCGCCTACAACGCGGGGGCCGCCGCCACGGACCGCCGGTACCTGCTGCTGATGGACTCCGACTGCACCTTCGCCCCCGGCGTGGTCCGCGCCATGGTCCGCGCGGTGCTCACCGCCCCCGTGGTCAAGGGCCAGGTGGTGTACGGCGAGTCGGAGGGGCTGCTGAGCCGGCTGACCGCGCGGGTACGGGAGTTCGACGAGGGCGACTACGTCAGTGCGCTGTCCCCGCCGCTGATCTACAACCGCGACATCGTCGAGCACATCGGCGGCTACCACTTCGACGAGCTGATCCACTGGTGCGAGGACCGGGAGTTCGACTTCCGGCTCCAGCTGGCGGGCATCCCGGTGGTGTACCTGCCCGAGGCGCGGATCTTCCACGACGCCCAGCACGGCTTCGCCAACATGCGCAGCTACTTCCGCTACGGCGTCGGCGAGGGCATCGCCCAGGAGACCGGCGTCTTCACCACACCGGCGGTGCCGGTGGTGTGGCGGCTGTGGGAGGCGTCGCGGACGCTCCTGCACTGCGCCCGCGCCAAGGGGGTGGGGGCGGCCGCGTACTACGCGCTGCTGAAGGCGGCCTTCCACGTGGGGACCGCCCACCACCTGCTCAACGACCCCTACCGGGTGCGCGAGCGGTACCCCGCCTCCGCCAAGCGGGCGCGGATGGTCCGGTCCATCCCGCAGCACAGCACCAGGCTGACCGGTGCCCAGCTGCGCCGGCTGCGGCGGGCGCACTGGGAGGCGGGCCGGCGGATCGAGAAGGTGGCCGACCTCTCGGTCTTCCACCCGGACGCCGCCGGCCCGCCCGGCCCGTCAGCCGCCGGCCAGGTGCGGCAGCAGCAGGCGTGAGGGGTGGTCGCCGCCGTGGTGGACGGTGTGGCGGGCGGGGACCGGCGGGTGGACGTCGAAGCGCGGTGCGTTGCTGGCCGCGATCTCCAGGCGGATCCGGTGGCCCGCGCGGAACACGTGGCCGACCGCGCCCAGCGCGACGGTGACCTCGACCGGTGCGCCGGGGGCGGGGGCGGTGTCCGCCCCCGGCGCGAGGCGGCGCACGCCGTCGCACAGCAGCTCGGCCCGGCCGTCGGGATGGACGTCGACGAGCTTGCCCGCCACGTCGGCGCCCGCGGCGTCCGGGGTGAGGTACACCGTCAGGACGGTGTCGCCGACGACGGTCAGCGGCTCGGTGAGCTCCTCGCCGGTGAAGCACAGGACGTCGGCGCGGCGTTCGACCTCGCGCTGGTCCAGCGGGCCGCAGTCACCTCCGGTGAACTGGCCGGGCTGGGCGGTGGCGCCGCCCGTGGTGGGCACCGGGTCGGCCGGGTCGTGGCGGAGCCGGTGGGCGCCGGCGGCCGTGGAGGGGCCGGCGGCCGTCAGGCGGTCGCCGGCCAGGTGCAGCACGAGGTCCCGGGTACCGGGGACGGGCCAGTCGGGGACGGTGCGCCAGGTGTCGGCGCCGGTGAGGAACAGCCGCACCGGCTCCGCCACCGTGCCGGACCGCCCGCGCAGATGCCGGTCGAAATGGTCCAGGTGCAGCCCGGTGACGTCGATGCTGCGTTCGTCGGCGGCCAGCCCGTAACGGCGCTGCGGGAAAATGCCGCCCGTGACGCAGTGGGACCAGGGACCGACCACCAGCCGCGAGGATCGTCCGCAGTCCCGAATTCCCCGGTAATTCTCCAGGGCGCCGGCCAGGAATATGTCGTACCAGCCGGTGAGGTGGAGGACCGGGACGTCGATCGCCGGATACGCATCGCGCGGTGCGGCGCGCCGCCAGTACGGGTGGCCGCCCGGGTGCTCACGCCACTGCCGGTAGTACGGGGCCAGCCGGTCGAGCAGGTCCGAGGCGGCGTCCGGGTCGCGGTAGAGCTCGTCGATCCGGTCGACCGCCCGGGCCACCTCCTCCCGCTCGGCTCCCTCCAGTCCGGCCCCGTCCAGCAGCAGGTCGTAGAGCACCCAGTACAGGACGAAGCCCAGCTGGAAGGCGCCGCCCTGGCGGGTCCAGCCCTCGTCGAAGCCCGACCCGGCCACGTGGGGGACGATCGCGCCCAGTCCCGGCGGCTGTTCGGCGGCGGCCAGGAGCGCGGCCATCGCCTCGTAGGAGCGGCCGAACATCCCCGCGGAGCCGTCGCACCACGGCTGGCGCACCGCCCACGCGACGGTGTCGGCCCCGTCCGCGGCCTCGTGCCAGTACGGCTCGAAGGCGCCGCCGGAGCCGAACCGGCCGCGGACGTCCTGCACCAACAGCGCGTAGCCGGCGCGGACCAGGCGCATGCCGTCGACGGAGGCGCCGCCCGGAGCGCCCGATTTCCCGTACGGAGTCCGGCGCACCAGCACCGGGACCGGATCGGCGGTGTCGGGGCGGTAGAGGTCGGCAGTCAATAAGGTGCCGTCGCGCAGGGGTATTTCCAGATCGCATTCCACAAGAATTCGCACCCGCCCATATTCCATCAGGACGAGGAAGTTCACAATGCATCCCGGCAATTCCGGAATTGATTTCCTGGAACCGTTCTTCGAGACGGCCCGTACCGATCCGGCGCGGCCGGCCGTGGTCGACAACGGGCTCGTCGTCGGCTACGGCACGCTCGCCGCCTGGGTGCTGGAGGTGGCCGGCTCCGTCACGCCGCGCACGGACGGGCCCCAGCCGCCGGTCGGGGTGGTCGTGCACCACTCGGTCCGCGACGTGGCCGCCCTGCTGGGCGTCCTCGCGGCGGGCCGCGCGTACGTGCCGCTGGAGGCCGCGCATCCCCGGGCCCGGCTGGAGTCGGTCCTGTCCCGGCTCGGCGTCGAGGAGGCCGTGGCGACGGCCGGCACCGGCTGGCAGCCGCCACTCGCGCGGGTGGTCCGCCCGCGCTGGGCTCCCGCGGCGGCGACGCCCGCCGCCACCGCCGTACGGCCCGACCGCGGCGTCCGGCCCGAGGACCCGGCGTACGTCCTGTTCACCTCGGGCTCCACCGGCGAACCCAAGGGGGTCGTGGTGCCGCACCGGGCGCTGGCCGCCGTGGTGCCGCCGCTGCGCACCCTGTACGGCATCGGGCCGGACGCGACCGTGCTGCACTTCCACGGCGCCGGCGGCGACACGAGCCTGGAGGAGATCCTGCCGGCCCTGACCGGGGGTGCCACCCTGATCCTCGACGACGCGGCACGCGAGCGCTTCGCCCAGGTCGCCGAGGACCAGGAGGTCACGGTCGCGGTGCTGCCGACCGGCTTCTGGCACGCCCTGGCCGGTGACCTGCTGCACCAGGGGGCCACCCTGCCGCCGTCCCTGCGCACGGTGGTCATCGGCGGCGAGGCGGTGCGCGCCGACATGCTGGAGCGCTGGCACCGGCTCGGCGCGGACGGGGTGCGGCTGCTCAACACCTATGGCTCCACCGAGACGGCCCTGGTCACCCACGCCGTGCAGCTCGCCGGACCGGGCGCGCCCGAACTGCCGGACACCGGCGGCGACCTGCCCATCGGGCTGCCCCTGCCGCACGTCGGCCAGCGCGTCGACGACAGCGGCGAGCTGCTGTTGTCCGGGCCCGGCCTGGCCCTCGGCTACCACTCCGCCGCACAGGCCACGGCGGCCCGGTTCCGCGAGGAGGGCGGCGTCCGCTGGTACCGGACCGGGGACCTGGTCACGGTGGCGCCCTCGGGCGCACTGGTCTTCCGCGGCCGCTCCGACCACCAGGTCAAGAT
Source organism: Streptomyces katrae (assembly GCF_002028425.1). Classification (GTDB taxonomy): domain Bacteria; phylum Actinomycetota; class Actinomycetes; order Streptomycetales; family Streptomycetaceae; genus Streptomyces; species Streptomyces katrae_A. Next base: position 6,759,318 of record NZ_CP020042.1, on the reverse strand, counting down.
CCGGGGCCACCGGGTGGACCTCGTCGAGGTGGAGGGCCTGGTCGGCGGCTGCTCCGGTGTGCTGGAGGCGGCAGCCGTACGGGTGGACCGCGGCGAGCACAGCACCCTCGCGGCCTTCTTCGTCCCGCTGCCGGACCGCGACCCCGCCGAGGTGGCCTCCGGTGTGCGGGCCCGGCTCGCGGAGTCGACGGCCCCGCACCTGGTGCCCAGCCTGCTGGTACCGGTCGCGGAGCTGGAGCGCACCCACACCGGCAAGGTCGACCGGACCGCCACGCGGGACCGGTACCTGGCCGCGACGGGAGCGGCCCGGTGAGCCGGCCGGCGGGCGCGCCGACCGGGCGGGGACGGGGCGGGGCAGCCGCAGCCGGGGCGGCGGATCCGGCCGTCACGGCGGAAAGGGCGGCCCCGGCTGACCTGACCGGCCTGGGGGGTTCGGCGGACCCGGCGGCCGTGGCGGATCTGACCGTCCTGGGCGATTCGGCGGACCCGGCGGCCGTGGCCGCGTACGCCTCGCGACGGCTGGGGGTGGCCCTGGACCCGGCGACCGCCCGCGCCGACGACTCGGGCTGGGACTTCCGGGTCCTGCACGTCCGGGCGGCGGACGGCACCTGGTGGATCCTGCGCCGGCCGCGCCGGGCCGAGGCCTCGGCCCGGCTGGCCTTCGAGGGGGCCGTGCTGGCCGCCGTACGCGACCGGATCCCCGTGCCCGTGCCCTACTGGCGCCTGCACACCCCCGGCCTGGTGGCCTACCCGCGCCTGTCCGGTGCCCCGGCCGGCACGGAGGATCCCGAAACCCTGGTCTACAGCTGGTCGGTGGACCCGCTGGCCCACCCCGCCCATTACCTGGAGCCCCTCGCCCGGGCGCTCGTCGCGGTGCACACCACCGCGCTGGAGGGCTCCCCGGCCCTGGCGGCCCGCGCCGGGGCGGACCCCGGCTCCGTCCGCGCGCGCATCGCGGACCGGCTCGACCGCGCCCGCGCCGAACTGCCCCTGCCCGCGGCCGGGGTGCGCCGCTGGCGGGCCTGGCTGGACGACGAACGGCTGTGGCCGGACCGGCTGACGCTCGTCCACGGCGACGTACACCCCGGACACACCCTGGTGGTGCGTCCCCCGTCCGGCCCGCCGGTCCTCTCCGGGCTGCTGGACTGGGCCAACGCCGATGTCGGCGACCCCGCGGCCGACTTCGTGGACATGCTGTACGCGGGCGGGACCGCCGTCCTCGACCGCCTCCTGGCGGCCTACCGGGTGGCGGGCGGCGAGGTGCGTCCCGGCCTGCGGGCGCACGTGCTGGCGCGGGCCTCCTTCCTGTGGGTCCACGTGGCGCTGCGCGGCCTGGACACCGGCCGCCCGGCGTGGACCGAGACGGCGCTGCGCAGGATGACGCCGTGAGGGCCGCGCCGCAGCGGCCCGGGAGGCACGGGCGCAGGACGGGACACACGCCCGCAGGGACGGCGTACACCCTCCACTGTCCGGAGCACGTCCCGCCGGGGACGGCGTACGCCGCGCCGGGGGAAGCGCCGCCGGTGGTCCTGGTCGCGGGCGCCGCAGGCTCCGGGCGGATCTGGGAGCACCATCAGGTGCCCGCGCTGACCTCGGCGGGCCACCGGGTGGTCACCTTCGACCACGGACCGGCGGCCGGAGGTCCGGCGGACCTGGCCGAGCGGCTGCGGGAGCTGCTGGCGGCGCTCGGCGCGCCGCCCTGCCCCCTGGTCGGCCATTCCCTCGGCGCGCTCGCCGTACAGGAACTGCTCCTGACCGAACCGCACCTGGCGGGCGGCGCCCTGCTCGCGGCGACCCGGGGCCGGCCCGACGCGGTGGGCGAGGCGCTGGCGCGCGCCGAGGCCGCGACCGCCGCCGCCGGGACCCGGCTGCCCGCCGAGTACGAGGCCTTCGTACGCCTGGTGCAGAACCTCTCCCCCAGGACCCTCGCCGACGAGGGCGCCGCGGCAGAATGGCTCGACCTGTTCGAAGTCGCCGCGCTGACGGGCCCGTCGGCCGCAGGCCGCACCCCGGCCGGGCCGATCCCCGACCGGCTGGCCGCCTACGGCGGGATCGGCGTGCCCGTCCTGGTCGTGGGCTTCGCCGACGACGTGCTGGCGCCCGCCCCGCTGGGCAGGGAGGTCGCCGCCGCGATCCCCGGCGCCCGCTACGCGCAGCTGCCGGACGCCGGCCACCTCGGGTTCCTGGAACGCCCCGAGGCCTTCAACTCCCTCCTGCTCGACTTCCTCGCCGCCCTGGCCCCGACCGACCCCGGAGCGTCCCGTGTCCCCTGACTCCCCCGCGCCCGCCCCCGCCTCCGCCACCGTCCCCGTCTCCGTCCCCCCGGAGGTCGTGGTGGTCCATGTCGGAGAGGAACCTCCGCGGTCGTGGACCGCCGCCGTGTACCTGTGCGGCCCGACCCCTGCCGACCCCGCCGAGCCGTCGTGGCGGCCGGACGCCGTCGCCGCCCTGCGGTCCCTGTGGTCCGGCGCCGGGCGCCTGGCCGTGTTCCTGCCCGAGCCGGTGTCCGGCGGCTCCTACCCGGCGTACGCCGACCAGATCGCCTGGGAGGAGGAGGCGATGCGCCGTTGCGACGTCGTCCTGTTCTGGATCCCCCGCGACATGGCGCGGCTGCCGGGCCTGGTGTCGAACGTCAAATGGGGCGCGTGGTGCGGCTCCGGGCGAGCGGTGCTCGGGGCGCCGCCCCGGGCTGAGCGCATGGACTACCTGCTCCACTTCGCCGAGGCCCTGCAGGTCCCGGTGGAGCGGACCCTGGCCGGGGCGGCCGGGGCCGCCCTGCGCACGGTCGGACCGGGGGCCGTACGCGGGGGCGGCGAGCGGGCGGTGCCGCTGACGGTGTGGCGGACGGACGAGTTCCAGGCCTGGTACACGGCCCGCCGGGAGGCTGGTGACCGGCTGCTGGACGCGCGTGTCGAGTGGTACGCCCCGGCGCCGGCGCCGGAGGGGGCCGCCGCCTGGCTGCTGACCGTCACGGTGGCGCCGGGCGACGGCCGGGGCCCCGTCGTCAGCCGTCTGCTGGCGGCTCAGGGGCAGGGCATGCTCATGTAGAGCGCGTGCTCGCCTTCGGACTCGGTGCCCTGGTACAGGGCGGTGTCCAGGCCGCAGAAGGAGAAGCCCATCCGCCGGTAGGCGTGGATGGCCGGGGCGTTGACGTTGGTCACCTCCAACCACAGGTGTCCGGCGCCGCGTTCGCGGGCGAAGTCCGCCGCGTGCCGCATCAGCGCACGGCCGATGCCCTTGCCGCGGTGACCAGGGGCGACCTCGATGTCCTCGATGGTCAGCCGCCGGTTCCACGCCGAGTAGGACACGGCGGCGAAGCCGGCGAGATCGCCGCCGGCGCCGACGGCCACGAACGTACGGCTGTCGGCGTCCTCGCCCTCCGCGCCGTCCTCCCCGTCGCTTCCGCCGTCGTCGGGGAACACCTTCACCAGCGGCGGGTCCACCGGGACCTCACGCAGGGCGAACCCGTCTGCGGTGACGTCCACTTCGAAGACGGTACTGGTGGTGAAGGACCCGTCGAGCCCCTCGATGGCCTCGGCGTCCTCGGGCCGTGCGCTGCGGAATTCGTACGTGCTGCCATGGGTCGTGGTCATGACCCGAGGCTATGACCGACCTGCCCCGGTGAGGTCTGGTTTCAGCCGAATGCACCGCGGGACCCAAGGCCCCAGGAAACAGCAGGTCAACGCACCCTTCCCCGGGGCTTCAGGTGGGTCGGGGGCAGCTCGGGGGATGGAATCGGAGGGCCGTCGTAGCCCTTCACCTCGCCGAAGCGGGTGCCGGTCATCCAGTCCTCGCGGGCCTGGACGATCTCCCCGTGGAACCATCCGATCCAGTTCCAGAACCGGTGACGGTCAGCAAATCGTCAGCATCGGTCCGAGGAGCGTCACACAGATGGCACCAGCCGCTCTCGCACACGGCATGGGCACTTCACCAGCCGGGAGGCAGCCATCACCCGCCTGGTGGCTGTCTACAACGAGCGCAAGTCCGCCCCGGCCAACCAGACCCGCACCGAGCGCATCGCCAACTACGGCCCCATGGCCTTCCGCGAGTACACCCGGGAGTGGAAGCAGGGCCAGCGCCACCTCGCGCCGGCCTCTGTAAGGCACCTTGAGACAAGCTAAAAGCCATCCTCCTCGGCGTCCAAGCCCCCGTCTACGACCCCAAACGCGCCGTCATCCTCTCTCTCTCTCCCCCCCCCGTTACCTTTTTCGTGGCTCCGCAATGGGGCCTCCGGCCTTCGGGTCCGGCATGACTTCCCCCCCTTGTTGTTGATGATCCGGGGGGTGGTGTCACCGGGCCCGGAGGCATCGACGGACCGCTGATGAGGGGCTTGAGCACCGGCTTCACCCGAGCCGGAAGAGCTCTCCGTAACGTGGATGTGGCAGCTCGGTGCCGAGGCAAGGCCGGACGAAAGCGTGATGGAGGGGCCTGCACGTGATCGACACCGGCAACATCGACGTCTTCCTCGGCCTGGACGTCGGCAAGGGCGAACACCACGCCACCGCCGTCACCCCGGCCGGCAAGAAGGCCTTCGACAAGCGGTTACCCAACACCGAACCCAAGCTCCGCGAGCTCTTCGCCAAGCTGCAGACCAAGCACGGAACGGTGCTGGTCGTGGTCGACCAGCCGGCCTCGATCGGCGCCCTGCCACTGGCGGTCGCGAGGGACATGGGCTGCCCGGTCGCCTATCTGCCGGGGCTGACGATGCGGCGGATCGCCGACCTCTATCCCGGTGAGGCGAAGACGGACGCGAAAGACGCGTTCATCATCGCCGACGCGGCCCGCGCGATGCCTCACACGCTGCGGGCGATCGACGGCGAGGACGAGACGATCGCCGAGCTGGAGATGATCGTCGGATTCGACGACGACCTGGCCGGCGAAGCCACCAGGATCGCGAACCGCCTGCACGGCCTGCTGACCCAGATCCATCCGTCGCTGGAACGGGTCCTGGGACCGCGGTTGCAGCACCCTGCCGTCCTCACGCTGCTGGAGCGGTTCGGGTCACCGGCACAGATACGCAAGGCAGGCCGACGGCGGCTGGTCACGCTGCTGCGGCCGAAGGCGCCGCGGATGGCCGAGCGGCTGGTCGAGGACATCTTCGCCGCGTTGGACGAGCAGACCGTGACCGTCCCGGGGACCGAGGCGGCCGCACTGATCGTCCCGAGCCTCGCCGGATCTCTGGCCGCAGTCCTCGACCAGCGCAAACTGCTGGCCGGGCGGATCGAAGAACTCCTGGACGCCCACCCTCTTTCGAAGGTCCTGACGTCGATGCCGGGAGTCGGCGTCAGGACCGGAGCCCGCATCCTGATCGAGGTCGGCGACGGCAGCACCTTCCCGACCTCCGGCCACCTCGCCGCTTACGCGGGTCTCGCCCCGGCGACCCGCAGTTCCGGGTCGTCGATCCGCGGCGAACAACCCTCCAGGAGAGGCAACAAGCAGCTCAAACGGGCTTTCTTCCTCTCCGCGTTCGCGGCCCTGGGCGACCCGGCATCCCGGGCCTACTACGACAAGAAGATCGCCCAGGGCAAGCACCACACCCAGGCTCTGCTCTGCCTCGCCCGACGACGGGCCGACGTCCTCTTCGCGATGCTCCGCGACGGAACCTTCTACGAACCGCAGCCGGTCCGGGCCGTCGCTCCGCAGACCTAGACCATGGTCAAGAGGTGTTCCGTGGGGCTGTAGTCGATCTTCCAGTCGGCATAGACCCCGCAGAATCCGTCCTTGATGCACCGCAGGCCCACGGTCACCCAGCGGACCGATCCATCGTCGCCGAGTGAGAACGCGACCGCGACCTCGAACTCCTCGCTCCCGCAGGGGCAGCCGGCCGCACCGGGCTCGTCGTCCTCCCAGGACTCCTCGTTCCAGTACTCCTCGCTATCCGCGATGAACACGCGGCTGCCGCAGCCAGAGCACTCCCGTTCCGCTCCGGACGCATTGACCAACACGAAGAACACACGGCCGCCGCATCCACACCCGGAAGGAGCGATCTTCACCGGGCGGCCGTCAACCGCACCCCGCAGGAACACCGCGAGCTCCGCGGGGACGCCCTCACCAACCTGGTCATCAGCATGCACGGACACATCGTTCCAGACGCCCCGAGCTCACACCCGACCAGCTTGACCAAAGACATAGGGGCACCCCCCCGCACAACTCCGCGTCCTGCGCACCGTCGGCGACGACACCTTCCAACCCTCATGAGCGGCTGCGGCCTACGCAACGGCGAAGCGGCAGTCGTCAACCTCAACAACATCGTTGCCGCCGGCACCTACCACGTCACCGAACAGGTCAACCGCACCACCAAGCAGTACGACCGCCTCAAGCACCGCAAGAAGGGCGAGTACCGGGACGTCCCCCTGCCCCCGCAGGTGAAGGAGACCATCGAGCGATACGCGGAGACGCACGGAACGGTCGACGGCCGTCCCTGCCCTACCCGCCCAAGACGACGAACTGTTTCTGTCGGAGCGGCGGGCCGACCGGGCACTCACCGGTCGGCGGAAGAATGCGTCTGACGACTAACCGGCTACGCGGTAGCCGGACCCCGACATGCCCGCGAGCGGCCTGGCCAGCCAAACGGGCCGCCGGAGAATCCGGCGGCCCGTCACAAAGGATGGAGGTTAGGAACCGACTGATCCCTGAAGCTCCCCAAGCCGTTTCGCGAGGTTGTATGCGGACTCCTTGTCACATGACAGGACAACGGAGAACTTACTAAGCGTCACACCTTCGGGCCGCTTAGTGTAGGACCACCGTTGGCCAGCGCGCCAGAGGGTTCTGAAGAACTCATCGCGAGCAGCCTCATCATCGGAAAGGGCACTTTCGGCGGACTCGATGATCAGGACATGGGAATCCGACGAAAGCCATTGAAGGTCACGAAGGCAGTCGTAGAAGGCGTCCCAGTTCCATCCAAAATATTCGGGAAACTTTAGCAATTCATCAAATTTCTGAAAAGCCGCAATCTCATCTGGCATATCTTGCCCATTTAGACGCGCCACGTAAACGTTGCCGGACACAGGCAGGAGTTCATCGAGCTGCAGGCCACCGCCAGGCGTGATGATGTGCATCCACGGGGCGATGTGCATTGCTGACGTCTCTTCTGTCATCACTCCACCCAACTGGGACTTCTGCCCACAATATACGTCTGGTAGTGAGTTGGAGTATAGTAGGCAGATTTGTCGCTACCAAACACCCAGCGTTCACCGCCGGGCTTGGGATTATCCGGTGACGGGTAGGTCCCATACTCCTGATAGGTAATCGGCTTTCCTGAGGGCTCGTGGGTAGGAAGTTGGTAGCCACCATTTTTGCCGCTGTTTTCAAAGGTTTCAGTCCACCACTTCGGCCCAAAGAAGCCCGGCCCACCTCCATATGCGAAATTGTACTTCTCCATGTCCCGGAGGACTTCCATTGACTCCTCAGGGATGGAGTGAGGCACCCAACCGTGAACCTTGTCCACATCCCCGAGCGTTGCTCCCTTGGTAAGGTCCGGGCAGCCGGCCAGGCCCAGGGGGTCGACCCATGTGTGAGGGTTGGGGACATAGGCTGCGGGGTTGGGGGCCGGGGCGAGACCCAGGGGGTCACGGCTGAGGTAGCGCGCAGTTTCGGGGTCGTAGTGGCGGAAGTAGTTGTAGTGGAGACCGGCTTCCGGGTCGAAGTACTGCCCTGGGAAGCGGAGTGGGGTATAGGCCGTGCTGGTGGTTGCCCAGGTGGTGGTGCCCCACAGGGTAGTGCGAGTACGCCAAGCCAGTGTTCCGGATTCGTCGAGCAGTTCCGAGGGGGCGCCCACCAGGTCGGTGATGATGGTGAGGAAACGAGCGTCGATGACCTCTTGGGGCGTTTCTCGGTCCAGGAGGCGTTCGCTCTGAGTCAGCGGCTGTAGACCCTTGTGGTCCCATGTGAGGACTACCGAATGGGATAGGTCCGGCGATTCCGTTGTCTCTTCGCACAGGATGGTACCGTCCCAGGTAAACGTGACCTGTTCGAGCACCGTCATGCCGTCGGCGGCGAGGCGCTGCTTAGAAATACGGCGACCCAGGGCGTCGTACGCGTAGCGCCACACGGCACCGTCGGGGGTGGTCACCGAACGCAAGCGGTCTTCGGCGTCCCACTCATAGCGCCAGGTGTCCGGTTTGCCGGACAAGCGGGTTCTCCGGCGCAGGGTGACACGGCCCAGTGCGTCGTGCTCGTAGTGCATCCTGCCCGCGCGAGTGATCGTCGTACCGGTGTACTCGCGCGGGCCGACGGCCTCCTGGCCGGGATGGGGCGCCGGCCAGGAGGCGGCCAACTGGTTCCCTGCCTCGTCGTAGCTGTACCGCTCGGTCCACCCTTCTGCCCGGACGGCAGTCACCCGGCCGGCCGCGTCCAGATCAAAGGTCTTCGGGCCCATCAGCTGGTCGTCTATGCGGATCAGGTTGCCGTCCGCGCGATACCTGTAGTCGCGGCGCTGGATGCCGCGGCCCACGCTGGTGACGTGTTGGGTGGTGAGGCGACCCCCTTGGTCGTACTGGGACGACAGCACGACTGCGTCGCCGATCCGTCGGATGGTCTCCTGACCGACCTCGTCGTAATCAAAGGTAATGGTGCGTCCGGACGTGGTCAGGGAGGTGCGGCAGCCGACAGCGTCGTAGGTCCAGGTGCTGACCGCCCCAGTCGGGGTCGTGCGGCCGGTACGGCGGCCGAGCTCGTCGTACGCGTACGCCGTCGTCCGGCCATTGACGGTCTCAGACTTGAGGCGGCCGTACCGGTCGCGCAGACGCGTGATCGTGGCATCCACGTTGATCGCTTCCGCAAGTTGGTCGCCCGTGTCGTACTCGAACGTCGTCACAGCGCCCGCAGCGTCCTTGCGGACGACGCGGTCCAGCTCGTCCCGCTCATAGCAGATGGTCTGGCCGAGCGCGTCCGTCCGCGACACGAGCCGTCCCGCCACATCCCGTCCGTACGTCAGCGTCCGGCCATCAAAGTCGGTCTCAGATATGACCCGACCGGCCGGGTCGTAGACGTAATCCCATGTCAGCCCCTGGGGGTTGGTGACTTGGGTGAGGTGGAGGTCGGTGTCGTAGCTGAACTCGTAGCGGGCACCGTCCGGACCCGTGCGGGCTGTCACACGGTCGAAGTCCGTGTATTCGAAGCTGGTGACGCCGCCTAGGGCGTCGACGTGGGCAACGCAGTTGCCCTCGCCGTCGTACGTCCAGGACTGTTCGCTGCCGTCGGCCTCGACCCGGCGGGTGAGTTCGCCCTCGACCGACCACTCCAGGTGAATGACACCGCCGAGCGGGTCGCAGATCGACACGGGTCGGCCGAAGGCGTCACGCTTGTAGCACGTGGTCGCCCCGAGCGGATCGGTGATAGCCAGGGGCAGACCGGCCTTGTCGGAAATGACTGCCGAGGTGTGCCCGAGCGCATCGGTGACGGAGGTAACGATGCCGGCTCCGTCGTAGGCGAAATGAGTCGTTGCCCCAGACGGCTCAGCTATCGACATCCGGTTGCCGCGTTGGTCGAAACTCTGCCGCGTGATATTGCCGTCGGTGCCGACGATGCGTATCGGGAGCCCGAGATCGTTGTACTCGGCCCGCGCCTGCCGTCCGTCCGGCCGCTCCACCACCATCATCCGGCCGTTCTCATCATAGGTGAAACGCCTGACGTGGCCCAGCGGATCAGTGCGTGACAGCAGCCGGTTGTAGCGGTCGTATTCGAAGCGGGTGACCGCGCCCAGAGAGTCGATCTCGGCAACCACCTGTGACCGGTCATTGACCAAGTGCCGCTCGGTGTGCCCCAGACCGCTGGTGACGGTAGTTACGCGGAGCCCCGTTGCGGGGTCGACGCCGTCCCACGTGAAGGTGGACTCGAGGTGCCCGTTCGCGCCCGACTGGTAGATGCAGCGGTCCTGATCGTCATAGACGTAGTCGAAGCGACATTCGTTGGTATCGGTCCACGAGGTAATGCGGCCGTGTTCGTCGCAGCCATAACTCAGAGGAAGGCCAGAGGAGTTGATGATCGAGGTGAGATGACCGTCGGCGTAGCCATACCGCACGATCTCCTGATCGGATCCGTCTTTCGCGGCTCCCGCGAGGTGGAGGGCCGTTACGCGGTCCTTGGCCGTCGTGAGCTTCAGGTGGTAGCCGCCGTGGTGGACGATCGCTGTCGGGGCGCCCGACTCGTCGTGCTCGAAGCTGATCCAGCGGCCGTTACGGTCGTCGATCTGGGCCAGGAGCGCGGTCTCGTCCGTGTGATCGGTGAAGTGCCAGGCCTTGCCGGTGTCAGGATCGGTGATCGTGTAACCGCCCGGGACCCGTTCCAGCGGCCACTGCCGGCCGTGTGTGGGCATCACCGCGATCCCGGGGGCTGGGTGGGGATAGGCGAGAAGGCTCCCCTCGTCACAGCTGAAGATAATGCCCTCGGGTCCGATCTCCAGCTGTTGGTCCACCGTGGAAGACCAAGTTGGCCCGAACCAGCGCCCGGAGCGGCGCGAGGAGTCGAAGGTGCGCCGAAACACGAGGGGGAGGGCGCCGGGCAGAGCGATGTCGGTCGTGGGCAGCAGCATGCGGCCGGTCGCGATATCGACCGGGTCCCTCTTGCACACGGTCTCTTTGCAGCGGGTGGCGCTGCTTTCCGGATTCCGTTCATGCTCCCCACGGCGGGGAGACTTCAGATCGTCCAAGCGTCTCGCGGCTGCCCCGGCTTCCTTGAAGGAGGCCATGCCCTTGGAACCGATCAGGTCGGGGACGAGTCTGCCGACGCCTTCGGCGGGGTCCTTCATGAACTCGTCGAGCATCTGCTTCCCAGCGCCCCATGGGTCGTTGACCGTGGTGACGAGTCCCGCTGCCGTGGAGTTGAGGTGCGTCATGTATTCGGTGGGATGCGTGAGGTTGTACGGATCCTGCGGGCTGAGGGAGCGGGCGAAGTCGGCGGTGCCTGCTGCACCCCGGATGATGCCGCCCACGAAGTGGTTATTGGCGAGCTGCATGTACGCGATGCCGTCGGTGAGCTGACCCGCGTACGAGGGCTTGGGCGGAGCGGCGTCGCGCGCGGCGCGGACCGCGGCCGCGGCGGCCTGTGCCTGCTCGTTGCGCTGCTTGCGTGCGTTGTCCAGCTTGTCCTGCGCTACCGCGGCCAGCGGCTTGCCTGGGTCGTCGAACGTTTCGGCCGGGCGGGGCGGGAGGTGCTCCTTCTTGGCTGTGATAGCGCTGTTGTACTCGTTGACCTGCTTGTTGTAGGCGTTGCGGGCGTCCTCGGACACCTTCTTCGCCTTGTTGTAGTCCTCCAGAGCCTCCTTGGCTCGACCCTGGGCCCATTCCACGGTCTCCGCGAAGCGGCCCATTGCGTCCGCGGCCTTCCCGAAGGCCTCGGACGCCTTGAACCAGCGCGGTGGCTGCTTCGCCAGCGCTTCCCGGAACGCCTTGGCCGCCTGGCCCTTCAGACCGTCGGGCTCGGTCAGGTTCTTCAGGCCGTTGCCGACGGATTCGAAGGCCGTCTTGAAGTCGTTCAGGTGCCCGACCTGGGCATGGATCTTGGCCACGCTGCCATAGACCAGCTTCTTCGGGTCGTCGGTCTGCCCGAGCTCCAGCTCGGCGACGTCGGAGCCGAGCTGGTTGGCAGCAGAGCGGGACTTGTCGCGGATCCAGTCGCCCGCTTGCTCCAGTCCGACCTCGTCGGCAAGGCCGGCGACCTTGCTGCCACCCCACTCGACAAAGTCGCCGACCTTCTCGATCCCCTGCTCGACCTTGTCCTCGACGACATCCGGTATGAAGTCCTGGGGTTAAAGCCAGGATCGTGCCGTTCCACATGCCGAATCGACGCGGCGAGGTTCCTAGATGCCCGGCGCGCCTGCACCGTCCACGGTTCCATTCGGCGGCGCAGCCGGAGTCGGACAAGGCGCTCGCCCAGGACTGCCGTCCGCTCATCGCGGGCCCAGCTGACCACCGCCTCCCTGATCGTGCCCAAGGCAACGACCGCGCGGATCGCCCGCACGCCTCCCGGCCATGGGCTCGACGCGCAGGTCGATGCCCGCTCCCAGACAACCGGATCGAGACGGACGTACTCGTGACAGGGGCAGCGGGACGCGTGGGGTGGGAGCCGCGGCGCTCCCGATCACCGCAAGCGCTGTCCACCGCCGCTCAGCCTGGGCCCGCGCCGGAACGCGTCGTCGCCGGCGCCGACGGAGAACATCCCCTGCTCATCCGCGACCGCAGGGGCGCCCACCGAGTCGCCCGCCTCCGGGCACTCGCAGCCGGCATCCGGCGCCGGCGGGAAATCACCGGCGCGGCGTGATCGCAGCATGGTTGGTTTCGATCACCGAAGGCACCCGCTCGGCTTTGAGGAGGGACTGAGTCAGCCACCACCTCCACGACAACACAGACCCACTCCGCGATACTTTTGTGCTCGTCGAGACGGTGCAGGGAGCTGTGCCTCTCCTCGGCAAGGCCCGGACGTCAATTCCGAACGATCACATAGTCATCGCACACGACCCCGCGGTTTCAAGTGAGTTGAGGGAATCTCGGGGGCCGGGATGGGGGGGCCGTCGTATCCCTTAACCTCGCCGAATCGGGTTCCGTTCATCCAGTCCTCACGGGCCTGAACCACCTCTTCATGACTCCTGGCGACCCAGTTCCAGAACATGACGAGCTCCTCCTCGAACGGCTCCCCGCCCAGCAGCATCAGCCCCGCGTCCGATGAGGCGCGCAGGGGGAGTTCGGTGCGGCCGCAGCCCAGGTAGAGCATCGAGCCGGGGAGGAGGGGGACGTCGTCGACGTGGGCCTCGCCGGACATGGAGAGGACCGCGTACTCGAAGTCCGGGTCGAGGGGGAGGCGGGTTTCGGTGCCGGCGGACAGGGCGAGGTCGGCGCCGACGATGGGGGTGTAGGCGGTGCCCGGGGAGGTCGCCGTGTCCAGGGTGCCGAGGATGACCGTGGCGTTGAGCCCGGGGGCCGTGACCTGCGGGAGGTCCGCGTGGTGCTGGAAGTGGGGGGCGACGTCGCGGTGGGCGTCGGGGAGGGCCACCCACAGCTGGGCGCCGTGCAGGAAGCGGGCGTGCGGGCGCGGGCTCTCCTCGGAGTGGCTGATGCCCCGGCCGGAGGTCATCAGGCCCAGCTCGCGCGGGCGGATCGTGGCCAGGCTGCCCACGCTGTCGCGGTGCAGGACCTCGCCCTCGTGCAGCCAGCTCACCGTCTGCAGGCCGGCGTGCGGGTGCGGGGCGACCTGCATGCCGGGCTCGTCGGCGATGTCGTCGGGGCCGTAGTGGTCGACGAAGCACCAGGCGCCCACCATCCGGCGGCCCAGGTTCGGCAGGAGGCGGCGGACCTCGGTGGACTCCCCGAGCCGGACCGTGCGCGGGCTGAGGAGCTCCCGTACCGGTTCGGCCACGACGAAGCCGCGGCCGCCGCAGGAGGACAGGGCCGGCTGGCGATCGAGATTGCTCATACGGGACAAGGTAGCCCCGCCGGGTCCGGTTGCCCCCGTTCCTCGTCCGGGAAAGACGCGGCGTGCGGGGCCCGGCGGCCGCCTCGGCTAGCCTGGGTCCGATATGAACCGCCTGACCACGCCTTTCGGCTCCTACGAACTCACCCGCTTCCCCGCCGACCCGCGCGACCGGCTCCGCGCCTGGGACGCCGCCGACGAGTACCTGCTGCGCCACCTCGACGCGGGCACCGGCGAGCGCGGCCCGGTGGACCTGGCCGGCGCCGGGCAGATCACGGTCGTCGGCGACCGCTGGGGCGCGCTGACCACGGCCCTGGCCGCCCACCACCCGGCCCAGATCACCGACTCCGCGCTGACCCGGGCGGCCACCGAGGCCAACCTCGACCGGGCCGGCATCGGCACCGCCAAGTCCACCGTGACCCTGCTGACCACGCGGGACGCGCCGCCCGCGCGGATCGACGTGCTGCTCGTCCGGGTGCCCAAGAGCCTGGCGCTGCTGGAGGACCAGCTCCGGCGGCTGGCCCCGCACCTGCACGAGGGCACGGTGGTCGTGGGCACCGGCATGGTCAAGGAGATCCACACCTCCACGCTGGACCTCTTCGAGCAGATCATCGGCCCGACGCGGACCTCCCTCGCCGAGAAGAAGGCCCGGCTGATCTTCTGCACCCCGGACCCCGCTGTCCTGGCCGGCGCCGGAGCCTCGCCGTGGCCGCTGACGTACACGGTGGACCAGGACGGGGGCTCGGGCGCCGGGCTGACCGTGGTCAACCACGCCGGGATCTTCTGCGCCGACCGGCTGGACGTCGGCACGCGCTTCTTCCTCCAGTCCATCCCCACCAACACCGACGGGGCCCGGGTCGTGGACCTGGGCTGCGGCAACGGCGTCGTGGGCACGGCGGTGCAGGTCGCCGACCCGGACGCCGAGGTGGTGTTCACGGACGAGTCGTACCAGGCCGTCGCCTCGGCGCGGGCCACCTACGAGGCCAACGTCCGCCCGGGCCGGCGGACGGCGGAGTTCCTCGTCGGCGACGGGGTGGCGATGCTGCCGCCGTCCTCGGTGGACCTGGTCCTCAACAACCCGCCCTTCCACTCGCACCAGGCGACGACCGACGCGACGGCGCTGCGCATGTTCGCGCAGTCGCGCAAGGTGCTGCGCCCGGGCGGGGAGCTGTGGGTGGTGGCCAACCGCCACATGGGCTACCACACGCATCTGCGCCGGCTCTTCGGCAACTGCGAAGTCGCCGCGAGCGAACCGCGGTTCGTGGTCCTGCGGGCCGTCAAGCGCGAGGCGCCGCAGCGCACCCGGTGACGCGGCCCCGCCGCCCCATGTGACCTGCCGGTACACCCGCCGGTAGGTCCTACACTCGGCCGCGTGAGCACTGGGGCGGGGACGGACGACGGGCAGGGGCGGCGGCGCTGGCGCCGGGAGGAGGTGGCCCGGGCGGCCGGGGTGAAGGTGCGCAACCTGCGCTACTACCAGGAGCGCGGGCTGCTGCCCCCGCCGCGGCGCGAGGGCCGGATCGCCTGGTACTCCGACGACCACCTGACCCGGCTGCGGCTGATCAGCGACCTGCTGGGGCGCGGCTACACGGTCAACGGGATCGGCGAACTGCTGGCCGCCTGGGAGCAGGGTGGCGGGCTGTCCCAACTCCTCGGCCTGGAGCGGGAGATGACCCGGGACTGGGTGAGCGAGGAGCCGGTGACGATGACCCGGGCCGAGCTGCGCGAGCTGTTCGGCCCGGGGGCGACGGCCGCGCACACCCGACGGGCGGCCGAGCTGGGTTACGTACGGGTCGACGGGGACCGGGTGACGTATCCGAGCCGGCGGTTGCTGGAGGCGACGGTGGCGCTGGTGCGTCAGGGGATTCCGCTCGGGGAGGTCCTGGACGCCGGGGAGTTCGTGCAGGAGCAGGCGGCGGCGCTGGCCGACCGGTTCGTCGGACTGTTCCGGAGGCATGTGATCGGCCCGCAGGGACTGGGGCTGCTTTCGGCCACCGAGCTGGATCACGTCCGCGAGGCGGTTGCGGCGCTGCGGCCGGTGGCGGGTGAGGTGGTGGCCTCGGAGTTCGCCCGGGCGATGGGGCGGCGGGTGGAGGCCGAGGTGGCCGAACTGCTGCGTACGGAGCAGTAGGAGTCGGCCTAAAGGGTGCACTCGCACAACCTTGCCAACCACCATTGGCACTCTTACATTCAACTCGTCGGTAACAAAGGTGCACAGCCGAGATAAGGGACGATCTCGTGGCAGATTCACCGTACTTACCTGAATTCGATTCTGAGGGCGGGGTCGGCGCCGAGTCCGCGAGCAGAGTGGAGGGCAGGGTCCGCTGGCGCAGGTTCGCGCTGCTGACCGTGCCCGCCGTGGCGGTGACCGCTGGGCTGGGGATCGCGCTGGCCCAGGGTGCGCTGGCCGCCTCCTTCGCGGTGTCGGGCCAGCAGTTCAAGGTGTCGGCCGAGAGCCTGGAGGGGGAGGGCTTCGCCCAGTACGGCAGCGTCGACGTCAACGCCCGCCAGGAACTGATCCCCGTGGCCGTCACCGCCATCAAGGAGGCCAAGCTGCACAGCCTCTGCCAGTCGGTGGTCACCAGCCTGCCGGTCATCGGGGACATCTCCCTCAACCTGACCGCCGGCAAGAAGGCCCCGGTCGAGGCCTCCAACCTGTTCGTGGACGCCACTCAGCTCGCCGGTGACGCGGAGTTCACGAACATCGAGATCGGGCGCGACGCCTCCACCCTGGACAAGGGCCCGGCCGAGGCGCAGGGCATGCAGGACCTGTTCGCCCAGCAGGCGGACAAGGTCACCATCAGCAGCCTCCAGCAGACGGCGTGGGCGACCAACGCCGGCACCTTCAAGCTGTCCGGGCTGAGCATGAACATCAGCAAGGGCAAGAAGGAATGCTTCTGAGCCGCTGGCGGCGGTGGCGGCGCAGCAGGCCCTTCTGGGGCGGGCTCTTCGCCGTCCTGGCCGGGGCGTGGATCTGCGTACTTCCGCTGGCACCACTGAAGATCATGCTCCAGCAGGGCATCGCGGGGATCCCGTCCGTCCTGATGGGCATCATCATGATCGTCCTCGGTCTCACCGCCTGGTTCTCGCCCCGCCAGCGTGCCCTCGCCGGGGTGCTCACCACCCTGATCGCCACCGCCGCGCTGGTCCTGTCGAACCTCGGCGGGTTCCTGATCGGCACCCTGCTCGGCATCCTCGGCGGCGGGCTGATGTTCGCCTGGCAGCCGCACGCCGCCCCGCGCACCGGGGGCTCCGCCGCCCCCGCCCGGCCCTCCCCGCCGGGACCTCCCCCACTCCGCACCCCGATCCCCAAGGAGCACAGCCATGAGCCGCACGCGTACCGCGCTCGCCCTCGGCATGGCAGCGGCCGCCGCCCTGACCGTGGCCTCCACCACCGCCCACGCCGCTCCGTTACCGCTGGCCGGGTCGACCACCGTCACCCCCGCCGGGCACGCCTTCAAGGCCGCCCTCAGCGGGAAGGCCACCCTCAAGGCCGGTTCGGTCACGGTGACCTGCACGGTCTCCGTCTCCACCGGCTCCGTGCCGGCCGCCCCCGGCAACCACAACGCGGCCGGGCCGGTGTCCTCGCCGATCTCCCCGCCCACGTACAGCTCCTGCACGTCCAGCATGCCGGGCGTGACCCCGACCGTGACCACGAGCGGCGCCTGGTCGGTGTCCATGCAGAACGGCTCGCCGGTCACGGCCACCATGACGGTGCCCACGGGCGGTCTGGTCGTGCACACGACGGGCCTGGCCACCTGTACGGTCACCGCGGCACCCGGCGGCCCGGCGAGCGTCCCGGGCACCTGGGCCAACGGGGCCCCGTCCAGCCTGACCTTCACCAACGCCGCCGTGCCGGTGACGGTGACCGGCGGCTTCGGCTGCCCGACCAGCGCGACCTCGTCCACCTTCAACGCGGTCTACCTGGTCTCCGACACGACCGACCCCGCGCAGCAGATCACCGTCGCGCCCTGACGGCCGTCCGGCCCGCCGCCGCCCCCGCCCCCGCGCTCCGTGGGGGCGGGGGCGGATATTGCGTTGCCGCGGCCGCGCGGGCGGGCGAAGCTCGGGGGCATGTCACAGAACACCGATCAGCCGAGCGCCGCAGCTCGGACGCACGAACCCTCCGACCGCACCCCGCGCGGGGTCGGCGACCTGTTCTCCGGCGGCCGTCTCGTCGCCATCCCGCGCAAGGCCGCCCGGCGCGAGCAGTTGCTGGCGCACCTCACCGAGACCCTGTTCGCCCCGGACCGGGAGTACTCGGAGCCCGAGGTGAACGACGCGCTGCGGACCGTGCACGAGGACTGTTCGGCGCTGCGGCGCTACCTGATCACCTCGGGGCACCTCACCCGGACCCGGGACGGCAGCAGCTACCGGCGGGCGACGACCACCCGGTAGTGGGTCGTCAGCCGCGCGTCCTCGCCCAGCACGTGGAAGGCGACGGCCGGCGGCTCGTCCAGGTACACGTGCTCGTCGGGGCCGGCCGGCGCCTCCCAGGGGAGCCGCAGGGTGGACGTCACCCCGGGCGCGACCAGCAGCGGCAGGCCCGCGAAGGTGGTCGCCGCCGCCGTGTGGGCGTGCCCGCACAGGAAGGCGCGCAGGTGGGGGTGGCGTCCGGCCAGGGCCGCGAGCCGCTCCTCGCCGAACTGGCGGATGTCGTCCACGTACGGGGTGTGCAGCGGGACGGGCGGGTGGTGGAAGGCGACCAGGACGGGCACCTCGTGCGGGGTCCCGGTGAGGACGCCGTCGAGCCACTCCAGGGTGGAGTCCTCCAGGCGGCCGTGGTCCTCGCCGGGGACGGAGGAGTCGCACACGGCCAGCACGAAGCCGTTCCCGCGCAGCACCTGGTCCACCGGCCCGGCGGACGGCTCCTCCTCGCCCAGCAGGCCGCGGCGGAAGGCGGTGCGCTCGTCGTGGTTGCCGGGGCAGACGACCATCGGGTGCCGCGAGACGAGGTGCTTGCGGGCCTGCTCGTACTCGTCCGCGGTCCCGTTGTCGGCGATGTCCCCGCTGACCAGCACCGCGTCCAGGTCGTACGGGAGGGCGTCCAGGTACTCCAGGACCGCGCGGGTGCGCTCGGCGGACCGGGGGCCGCCGTCGAAGTGGACGTCACTGAGCTGCGCTATCACGATCACGGACGGTGGCTCCTCCATCGCGGTTACGGGGCCGGCCGCGGGCCGGGTGGTGACGGTCGGTCACCTGAGGGCCGGGGCCTGCCCGTTCAACCTATCCGACCAGGCGGGAGGGGGTAAGGGGCCCTTTCCGCAGCGGTGGCGCGGCGCTCGTCCCCTCGGCTCCGCGCCCCGCTCGGCTCCGCGCCGCGCTCGGCTCTCTCCGCGCTCGCGGGACGGCCGCGGTTGCGCGACGACCCGGAATGGGGTTCGTTCGAAGGGGGTCCGTTCGACGGGCGGCCGTTCGACGGGCTTCCCGGGACGGGGTGAACCGTCATGTCCTTCACCGGCAGGGTCTTCGCCGACCGCGCGGACGCGGGGCGCGTACTGGCGGACGCGCTGCGTCATCTGGCGGGCGCGGACCCCGTGGTCCTCGGGCTGCCGCGGGGCGGTGTGCCCGTGGCGTACGAGGTGGCGCGGGCCCTCGGCGCCCCGCTCGACGTGATCGTGGTCCGCAAGCTCGGCGTGCCGGGCCACCGGGAGCTGGGCTTCGGCGCCATCGGTGAGGGCGGGGTGCGGATCCTCAACGAGGACGTCCTGCGCCACAGCCGCGCCTCCCGGGCGGACCTCGACTCCGTCGAGCATGCCGAGGAAGCGGAGCTCGAACGGCGCGCACGGCGCTACCGGGAGGGCCGGGCGCGGGTCCCGCTCACCGGGCGGACGGTGATCGTCGTGGACGACGGGATCGCGACCGGGGCCACGGCCGCGGCCGCCTGCGCGATCGCCCGCGCCTCCGGGGCGGCGCGGGTGGTGCTGGCCGCCCCGGTGGCACCCCCCGAGGCGGTCGCCGCGCTGCGCGGGGCGGCGGACGAGGTGGTCTGCCCCTCCGTACGGCCCGGGTTCCGCGCGGTCGGCGAGTGGTACCGGGACTTCTCCCAGACCCCGGACGAGGAGGTCGTCGCCGTACTGGCCCGCGCGGCGAGCGGCACGGACCCCGCCCCCTGACGGTGCCGGGGACCCCGGGCGGTCCCGACGGCGGGCCGGGGCAACCGGGCCGCCCACTGACGGGGCTGCGCACGCCAGGCGGCCCCGACGGCGGGCCGGGCGACCGGACCATACCCTGACGGGCTGCGCACACCGGCTGCCCCCGGCACGGCCGGGCAGTCGGACCGCGCCCTGACGGGGCCGGGGACGCCGGGCGGTCCCGATGGCGGGCCGGGGCAATCGAACCGCACTCCGAGGGGGCCGCGCACGCCAGGCGGCTCCGCCGGCGAGCAGGGGGGACGGTCGAACCGCACCCGGCCGGGATCGGGCGGACACCACCGGGGTGGCCCCGGCAGCGGCCGGGGGCAGCCGAAGCACACCCGGAGGGGACCCGGCAGACACCCCCGGAGTGGCCTCGGCGGCGGGCCGTGCACAGCCGAAGCACACCGGCTGAAACCCGGCGGACAAACCCCGGACTGGCCCCGGCAGCGGGCCGGGCACAGCCGGGCCACACCCGGGCCGGGGCCCGGGCGGACACCGCCGGGGCGGCCCTGGCAGTGGGCTCCGGGCCGGCATCCGGGCCTGGGCGGTGGTGGTGCCGGGGCGGGTGGAGGTTCGGCGGAGGGTGGGTGGGGGTGGGGACGGAATCCGGGTGAGGGGGGCGCGGCTTCGTGATCAGATGGGGCGGTCAGCGCGCCGGGGACCGGCCCGGAGCCGGCCACCGAAGGAGTTCGCATGCCCCAGCCCGTGATCCCCTCCAGCCCGCCGGCCAGGGGGCGGCCACGAAGCGGCGCAGTCCGCCCGGAGGGCGGGGACCGCGGCGGCCGGGCGCAGGGGGACGTACCCGGTCTTGCGCCCGGTGCGGCGAGCGTGCGTGCCGAGCGGCGCGGCGCAGGCGGGACCTCGCGGACATCCCCGTGGGAGCGTGCCGCATGAGCCGGGGCGTACTGGTCACCGGGGCCTCCCGGGGGATCGGGCGGGCCGTCGCCGCCGCGTTCGCCCGGCAGGGCGACCGGGTCGCCGTCCACGCCTCCGCCCCGCACGCCGAGGCCCGGGAGACCCTGGCGGCCCTCGACGGGGAGGGCCACGTCCTGGTCACCGGCGACCTCGGCGACCCCGCGCGGGTCGAGGAGCTGGTGGGCGAAGCCTCCGCCGCCCTGGGCGGGGTGGACGTCCTGGTGAACAACGCCGCGGCGATGGTCGCGCACCCGCTGCCCACCACCTCGTACGCGGCCTGGCAGGAGGCCTGGCGGCGCACGGCCGCGGTGAACCTCTTCGGCGCGGCCGACGTCAGCTACTGCGTGGCCCGCCGGTTGATCGACGAGGGCCGGCCGGGGCACATCGTCAACGTGGGCTCGCGCGGTGCCTTCCGGGGCGAGCCCGACCATCCGGCGTACGGGGCCACCAAGGCGGCCCTGCACGCCCTCGGCCAGTCCCTGGCCGTCTCCCTGGCGCCCCACGACATCACCGTGGCCTCCGTCGCCCCGGGTTTCGTGGCCACCGAGCGGGTCTCCGGCCGGCTCCGGGGCGCGGAGGGCGAGGGCATCCGTGCGCAGAGCCCCTTCGGCCGGGTCGCCGAGCCCGAGGAGATCGCCTCCGCCGTGCTGTACCTGGCCTCGCCCGCGGCACGGTGGAGCTCGGGGGCGGTGCTCGACGTCAACGGGGCCTCGTACCTGCGCACGTGAACCGGCTGCGCGTGCTCAGCCCCGGTAGGCCTCCAGCAGCCGGAGCCAGACCTCGCTGATGGTCGGGAAGGCCGGCACCGCGTGCCAGAGCCGGTCGATCGGCACCTCCCCGACGACGGCGACGGTGGCCGCGTGCAGCAGCTCGGCGGCGCCGGGCCCCACGAAGGTGACCCCGAGGAGCACCTCCCGGTCGAGGTCGACGACCATCCGGGCCCGCCCCCGGTAGCCGTCGGCGTACAGGCCGGCGCCGGAGACCTTGCCGAGGTCCTGGTCGACGGCCCGCACCCGGCGCCCGGCGCGCTCGGCCTCCGCCAGGGTCAGGCCGACGGACGCGGCCTCCGGGTCGGTGAAGACGGCCTGCGGTACGGCCTCGGCGTCGGCGGTCGCGGCGTACGGGCCCCAGCGGGCGGTGCCCGGGGCCGGGGCGCCGGTCCCCCGGCCCGCGCGGGCGGCGATGGCGGCTCCGGCGATCCGGGCCTGGTACTTGCCCTGGTGGGTGAGGAGGGCCCGGTGGTTGACGTCCCCGACGGCGTACAGCCAGTCGTGGCCCTCGACCCGGCAGCCGTCGTCGACGGCGATCCAGTCGCCGGGGGTCAGCCCGACGGTGTCCAGCCCGATGTCGTCGGTGCGCGGCGCGCGCCCGGTGGCCATCAGCAGTTCGTCGCCCTCCAGCAGCTCGCCGCCCTCGAGGACCACGGTGACGGGGCCCGTCGGCCCGTCCCGTACGACGGCTTCGACGGTCACCCCGGTCCGGACGTCCGCACCGGCCGTGGTCAGGGCCTCGGCGACCAGTTCCCCGGCGAAGGGCTCCATCCTCGGCAGCAGCCCCGAGCCGCGGGCCAGGACGGTGACCCGCGAGCCGAGGGCCTGCCAGGCGGTGGCCATCTCGCAGGCCACGACGGACCCGCCGACGATCAGCAGCCGGCCGGGGACGTGCCGGGCGGAGGTGGCCTCCCGGCTGGTCCACGCGCCGGCCCCGTGCAGTCCGGGGAGGTCCGGGAGGACGGGTCGCGTGCCGGTGGCGACGACGACGGCGTGCCGCGCGGAGAGGACGTGGTGCACCCCTTCGGGGCTGGTGACGGCGACCTTGCGGATGCCGTAGAGGCGGCCGTGGCCCCGGTACAGGTGGGCGCCGATGGAATCGAGCCAGTCGACCTGGCCGCCGTCCCTCCAGTCGCCCGTCCAGTAGTCGCGGTGCGCGAACACCGCCTCGGCGTCGAGCGGACCGGAGACGGCCCCGGCCAGGCCGGGCACCCGGCGGGCGTCGGCGCGCGCCAGCACCGGGCGCAGCAGGGCCTTGCTGGGGATGCAGGCCCAGTACGAGCACTCCCCGCCGACGAGTTCGCTCTCCACCAGTGCCGTGCTCAGCCCGGCGGCGCGGGTCCGGTCGACGATGTTCTCGCCTGCCGGGCCCCCGCCGAGCACCACGACGTCGTACTCCACCGGTTCGGTCATGCCGTCCAGTGTCGCCGTGGGACGGGGGCCGCGTCCGGCAAGCTCAGCCCTCCGGCGTGCCGGGGGCGGCGCCCTCCTCCTCGTCCGGCGCCGCCTGCTGCTGCGCGGCGATCTTCTGGCGGACCTCGTCCATGTCGAGGGCCCGGGCCTGGCCGATCAGGTCGGTGAGGGCGGCCTCCGGCAGGGCGCCGGGCTGCGCGAAGATCGCCACCTGGTCCCGGACGATCATCAGCGTGGGGATCGAGGTGATCTGGAAGGCCTGCGCCAGCTCCTGCTGGGCCTCGGTGTCCACCTTGGCGAACACCAGGTCCGGGTTGGCCTCCGAGGCCTTCTCGTAGACGGGGGCGAACTGGAGGCAGGGGCGGCACCAGCCGGCCCAGAAGTCGATCAGCACGAACGGGTTCTCGCCGACCGTGCGGTCGAAGTTCTCCTTGGTGAGCTCGACGGTAGCCACGGTTTCCTGACCTCCTGGTCGCTGCGTCGCCGCATCGCCGTACGTCCTGCGGTGCGTCCTACTTGCCCTGCTGGAACGAACGGCCGCGCCGTGGCATTCCGCTCCGGCTGCGGCTTCCCTAGAAGGGGTGGCCGGCGGGGATCCGGCGGACCGTGGTCCAGCGGAGTTCGGTGAAGGCGTCCAGGTTGGCCTCGCCGCCGAAGCGGGCACCCGTGCCGGAGGCGCCGACCCCGCCGAAGGGGGCCACCGCCTCGTCGTTCACGGTCTGGTCGTTGACGTGCGCGATGCCGGTCGGGATGCGGTCGGCCAGCTCCAGGCCGCGGGCCGCGTCGCGGGTGACGATGCCCAGGGAGAGCCCGTACGGACCGGCGGAGGCCAGCTCCACGGCCTCGTCCTCGGTGGTGAAGGAGCGTACGGGCGCCACGGGGCCGAAGACCTCCTCGGTGTAGGCGGGGGTGTCGTCGCCGACCCCCGCGAGCACGGTCGGCCGGTAGAAAAGGCCCTCGTAGGTCCCTCCGGCGAGGAGCTTGGCGCCCCGCTCCAGGCTGTCCTCGACCAGCCCGTGGACCCGCGCCAGCTGGGTCTCGTCCAGGAGCGGCCCGAGGTGGACGCGCTCGCGATGCGGGTCGCCGACGCTGAGCGCCTCGGCACGCGCGGACAGCCGCTCCACGTACTCGTCGTAGAGCGAGGCGTGGACGAGGTGGCGTCCGGCGGTCATGCAGATCTGGCCCTGGTGGAAGAAGGAGCCCCAGGAGGCCTGCGCGACGGCGGCCTCGACATCGGCGTCGGCGAGCACGACGAGCGCCGAGTTCCCGCCCAACTCCAGGTGCGCGCGCTTGAGGTGACGGCCCGCCAGTTCCCCGACGGAGCGGCCGGCGGCGGTGGACCCGGTGAAGGAGACGACGCGCACGCGCGGGTCGGCCACCACGGCGGCGCCCGTCTCGGCCCCGCCGGGCAGGACGTGCAGCAGCCCGGCCGGGAGCCCTGCGGCGGCGAACACGGCGGCCAGGGCGAGTCCGCCGCAGACGGCGGTCCGGCGGTCCGGCTTGAGCAGCACCGCGTTGCCGAGGGCGAGGGCGGGCGCGACGGAGCGTATGGAGAGGATCAGCGGCGCGTTGAACGGGGCCACCACCCCGACCACCCCGGCCGGGACGCGGCGGGTGTAGGAGAGCCGGGGCGCCTCGCTGGGCAGCACCTGCCCGGCCGGGCGGGAGGCCAGCGCGGCGGCCTCGTAGCACTCCTGGGCGGCGACGTGCAGTTCGAAGTCCGCCTTGCCGGGGACCGAACCCGACTCCCGTACGAGCCACTCCCGCAGCTCGTCGGCGTGCGCCGTGAACAGGTCCCCGGCCCGGCGCAGCACGGCGGCCCGTCCGATGTGACCGGCCCCCGCCCAGTCCCGCTGCGCGGCCGCCGCCCGTACGGCCGCCTCCGCGACGTCGGCGGGGGCGGCGAGGTCGAGGGTGGCGAGGGTCCGCCCGGTGGCGGGTTCGACGACCGGGGCCGTACCGCCGGTGAGGGTGGGTCCGTCCTGCCAGAGTGTCGGATCGAGCAGCGGCATGACGCGGGGCCTCCGGAGGGGTGGGCGGGGCGGGGGCGGCGGTGGCAGGCGCCATCGTGCCAGACCCGGGGCTCCGGATTCTGTTCAGTTATTGGGCAGTTGGTGCGGCGGGCTGTCCGGAAACGATCGCTACGCCGGGGGGCCGGGCCGGGCCCTGGCAGGGCCCGGCCCGGGTGGGTGGGGCGTGGTGGGGGTGTCGTTCAGCGTTCCAGGACCAGGGCGATGCCCTGGCCGACGCCGATGCACAAGGCCGCCATGCCCGTGCCCGAGCCCGCGGCCGCCAGCTGGTGGGCGACCGAGCCCGCCAGCCGCGCGCCCGAGGCGCCGAGGGGGTGTCCGATCGCGATGGCGCCGCCGCGCGGGTTGACCACGGCGGGGTCCAGCTCCGGCCAGGCCGCCAGGCAGCCCAGCGCCTGCGCCGCGAAGGCCTCGTTCAGTTCGAAGGCGGCCAGGCCGGAGAGGCTGCGGCCGGCCTTGGTGAGGGCGCGCTGGACGGCGTCCACCGGGCCGAGGCCGAAGAACTGGGGCTCGATGCCGGTGACGGCGGAGGCGCTGATCCGTGCGAGCGGCTCACGGCCCGTGGCGGCCAGGCCCTCCTCGTCGGTGAGGAGGAGGGCTGCGGCCCCGTCGTTGAGGGGCGAGGCGTTGCCGGCGGTCACGGTGCCGGAGCCGTCCGTCCGGAAGGCCGGCTTGAGGCGGGCGAGGGCCTCGGGGGTCGAGCCCTCGCGGATGCACTCGTCGCGCAGGAGTTCCACGCCGGGGTACGGGACGACCTCGCCGTCGTACAGCCCGGCGTTCCAGGCCGCGGCGGCCTTGCGGTGGCTGTCGAGGGCGAAGGCGTCCTGGGCCTCGCGGGTGATGCCGTGCTTCTCCGCGATGAGCTCGGCGCCCTCGCCGAGCGAGCCGGTCCACTCCGCCGGCATGCGGGGGTTGGTCATCCGCCAGCCGAGGGTGGTGGACCACATCTGCTGGTGCCCGGCGGGGTGCGCGCGCTCGGGCTTCTGCACCACCCAGGGGGCCCGGGTCATCGACTCGACGCCGCCGGCGATGGCGACGGAGGCGTCGCCCAGGGCGATGGCACGGGCCGCCTGGATCACGGCTTCGAGGCCGGAGCCGCAGAGGCGGTTGACGGTGGCGCCGGGGACGGTGACGGGCAGCCCGGCGAGGAGCACGGCCATGCGGGCCACGTCGCGGTTGTCCTCGCCCGCGCCGTTGGCGTCGCCGAAGACGACGTCGTCGATGCGGGCGGGGTCGAGGTCGGGGGTCCGGTCGACGAGGGCGCGCACGACGTGCGCGGCGAGGTCGTCGGGGCGGACTCCGGCGAGGGCGCCGCCGAACTTGCCGATGGGGGTGCGGACGGCGTCGACGACGTAGACGTCGCGGACGGTGCGGATGCTCATGGGGGCTCTCCTGGGCGACTCCGTACGATCGGCGGCGCGCGGGCGCCGATGTGGGCACCGGAGCACACCACCGGGCACGCCCGGTGGGGCGCGCCCGCAGTCTCCGCCGCGGTGTCACTGCGTGTCAACGGGGTCCAGGTGCGGCCGGGGCCCTGGCCGGGCGGTTTGCGGGGGGGCTGGGCCGCCCGCCCGGTTGCGGGGGGGGCGTCAGCCGGCCCAGATGTCCATGAGCTGCTTCGCGGCGCGGAAGCTGTCGGGGGCTTCCGTGTTGCACACCACCGTGACGGCGGTGTTCCGGTCCGGGCTCACCTCGAAGGTGCTGTGGAACTGCTCCCAGTCGCCGCGGTGCACCAGGCCCTTGTCGGGGAGGACGAGGATCCCGGCTCCGTACCGGCCCGCCTCGACGCCCCGCCGGCTCAGGGCGTCGCCCACGTCGACCGCACCTCGGGTGACTGCGTCGAGGAGCTGCTGTCCGCCGATGCGCCCGGTGCGGTAGTTGTCGGCCCAGCGGACGAGCTCCCCGGGCGTCGTCTGCACGGCCCCGTCCCCGTACTGCTTCCAGGGGGAGGCGTTGGGGGTGTACGCGCCGTCCTTCTCGTCGTACGACTTCGCCTTGCCGGGGAGGTCCGCGGCCGGGGAGACCGACATGCTCAGGTGCAGCGGGGTGAAGAACTCCTGCTGGAGGAAGGCCGCGAACGGCTTGCCCGTGACCCTTTCGACGACGTGCGCCAGGAGGACGTAGTTGGAGTTGGAGTAGGCGAAGTGCTTGCCGGGCGGCTCCTGCGGCCGGGAGGCGAGGATGGCCGTGATCGCCTCCTGCTGGCCCGCCGGATCCGTCAGCTTGACGCCCTTGGCCTCCAGCAGGTCCTGGTAGTCGGGAATGCCGCTGGTATGACGCATGAGGTCGCCGAGTGTGACGTCCCGGGTCCAGGCCGGCGGGTGGTCGAGGAAGTCGGACAGGGGTGCGTTCAGGGTGAGCTGACCCCGTCCGGCCAGCAGGAGGACGGCGTCCGCGGTGAACTGCTTGGAGTTGGACGCCATGTCGAAGACGGTCTTCGGGGTGATGTCGCGTCCGGTGGCCAGATCGGCCTTCCCCCTCCCCTCCTCCCAGACGACGTCGCCGCGCCGCCCGACCGCGGCCGCGCAGCCCGGGGCGTCGGTGGCGGGCACCAGTTGTTCGAGGACCGCCGCACTGCGCCGGTCGCGGTCGCCGTCGCCGGCCGCCGCGTGCGCCTGCGGGCTCGCGAAACCGGACAGGACGCCCATGATCACGGCGCTCCCGGCCGCGCACAACGACACCGTCCGACGCACCTGGACCACCTTCTTCCCTACCACCGAGGGTGCTCCGGCGGCCCTGCCCCGGCCAGTCGATCAAGAGCCGGCGGTTCCCGGGTCCGGGCGGTCGTCGTGGACGGGAGGGCCGGCGTTGAGACGGGCCGCCTGCCGGGTGAGGTGGGTGCGCTCGGCCAGGGTCGGGGCCCGGTGGGCGGCCTCCGCGTACAGCCGGGCGGCGGCGGCCCGGTCGCCCGTGCGTTCGTGCAGCCACGCGGCGACGGCGGTGTACCGGGGCAGGTCCGGGTCGAGATCGGCCAGCGCGGCGAGGCCGGCCCGGGGCCCGTCGGCCTCGCCGACGGCCACCGCCCGGTTGAGGCGGGCGACGGGGCTGCCGGTGAGCCGGACGAGTTCGTCGTACCACTCCACGATCTGGGGCCAGTCGGTCTCCGCGGCGCTGGGGGCGTCGGCGTGCAGGGCGGCGATGGCGGCCTGGGCCTGGTACTCCCCGAGGCGGTCGCGGGCCAGTGCGGCCTGCAGGATCCCGATGCCCTCGGCGATGGCCGCCGTGTCCCAGCGGCCGCGGTCCTGTTCGGCGAGCGGGACGAGGCTGCCGTCGGGGGCGGTCCGGGCGGCGCGGCGGGCGTGGTGGAGGAGCATCAGGGCGAGCAGCCCGGCCGGTTCGGGGTGGTCGACGGCGGCGGCGAGCCGGCGGGTGAGGCGGATGGCTTCGGCGGCGAGGTCGACGTCGCCCGAGTAGCCCTCGTTGAAGACGAGATAGAGGACGCGCAGCACGGTGGCCACGTCGCCGGGCCGGTCGAGGCGGACGCCCGAGACGGTGCGCTTGGCACGGCTGATGCGCTGGGCCATGGTCGCCTCGGGCACGAGGTAGGCGCGGGCGATCTGGCGGGTGGTGAGGCCGCCGACGGCGCGCAGGGTGAGGGCGACGGCCGAGGACGGGGAGAGGGCGGGGTGCGCGCACAGGAAGTAGAGGCTGAGGGTGTCGTCGGCGGCGGGCGCGGGGCCCGGCTCCGGTTCGCGGTCGGCCAGGTCCTCACGGCGCCGGCGGGCCGCGTCGGCGCGGGTGGCGTCGAGGAAGCGGCGCCAGGCGGCGGTGACGAGCCATCCCCGGGGGTCGCGGGGCGGGTCGGCCGGCCAGGTGCGGAGGGCGTCGAGGAGGGCTTCCTGTACGGCGTCCTCGGCGGCCGCGAAGTCGGCGCCGCGCCGCACGAGGATGCCGAGGACGGCCGGCGTGAGCTCGCGCAGCAGCGCCTCGTCGACGGCGGCCGGAGCGGCCCCGGCCTCGGCGGCGGGGTGCGGCGCCCCGGCCGCGGCCGGGGGTTGCGGCGGCGCACCGGCCTCGGCGGCGGGGTGCGGCGGCGCACCAGCCTCGGCGGCGGGTTCCCGCCCGGCCCCGGCCTCGGCCGCGGGGTGCGGCGCCCCGGCCGCGGCCGGGGGTTGCGGCGGCGCACCGGCCGCGGCCGGGGGTTGCGGCGGCGCACCGGCCGCGGCCGCGGGGTGCGGACGGGCACCCGCCGCGGCGGTCGCGGGCGGCGGGGCCCCGCCCGGGACCGCGGGGTCCTGGGCGGGGCGGGAGCCGGGGGCGGCGTCGGGGGCGCGGGCGGTGTCGGGGGCGGGGCCGGTGGGGCCGGGGCGGGTCATGGGGGCGCCGTTCACTCCGTGATCGTGGGCGGCTCGGACATGAAGGGGCGCAGCTCCAGCCACTCGTGGATCGGGCGGCCGCCGGCGCCCGGGGCGGCCGACAGCTCGGCGGCGAGCTCCAGGGCCCGGTCGTGGCTGTCCACGTCGATCACCATCCAGCCGGCGATCAGGTCCTTGGTCTCGGCGAACGGACCGTCGGTGACGGCGGGGCGGCCCTCGCCGTCGTAGCGGACCCACGTGCCCTCCGGTGCCAGGGCCTGGGCGTCCACGAATTCGCCGGTCTGCTCCAGCTTCGCCGCGAAGTCGCGCATGTACTGGATGTGGTCGGAGACCTCCTGCGGGGTCCAGCGGTCCATGGGGACGTCGTTGCTGGGGGCCGGGGCGCCGCGGTAGTGCTTCAGCAGCAGGTACTTGGCCATGACGGTTCTCCTCGATCCGTTCCGACGCGTCCATTCTGGCCGCGTTCACCCCTGGGACGGAGCCGGCGCCGGGTTCTCGACATCTCCGCCGAAGATTTTTTTCCCGGCCGTCCCGGAGCGCCCTGCGGGGCGCTGCGGGAGGGTGCGGGCCGGACCGTTTGCGCTTACCGTCGCTATTACCGACCGGTAGGGGGGAGGCAGCCGATGACGGACACCGTTTCAGGGCTCGCGGAGATGGCCACGGCACTGGTCGAAGGGCGGGTGAATGCACAGGAGTTGACGGAGCGTTCGCTGGCGCGGATCGCAGCCGCGCAGCCCTCCCTCAACGCCTTCCGGATCGTCCGCGCCGAGGCCGCACTGGCCGAGGCGGAGGCCGCCGACCGGCGGCTGGCCCGCGGCGAGCGGCTGCCGTTGCTGGCTTGGCCCGGCGCACTCCGAGCCCCGGCTGCTGTCGCTGGCGGCGCAGCTGGAGACGGCGGAGGGCTGGGCGGCGCACTGGCCACCGGGGGTCTGCCGATCGGAACTGGCCGATCAGGCTGGAATTTGACGGCAGTTGACACGCGCTTGACCGCCCGCATACCCGACGCGCCTAAGCTCACCGCGACTTGATCCACACCATGATCGACAGGGGGTGCACGCCATGGGCGTGCAGGACGACAACAAGCAGGCCGTGCTCGGTTTCTTCACCGCCGTCAGCGAACGGCGCACCGCGGACCTGCCGCAGTACATGACCGAGGACGTGATCGACCACAACCAGATCATCCACGGCGAGCCCGACGAGCCGGGTGCGGCCTTCGAGGGGCTGCGCCGGCAGCTGGCGGCGTTCGATCCGCTGACCGTCCGGGTGGAGGAGCTGGTCGCGGAGGACGAGCGGGTCGTCGCCCGCGTGGTCATGTCCGGTACGCACGGCGGCACACATCCGCGTATGCCGGAGCCGACGGGCCGTTCCTTCGAGAACGAGGCGATCTGGCTGTTCACCCTGACCGGAGGCCGGATCTCGCAGATCCGCGCGGTCAGCGACCGGCTGGGCCTGTTCCTCCAGCTGGGCTGGGACTGGCCCCGGACCGACTGATCCGGGCCGCGCTCCCGGGCCCCGGCCTCCGTGGCCGTGGCCCCGGCGCCCGTACCGCCGCCCGGAAGTCGCCTCCCGGACCCGGCACCCTCTATGTAATGTCACACGGCATGATGCTCTTACGCCGTACGGCCCTCGCCGCCGCCCTCCTCGGGATCACCGCCCTGCTCCCGGCCGCCACCGCCCACGCGGACCCCGCGCCCGCCTGCACCGCCGGAGCGCAGGCGCCCGCCGCGCCCGACGCCGAACAGGGCCGGCTCTCCGATCCCCGGGCGACCGCTTTCCCCGGGCGGGCCGGCCTCGACGGCTTCGTACGCCGCTTCCCGGCCGCGCTGTGCGGCGTACGCGACGCCGCCGGGGCGGAGCGGCTGCTCGACGCGTGGGGCGAGGCCCTGTGGCAGGCCGCGGTGAACCGGGCCCAGGGGCGCCGGCCGGGCGGTGACCTGCCGGACCGGGACGACCGGCCGCTGTACTGGACCCGGCTCGCGATGACCGTGCAACTCGACGCCTGGCAGCCCGGGTTCACGGTGGACCGGGCCGCGCTGAAGTCCCGGTTCGAGGACGCCTCGCGGGGTCTGACCGCCAACGAGTTCCGCGGCACCCGGGGCGTCCGGCGGATCTTCGTCAGCGGGTTCGACCCCTTCGGCCTGGACACCGAGCTGCGGCGGGCCAACCCCTCCGGCTCGGCGGCCCTCCAGCTCAACGGCCGCCGCATCACCCTGGCCGACGGCACCACCGCCGAGATCCGGGCCGTCGTCCTGCCGGTCCGCTACGCCGACTTCGACGCCGGGATCGTCGAACGGGCCTACGCGCCCCGGCTGGCGGCGGGCCCCCGCTCCGCCGACATGATCACCAGCATCAGCCAGGGCTACCCCGGCCTGTTCACCCTGGAGGCCTGGGCCGGCCGCAACCGCTCGGCCGACCCGTACCCCGACAACGCCGGCGCCCTGGCGGGCGGTACGCCCGAGCACCCGGCCACCGCGCCGGGCCTCGGTCCCGGCGCGGAGTTCCTGCGCACCAGCCTGCCCACGGACGCCATGACCGCCGTCCAGGCGCCCTACCCCGTACGGCTCAACACCGCCGTCACCGAGATACCGGCCGGGGAGACGGCTCCGGTGGACCGCGAGGACGGGCCCACCCCCGGCTCCCGCGCCGTCGCGGGCGGGGGCGGCGGCTACCTCTCCAACGAGGTCGCCTACCGCTCCAACCGGCTCCGGCTGGAACTGCGCCCCGCCCTGCCCGGCGGGCACCTGCACACCCCCGTCCTGACCGGCCTGCCCGCCGAGCCGGACCGGCTGACCGGGCCGGAGTTCGAGCGGAACGAGGCCGCGATCACCGCGCAGGTGCTGGAGCTGCTCCGCGCCTCCTCCGGGGGCCCCGCCACGCCCTAACGCAGTGCGCCGAAGGCCCTGGTGAAGGCCAGCGGCTGCTGGAGGACCGAACTGCAGGTGGGCTCCGCGTGGTTCAGCGCGCCCGCGGGGCACTGGGCGTCGCGGGCCGCGGACCACATGGCCAGCCGTCCGATGCCCTTCGCCGAGGCGAACTCCACGAGCTGCGTCGCGTCGGAGACGGAGAAGACCTCCGACGCGACGTCGTTGACGCCGATCATCGGGGTGACGGCCAGGGCCTTCCAGGCCGCCTGGTCGGACAGTCCGAGGACCCCCTTCAGCTGGGCCTGGGTGGCCGTCGCGGCCTGGATGGCGTACTGCCCCATGTCCCCGCCGTACGCCTGCCCGTAGTCCATCGCCATGATGTTGACGGAGTCGATCCGCACCCCGCCCCGGCGGGCGTCGGCGAGCAGGGCCACGCCCGGCTGGGTCAGCCCTTCGGGCATCACCGGCAGGGTGAACGCCACGTCCAGGCCCGGGTGGGACTGCTGCAGCCGGGCTATGGCCTGGGCGCGGCGGGAGTTGGCGGCGGTGTCGGGCAGGGCCGCGCCCTCGATGTCGAAGTCGACTTTGGTCAGCCGGTACTGGTCGACCACCTTCCCGTAGGCCGCCGCCAGCTCGTCGGCGCTCGCGCAGTTCAGCGCCAGCTCGCGGCCGGCGGCCCCGCCGAAGGACACCCGCACGTCGCCGCCCCGGGCGCGCAGCGCGCCGATCTGGCCCGCCACCTTGTCGCTCGCCAGATCGGTGACCCCGCCCCACAGCGGGGTGCACCCGGCGCCGGCGGTGACGAAGGCGAGGTGGAACTCCCGCACCCCGGTGCTCGTCGCGGTGTCGAGGAGGTCGTAGGCCGGGTAGAGGGAGGTGTCGACGTACGGCGCGAAGCGCGCCCCGCCCCCGCCGGGCCCGGGGGCCGGCGCGGTCGCGGTGGGCTTGGCGGTGGGGGCGGACGTCGCGGAGGCCGTCGCCACCGGTCCCTTCGTGGCGGTCGGGGCCGGGGCGGGCGGGGTGGTGGGGCGGCCGCTGGGCTGCGGGGTCGCGCTCTGGTCGACGGAGCACTTGACCCCGTTGATCAGGCACCCCTTGGGGGCGCCGGGGGCACCGGCGCCGCTCGCGACGAAGCCGACGGTGACGGAGGCCCCGGGCGCGAGCTCCCGGTTCCAGCTCGCGGGCTTCACGGTGACGTGCTGCCCGTCGACGGTGTGGGTGCCGTTCCACAGGGAGTCGATCCTCGTGCCGGCCGGCAGGTCGAACCGCAGGGTCCAGTCCGACTGGGTGCGGCCGGTGCCGTTCGTGATGACGTACTGGCCGGTGTAACCACCGCTCCAGGCGCTGGAGGTGGTGTACACGGCGCCGACGGCGGTGGCCTGCGCGGTACCGGTGAACGCGAGGGCCGCGCCGCCGATCACCGCCGCCACCACGATCGCGCCCGCGGCCTTCGCCCTGCCGCCGGCCCTGCGACGGTGACGGGTGGTGCTGCCCATGGCGTGCCTGCCTCTATTACTGGGGAGTTGGGGATGCGGCAGCACGCTAGCGGCCCCGAAACGGACAATCGTTCGTTTCGGGGTGCGATGTGGGAACCCTAAGCTCCGCTTAAGGCGGCGGTAAGGGGGCCATCAGGGTGGATCAGGCGGGCCGCTCAGGCGGGCTGCCACAGTTCCACGCGGTTTCCCTCCGGGTCGGTGACCCAGGCGAAGCGGCCCACGCCCTGCATCTCCTGGACCTCCCCGGCCACATCGGCGCCCTTCGCCCGCAGCTGCACGAGCATCGCGTCCAGGTCGCGGACGCGGAAGTTGAGCATGGTCCCCTGGGCGCGGGAGCCGAAGTACTCCGTACCGGCTTCGAAGGCAGCGAACACGGTGGGCCCGGACTCCGGCCGCCACAGGCCGTGTTCGTCGAGGTCCAGGCCCAGGCAGTCGCGGTACCACGCGGTCAGGGCCGCCGGGTCGCTCGCCCGGATGAAATAGCCGCCGATTCCCAGCACTCGTTCCATGCCGCCATCCTGCCAGGGCGGGCGCCCGGGAGGGCCGAGGCGCCGCCGGGCCGGACGGGACCGGCGCCGCCCTCCTCCCCCTCCCGGGCCCGCGCACCCGCTAACCTCGCCCGGATGACGGCACTTTCACATCACGGCAACGGATACGTCGAGCAGCCCGGGCGGGACGGCTTCGCCGCCACCGTCGAGGCCGACCCCCTCGCGATCGGCCCGGTCCGCACCGAGTACGCCCCCGACCCGGACGGGGACCCCGACCCCGGGGAGATCGTGTGGACCTGGGTCCCGTTCGAGGAGAACGACGGGCGGGGCAAGGACCGGCCGGTGCTGGTGGTCGCGCGCGAGGCGGGCGGGTCGACCGTGCTGGCGGTCCAGCTGTCCAGCAAGCGGCACGACGCCGACCGGGAGTGGGTCCCGATCGGCTCCGGCCCCTGGGACGCCGCCGGGCGGGAGTCCTGGGTGGACGTCGACCGGGTGCTGCGCGTCCACGAGGCGGGCATGCGCCGCGAGGCATGCGCCCTGGACCGGCCCCGCTTCCAGCGGGTGGTCGACCGCCTGCGCGAGCGCTACGGCTGGCGGTAGCCGGACGGGCCCGGACCCGCTCTCGGACTCAGGCGTCGGCGAAGGCCCGGGTGAAGGCTTCGCGCGGGGCCGGGTTGCGGTCCAGGACGGCGAAGACGACCCGGTCGAAGGTTCCCGTGAAGCGGCCCGTCAGCAGGTGGCGGAAGGCCTCCGCCACCTCCGCCGGGTCGTTGCGGAACACCCCGCAGCCCCAGGCGCCGAGCACCAGCGCCCGGTAGCCGTGCAGTGCGGCCACCTCCAGGACGCGCTCCGCCCGACGGGCCAGGGCCGCCGGGATCTCCGGGGCTCGTTCCGGCTCCTGGCGGCGGATCGTGCCCGCGTTCGGGGCCGGGGAGGTGAGGAACCCGGCCCGGAACGGGGTCTCCAGCAGGTCGCCCCGGTCGTCGCGGAACACCGGCACCCCGGGTGAGTGGATCACCCGGTCGGTGTAGAAGGTGCTCCTGCCCGCTCGGTGGACCTCGTAGTACTCCGGGGCCTCCAGCAGGGTCTCGTACAGCGCCGAGGCCCGGCAGAGCGCCTCCTCCTGCGCCTTGGCGCCGCGGACGTAGCCGCCGCCGGGATTGCGGGCCGAGGCGAAGTTCAGCACCGCGACCGGGCCCTGGCCGGGCGGCTGCGCGAGGCGACGCGCCGCGGCCGTGCTGCTCTCCCCCGTGACCTCGAAGACCGTCCGCAGGCTCCCCCTGACGGACCCATCGTCTGGAATGACCGAGTTTGGCCCATATATCCTGGTTCCGGCCTTGGCTTCCGCCAGGCCGGCGGCGAGGGAGACCCACCGCCCCGACCGCGCCCGGTACCCGCCGGCCGCCACGACCAGTGCGTTCTCCCGCGCGATCTCGCGCAATCTGCTGCTCACGCGGCAATCCTGCGGCGCGGGCACGGGAGCGGCAAAGGAATTAGCACCCCGAGGACGGGTAGGCACGGGTGACATCACGGCCGACTACAGGAGACGAGGTTCCGGTCATGTCCGAGAACTCACCCGCTCCACACGTCCACGATCCCGCGGATTCCGCGGACGCCCCCCTCGGCGAGGCGGCCGCCGAGGACCTGATCCACGGCATCTGCTTCAAGACCGGTCCGCCCCGCACCCTCGGCGCCGAGCTCGAATGGCTCGTCCTGGACGCCGAGCGCCCCTGGCTGCCGCTTCCCCCCGACCGCCTCACCGACGCCCACGCGGCCGCCCGGGCCCTGCCCCTGGGGTCCCGGGTCACCGTCGAACCCGGCGGCCAGCTGGAGCTCAGCTCCGCCCCCGCCGCCTCCCTCACCGCCTGCCTCGACGGGCTCCGCGCCGACCTCGCCGCCGTACGGGGCGTCCTGCGCGAGCGCGGCCTCGTCCTCCACGGCCTCGGCGAGGACCCCCGAAAGCCCCTGCGCCGCCTCCTGGCCAGCCCGCGCTACGACGCGATGGAGACCTACTTCGACCGCACCGGCCCCGCCGGCCGGGCCATGATGCGCTCCTCCGCCTCCGTGCAGGTCTGCGTGGACGCCGGGCACGAGGAGCCGGGCCCGCTCGGGTACGGGAGGCGCTGGCGGCTCGCCCACCTCCTGGGCGCCGTACTCGTGGCCGCCTTCGCCAACTCCCCCGGCCGCGAGGGCCCGTACGAGGGCTGGCGGTGCGCGCGGCAGGGGATCTGGAGCGACATCGACCCGCGGCGCGCACTGGCCCCGCCGCTGGACGCCGAACCCCGTGCGGCCTGGGCCGCGCACGCGCTGGACACCGAGGTGATGTGCGTACGGGGGGCCGGCGACGGATCCTGGACGGTGCCGCACGGTCTGACCTTCCGCGACTGGCTGCGCACGGACGGCCACGGACCGGGCCCCGCCCGGCGGCCCACGGCCGCGGACCTGGAGTACCACCTCACCACCCTCTTCCCGCCCGTGCGCCCGCGCGGCCACCTGGAGCTGCGGATGATCGACGCGCAGCCCGGGGAGGACGGCTGGACGGTCCCGGTGGCCGTGGTGCACGCACTCTTCGACGACCCGGAGGCCGCCGAGACGGCCTACCGGGCGGTGAAGGCCCTGGCCGACGCCTACGGGACCCGGAGCGCGCCCCGCAACCCGCTGTGGCGGACCGCCGCACGCGGCGCGCTGGCGGACCCGGACCTGCGGGCGGCCGCCACGGCCTGCTTCGCGGCGGCCGCGGAGGCCCTGCCCCGGCTCGGAGCGGACCGCTGCGTCCAGGACGCGGTGGAGGCCTTCGCCGGGCGCTACGTGAGGCGCGGGCGCTGCCCGGCCGACGACGTGGACCACGCCCTGGTCGCCGGACGCACCCGGGCCGCCGCGAGCACCGCTCCGGCAGCCATGGAAGACACCGGCCCGGCGGCACACCGCCGGCGGCCGCCCGCCGCGAAGGGACCGCGCCCGTGACCACCGAGACCCACCCCGAGATCCGTCCCGACGTGCTGCGCGAGCGTGCCGCGGCCGCCCTGACCGCCGCCCGGGCCCGTACGGCCGGGCTGACCGACGTCGTCAGCGACCCGGACCTGACCGCGCAGCACTCCCCCCTGATGTCCCCGCTGGTGTGGGACCTGGCGCACATCGGGAACCAGGAGGAGCTGTGGCTGCTGCGCAACGTGGCCGGCCGCGAGTTCCTGCGTCCCGAGATCAACTCCCTGTACGACGCCTTCCAGCACCCGCGCGCGGAGCGGCCGAAGCTGCCGCTACTGGGCCCGGATGAGGCCCGCCGGTACGCGGCCGAGGTCCGCGGGCGGGTGTTCGACCTGCTGGACCGCACCCCGCTGGAGGGAACGGCCCTGCTCGACCGGGGGTTCGCCTTCGGGATGATCGCCCAGCACGAGCAGCAGCACGACGAGACCATGCTGATCACCCATCAGCTACGGGCGGGCGAACCCGTACTGACCGCGGAGGATCCGCAGCCGCCGCAGGGTCCGGCCCCGGCCGCGGCCGAAGTACTGGTGCCGGGAGGCCCGTTCATCATGGGCACCTCGGCCGAGCCGTGGGCACTGGACAACGAACGGCCCGCGCACGTGCGGGAGGTGGCCTCCTTCTGGATCGACACCGTGCCGGTGACCAACGGCGCCTACCAGGCCTTCATCGCGGACGGCGGCTACACGGACCCCCGCTGGTGGGCGGCCGAGGGCTGGGAGCAGATCCGCCGCCATGACATCGGGGCCCCGCTGTTCTGGCGGCGCGAGGCCGGCCAGTGGCTGCGCCGCCGGTTCGGGGTGACCGAGCCGGTGCCCGACGACGAACCGGTCCTGCACGTGAGCTGGTACGAGGCCGACGCCTACGCCCGCTGGACGGGCCGCCGGCTGCCCACCGAGGCGGAGTGGGAGAAGGCGGCCCGTCACGACCCGGCCGCCGGCCGCTCCCGCCGCTACCCCTGGGGCGACGCCGATCCGACCCCCCTCCACGCCAACCTGGGCCAGCGCCACCTGCGCCCGGCCCGCGCCGGCTGCTACCCGGCCGGGGCCTCCCCGCTGGGGGTGCGCCAGCTCATCGGCGACGTGTGGGAGTGGACCGCCTCGGACTTCCTTCCGTACCCGGGGTTCCGCGCCTTCCCGTACCGGGAGTACTCGGAGGTGTTCTTCGGGCCGGAGCACAAGGTGCTGCGCGGCGGCTCGTTCGCGGTCGACCCGGTGGCCTGCCGGGGCACGTTCCGCAACTGGGACCTGCCGGTGCGCCGGCAGATCTTCTCCGGCTTCCGTACCGCGAGGGACGTCTGATGTGCCGTCACCTGGCCTATCTGGGACCGGAGATACCCCTGAGCGCCGTACTGGGCGATCCGCAGCACTCGCTCGTGCGGCAGTCCTGGGCGCCGCGCCGGCAGCGGTACGGCACCGTCAACGCCGACGGCTTCGGCGTCGGCTGGTACGCGGCCGGCGACCCGGTTCCGGCCCGCTACCGGCGCGCCGGGCCCGTGTGGGGGGACGAGGGCTTCGCCGACCTGGGCCGGGTGGTGCGCAGCGGGGCCCTGCTGGCCGCCGTGCGCGACGCCACCTTCGCGGGCGCGGACGGGGAGGCCGCGGCGGCCCCGTTCGCCTCGGGGCCCTGGCTGTTCAGCCACAACGGTGCGGTACGCGGCTGGCCGGACACGGCGGCGCCGCTCGCGGCGGCCCTGCCGGCCCACGCCCTGCTGGAGCTGGCCGCGCGCACCGATTCCGCGCTGGTGTGGGCCCTGGTCCTGCACCGGCTGCGGCAGGGCGACGACCCGGGCACGGCCCTGGCGGAGGCGGTCCGCGAACTGGCCGCCGCTGCACAGGGCTCCCGGCTGAACCTGCTGCTCACCGACGGCGTCTCGATCGCCGCCACCGCCTGGGGCGATTCCCTCTGGTACCTGCCCGGCAGCCCGTCGGGGCGGGTGGTCGTGGCGTCCGAGCCGTACGACGACGACACCGGCTGGTGCGAGGTGCCCGACCGGAGCCTGCTGACCGCCACCCGCACGCGGGTCGCCCTGATCCCCCTGAAGGAGAGCACCCCGTGAGCGACTTCCAGATGACCCGGACCCTCGACGAGCACGCCGCCGACAGGGCGCTGCGCAAGGACGTCCTGCGCGGGATGACCCGCTTCCCCAAGGAGCTGCCGCCGAAGTGGTTCTACGACGCCCGGGGCAGTGAACTCTTCGAGGAGATCACCCGGTTGCCGGAGTACTACCCGACGCGCGCCGAGCGGGAGATCCTGCTGGAGCGGGCCCGGGAGATCGCGGCGGTCAGCGGGGCGCGCACGCTGGTGGAGCTGGGCTCCGGCTCCTCGGAGAAGACCCGGCACCTGATCGAGGCGCTGCCGGCGCTGGAGACGTACGTCCCGGTGGACGTCAGCGAGAGCGCCCTGACGGGGGCGGCGGAGGCGCTGCTGGCGGCGCATCCGGGGCTGAAGGTGCACGCGCTGCTGGCGGACTTCACGGGGCCGCTGCACCTGCCCGACTCTCCCGGGCCGCGGCTGGTGGTGTTCCTGGGCGGCACGATCGGGAACCTGCTG
Source organism: Streptomyces katrae (assembly GCF_002028425.1). Taxonomy (GTDB): domain Bacteria; phylum Actinomycetota; class Actinomycetes; order Streptomycetales; family Streptomycetaceae; genus Streptomyces; species Streptomyces katrae_A. Next base: position 6,719,950 of record NZ_CP020042.1, on the reverse strand, counting down.
CCGCCGGAGCGGGCGGTGTTCCTGGCGTCCGTACGGGCGATGCTCTCGCCGGGGGACGCGTTGCTGATGGGCACGGACCTGGTGAAGGACGAGGCCGTGCTGGTGGCGGCGTACGACGACGCGCAGGGGGTGACGGCGGAGTTCGACAAGAACGTGCTGGCCGTGATCGACCGGGAGCTGGGCGCGGACTTCCACACCGCCGACTTCGACCACGTGGCGGTGTGGAACCGGGAGCACGAATGGATCGAGATGCGGCTGCGGGCCCGGTCGGCGGTGACGGTGAAGATCCGGGCGCTGGATCTGGTGGTGCCGTTCGCCGAGGGTGAGGAGATCCTCACGGAGATCTCGGCGAAGTTCCGTCAGGAGGGGGTGCGGAAGGAACTCGCGGAGGCGGGGCTGGATTTGTCCCACTGGTGGACGGACTCCGAGGGCCGGTTCGCGCTGTCGCTGTCGGTGGCGGACGGCTCGGTGGACTCGGTGGCCGTGGACTGAGCCGAGGACCGGCGTACGGGCGCGCGCCGGGCCGGGGTGTGCGGGGCCGCTCCGTGCGCGGCCGGGGTGTGCGCGGCCGGGGTGTGCAGGGCCGTGTGCGGGGCCGGTGCGTGCGCCGCCGGTGTGTTTGCGGCCGCTCCGTGCGCGGACGGTGCGTGTGCGGCCGGTGTGTTTGCGGCCGCTCCGTGCGCGGCCGGTGCGTGTGCGGCCGGTGTGTTTGCGGCCGCTCCGTGCGCGGCCGGGGTGTGCGCGGCCGGGGTGTGCTGTGGGCGCTGCTGGGCCGGTACGCCGGCCAGCGGGGTCCGCTGCGGCTCCCGGGTCCCGAGGACCGCCCGCTGCGCGGCCGCCGCGAGCGCGCGCCGGTCGGCGTGACGGCCCTCCGGGATCCGGGGCAGCAGCCGCACCTCGGCGCGTACGCCCCGGGCGCGGGCGATCCGCCACAGGGAGGCCGTCAGCGTGTCGTCCCCGACGAAGGCGGGCGCCCCGGCGAACTCCCCGTCCCCCAGCCGGTAGGCGATCCGCACGGGCTGTACGGGCACCCCCGCGTCCAGCGCCGCCTGGAACGCGGCCCGCCGGAACGGCCCCTGGGCGCGCCCGCACCAGGTGCAGCCCTCGGGGAAGACGGTGACCCGGTCCCCGGCGCTCAGCGCCCGGGCGATCGTCGCCACGGTCCGGGGCAGGGCCCGGATCCGGTCGCGTTCGATGAACAGGGTGCCCGCCCGGGCAGCGAGCCGCCCCAGCACCGGCCAGGCGCCGATCTCGCTCTTGGCCAGCATCCGGCTGGGCAGGGCGGCTGCGACGAGCGGGATGTCCGTCCAGGAGATGTGGTTGGCGACGATGAGGCGGCCCCCGTCCGGTCCCGGGGTGCCGTGCACGGTGATCCGTATCCCCAGGGACCGCAGGAGCACGGTGCACCAGGCCCGGATCAGCGCGCGCCGGGGCCGGGCGGGCAGCAGCCGCACCGGCGGGGCGGCCGGGACCGCCAGCAGGACCAGCGCGAGGGCGCCGGCCAGCCGGAGCACCGCGTGCGGGACGCTCGCGGCCCGGCCCGGGTGGCCGGCGCAGGCCTGCGGGGTGCAGGGCGCGGTGGGGAGCAGCCAGTTGCTCATGCGGCCGGGGCGAGCGAGAGGAAGTGGCTCAGGTAGCGCGGGTTGGTCCGGCGCAGCGAGAGCAGCACGTACAGGTCGGCGCAGCCGAACTCGGCGTCGAGGGCGGGCTCCCCGCAGACCCAGGCGCCGAGGCGGATGTAGCCGCGCAGCAGCGGCGGCAGCTCCAGGCGGGTGCCGGGGAGGGTGATGCCCTCGGCGCTCCACGGCAGGTGCGGGGTGACCCGGTACTCCTGCGGGGCGAGGTTGCGGGCCAGGACGGTCTCGCGGGTGGCCGCGGCCAGCACCCCGCCGTCGGCGAGCGGTATCGAGCAGCACCCGGCGAGCCAGTTGTGGCCGGTGCGCTCCATGTAGCGGGCGAGGCCGGCCCAGATGAGCGCGATGACGGCGCCATTGCGGTGGTCGGGGTGGACGCAGGAGCGGCCGACCTCGACCAGGTCGGAACGGATCGGGGCGAGGGCGGAGAGGTCGAACTCGCCCTCGGAGTAGAGCCGTCCGGCGACCGCGGCGCGCTCCGGGGGCAGCAGCCGGTAGGTGCCGACGACCTGGCCGGTCTCCTCGTCGAGGACCAGGAGGTGGTCGCAGTAGGCGTCGAAGGCGTCGGAGTCCAGGCCCGGCTCGGGGCCGTCGAGGCGGGCACCGAGCTCTCCGGCGAAGACCTGGTGGCGCAGCCGCTGGGCGGCGCGGACCTCGTCCTCGTCACGGGCGAGGCGGACGGCGTACCGGGGGGCGGCGGAGGGGGCGGCGGGTGCGGCGGGGGCCGGGGCGGGGACGGCCGGGGCTGCGGGTGCGAGGGGGGACGGGGACAGGGGGGCGATGGTCATGGCTGCTCCTGATCCGGGCACGGGGAGCCGGGCCGCGGGTGGCGGACCCGGCTCCTTTACTTCTTCCGTGACCGGCTGGATTCGACATGACCGCCCAGCGGCCCCCGGATGTGCGGAGGCTGAACTCGGCGGGCGGCGACGGGCCGGGCGCGCAGCTCAGCGGCTCAGCGGCCCGTCGGATCAGCAGATCATGAGCCCGCCCGCCGCACGGATCAGGCGCCCGGCGGACGGCCTCGACGTTCGGACCTCAGGGGCCTGGGCTCAGGGGTCTGGGCTCAGGGGTCTGGGCCCAGGGGTCTGGGCCCAGGGGTCTGGGCCCAGCGGCCGGGGGCAGCGTTCGGGGCTCAGCGGTCGGAGTTCAGGACCTGGGCCATGGTCTCCGAGGCCGTTTTCGCCGCCTGGCGGGGGTCCTGGCCGCTGAGCACGGCCGTCATGTAGGGCTTGAGCGGGTTCTTGGCCTCGACTGCGGCCCAGCGCCCGGACTTCGGCGTGGCCCGGCCCTGGGCGGCTCCGGCGGCCATCGCGGCGGCGCCCTCGTTGCCCTCGACCACCCGGGCGAGGGTGGTCTTGTTGGGGACGTAGCTCATGGTGCGGGCGAGCTCCGTCTGCCATTTCTCGCTGACCAGGGCGGTGATCAGGTCGACGGCGTCGGTCCGGTTCGCCGTCTTCGCCGGGATGATCAGGTCGGAGCCGCCGGTGAGGACGGAGCCGGCCTTCTCCGAGGTCTTGCCGGGGATGGGGAAGTAGCCGAGCTTGCCCTTGAGCGCGGGGTTGGCCGCCTCGATCGCGGCCGCCTGCCCGGGCGGGGCGATGATCTGGGCGACCTGGCCGCGCGCGAAGACCTCGGCCTGCGGGGGCGTCTCCTCGTCGGCGTTCTTCGGGCCCTTGCCGAGGGCCTGGAGCTGCTTGTAGAAGTCCATCCCGGCGAGGGCCTTCTCGTCGTCGAGGGCGCCCACCCACTGGCCGCCCGTCTCGACGGCGAGCTCGCCGCCCTCGTCCCAGACGAAGCCGGCGAGGACGTACCAGTTCTGGCCGGGGAGGTAGATGCCCTGCTGGTCGCCCTTGTCGAGCTTCTGGGTGGCCGAAATCCACTCCTGGCGGTTCTTGGGCGGGGTCTTGATCCCGGCGTTCGCGAAGAGGTCCTTGTTGTAGATGACCACCCGGTTGGCGGCGTACCAGGGGACGCCGTACTGGGCCCCGTTGACGCTTCCCGGGTCGGAGAGGCCCTTGAGCCAGTCCTTGCTGCCCCAGGTGCGCAGGCCCTCCAGGGTGAGCTCGGAGAGCCCGCCGGTCTCGACGTACTGGGCCACCTGGGTGTTGCCGACCTCGATGACGTCGGCGTGCTCCTTGCCCTTGCCGGCGAGGACGGCGTTGACCTTGTCGCCGATGCCCTTCCACTCCTGGATCTTCACGTCCAGGTGGATGCCGGGGTGCTCCTTCTCGAAGTCGGCGGTGAACTTCTCGATGAACCCCTCCGAGGCGCTGCCCTTCATCAGCCAGAGCGTCACCGTCCGGGGCCCGCCGTCCGATCCGGCCAGAACGCCGCAGCCGGCGGTCAGGGCGGTGGCTGCCGCGAGGGCCGTGCACACGGCGAGGAAGCGCTTCTTCACGAGGGTCACCTTCTGGGCTGGATCTCAGATGGCTTGAAATTGGCATAGACCAATGGGCCGGTCAAGGGGCTTCCCGCCGGGACTGTTCACGCAAAGTTCGCGGACACGGCCTTACTGGGGCACCGTGGAACAAGGCAAAAGCGACAACTGGCGGGAGGCCCCATGTCCAACCACACCTACCGGGTGACCGAGATCGTCGGCACCTCCCACGAGGGCATCGATCAGGCCATCCGGAACGGGATCACGCGCGCCGGGCAGACCCTGCGCAACCTGGACTGGTTCGAGGTCACACAGGTGCGCGGGCACATCGAGAACGGGCAGATCGCGCACTACCAGGTCGGACTGAAGGTGGGCTTCCGCCTCGACGGCGAGGACTGACGGACCGACGGGCCGTCCGCGAGCCCGTCCGCGGGGACCCCTGCCGCGCTCCCGGGCGGCCCGGCGGCCCGGCGCCCCGGCGGCCGGGTCGCGCAGCGCTGCGCCTAGGCTGCGGGCATGACCGAGACCACCGCACCGCGCCGTCCGCTGGCCGTCTTCGACATCGACAACACGCTCGCCGACACCGGCCACCGCCAGCACTTCCTGGAGCGCCGGCCCCGCGACTGGGACGGGTTCTTCGGCGCGGCGCCTGCCGACCCGCCGCTCGCGCGCGGGGTGGAACTGGCGGTGCAGAGCGCGGCCGACTGCGAAGTGGTGTACCTGACCGGCCGGCCGGAGCGCTGCCGGGCGGACACCGCCGACTGGCTGGCCCGGCACGGGCTGCCCGAGGGCCGGGTGTGGATGCGCGGCGACCGGGACCGGCGGCCGGCCCGCGTGACCAAGCTGGAGGTTCTCCAGCGGATCGCGCGGGGCCGCGAGGTGCGGGTGCTGGTCGACGACGACCAGCTCGTCTGCCAGGCCGCCCGCGCCGCAGGCTTCACGGTGCTGGCGGCGGACTGGGCGGCGCAGTCGGCGGAGCTCAAGAGCGCGCAGGAGAGCGAGGGCGGGAGCCGTACCTGAGGAGGGGGAGCCGTACCTGACGAGGGGACCCCGGCTGCCGGGAATCCCCGGCGGCGCCGGGCGTTGAAGAGGGGTGTGATCCCAAGAATCTCGGTCCTCGACCGGTCCCGCGTCCGCGAGGGACACCCGGCGGCACAGGCCCTGCGCGACACGGTGGAACTCGCCCGCGCCACCGAGGAACTGGGCTACCACCGCTTCTGGGTGTCGGAGCACCACAGCGTGCCCGGGGTCGCCGGTTCCGCCCCCACCGTCCTGGCCGCGGCCGTGGCGGCCGCCACCCGGCGGATCCGGGTCGGCACGGGCGGGGTGATGCTGCCCAACCACCAGCCGCTGGTGGTCGCCGAGCAGTTCGGGGTGCTGGAGGCGCTGTTCCCCGGCCGCATCGACATGGGCCTCGGCCGCTCGGTCGGCTTCACCGGCGGCATCCGGCGCGCCCTGGGCCGTGACACGGGCGACGCCGACCGGTTCGAGGAGCAGCTGGCGGAGCTGCTGGGCTGGATCGACGGCACCCAGCGCGTCCACCCCGAGGTGCACGCCCGTCCGGCGGAGGGGCTGCGGATCCCGCCGTTCGTGCTGGCCACCGGCGCGGGTGCGTCCATCGCCGCCCGGGCCGGGCTGCCGGTGGTGGTGGGCGACCTGCGGGCCCGCGCCCGGGTGGCGGAGGCCGTCGCGGCGTACCGCAGGGAGTTCCGGCCGTCGGCGTGGGGCGCCGAGCCGTACGTGGTGGTCTCGGGGACGGTGGCGGTCGCGGAGAGCGAGGAGGCCGCGCGGCGGATCCTGGTGCCGGAGGCCTGGTCCCTGGCGCACTCGCGGACGCGGGGCAGCTTCCCGCCCCTGCGGCCGGCCGAAGAGGTCGAGGCGATGGAGCTCGGCCCGAAGGAGCGGGAGCTGTACGAGGGCGCCCTCGCCGGGCACCTCGCGGGTACGGAGGAACGGGTCGCGGCCGGCCTGGCCGCCCTGGCGGAGGCCACCGGGGCGGACGAGCTGCTGGTCACCACTTCCACGTACGACCGGGCGGCCCTGCTCGACTCCTTCCGCCGGCTGTCGCGGATCGCCGGGCTGCGGTAGCTCCGGATGCCGTGGCCCCGGCTGCCGGGGTCACGGCTGCCAGGGCCCACGGCCGCCGGGGCTCCGCGCGCCGTGGGCCCTGCTGCCATGGCTCCGGCCGCACCACCGGACCTCGTACGCCACAAAGACCGACCGGCAGATGGATCACTTGAGGCGTCGGGTCGTGGGGCGGGTGTCCCAGCGGTAGCGGCTGGTCGCGCGGCGGATGAGCATACGGAGCGTGACGAGTGCGGCGGCAAGGTCGAGGTAGAAGTCCACGGCCTGACCGGCCTTCTCGGTGCAACGTCGCAGCTTGCCGTAGCCGTTCATCCAGGAGTGGGTCCGCTCGATTACCCACCGCTTCCCGGCCTGGATCGGGGCGGGGACCCCTTTCCGGGCGATCTCGCCAGTGAAGCCGAACCCGTCCAGCAAGAAACGGGTCTGGGCACTGTCGTATCCGCGGTCAAGGTTGACGTTCACCTCCACCGGCAGGGGTCCGACCTGAGCTTTCATCGCTTCCAGAGTGGGACGGAGCAGAGGTGAGTCGTGTCGGTTGGCACCGGTGGAGACGATGCCCAGCGGCACCCCGGCCTCGTCCGAGGACACCGATCGCCTCAGGCCCCGCTTGCCCCGGTCGACTGGGGAGCGGCCGGCCCGCTGGCCACCCGAGGGTGCCTCGGTGATGCAGCCGTCCACGGCGATCTCGGCCAGTCCAAGGCCGATCATGCGGTCGTGTGCCTCGAGAGCCAGCGCATGGACCTGCTCCGATATCCCCATCTGGGCCCATGATTTGATGCGGCGCCGGATCGTGCGGTCCGAGCAGCCAGGACTGGAGATCCGTTCGTACCCGGAACCGTGCACCAGAGCCTGCACGATGTGCTCGAAGACCACCCGGTCCGGGATCCGACGGCGTGGCAGCCCAGCGGATGGGTCGCCGCGAACTCACCCCGCGTCGGCAGTAGGGCGGCGAACTGATTCCACAGGGGTTCGAGCAGGCAAGACGGCACTGCGGGCACGGGCCCTCCGGTGATCACTGAGCGAAGAGAACTCCACGCGCGTGCCTGCCCTCACGGCCGGGATGACATCCCACGGCAGCCAGCACCATGCGCCGGTTTACGCGCGGGCGCCTGGCCCATGGCCCCTCGGCTGACGACCAGCACGGCGGCATCCCCGGACAAGGCCCACCGCCACGACCATCAGCACGATCCCGACCAGATCGGGCCCGTACGAAACCTCCATGAACCCCATGGCGCCCGGGTGTGGCCGCACCTCGATGGAGCCTTCCGGGACGATCTCCGCCAGCATCCGGTGCACCCAGGCCAGGACTGCCCCACCGGCCACGCCTACTGCCAGCAGAGCGCCGGCGCTCATACCCGACCGGCGACCAGCACGCCAACAGCCCCGCACTGTATCCACCGCCCCAATGACCAGCGCAATCGCGAGCGCACCGGACGCGGCCATCCAGGCCCCGGCAGCAACCGCGCCCAGCACCGAAGTGGCGAAACCCCTAGGCCCCCGCCCCGTCAACGCCGTCACAGACCCCTCCGGCGGGGCCATGCCCCATGCCAGCAGCCAGCTCACTCCGCCCAGGACCGCCAGAGCGGCCGCGCCCCACGTCCACAGCACCCCGGCGCCTCGGCGCCCACTTCGCATCCCCACCAGTTCCCCCAGACTGCCTCGCTGCGGACGTCAACCTACCAATCGGTAAGACGTCCATCTGCGGAGAGGCCAGACTGGGAGGCGGTGGGTACCGCGGACCTCTACCTTGCCGCCACACTCGTCACGCTCCGTATGCTCATCCGCCGCGCGGCCACGTTGCCGCTGGGACACTCGCCCCACGACCCGACGCCTCAAATGATCCATTTGCCGGTCGCTCTAGACTGGGGCGAATGCACCAGCCTTCCCCCGATGCCCCCGCCGTCCCCCGCGACGCCCTCGATCCCTGCGTACGGGTCCGCGGCGCCAGGGAGCACAACCTGCGCGGGGTGGACGTGGACATCCCGCGCGACACCCTGACCGTCTTCACCGGGGTGTCGGGGTCCGGGAAGAGCTCCCTGGCCTTCGGCACGCTCTACGCCGAGGCCCAGCGGCGCTACTTCGAGTCCGTGGCCCCGTACGCCCGGCGTCTGATCCACCAGATCGGCGCGCCGAAGGTGGACTCGGTGACCGGGCTGCCGCCCGCCGTCTCCCTGGAGCAGCGCCGCTCCTCCCCCGGCTCGCGTTCCTCGGTGGGAACGGTGACCCTGCTCTCCAACTCCCTGCGGATGCTGTTCTCCCGGGCCGGCGACTACCCGCCCGGCGCCGAGCGGCTCGACTCCGACTCCTTCTCCCCCAACACCGCCTCCGGCGCCTGCCCTTCCTGCCACGGCCTGGGCCGGATCCACCGCACCAGCGAGGAACTGCTCGTCCCCGACCCGGGCCTGTCGATCCGTGAGGGCGCGATCGCCGCCTGGCCGGGGGCCTGGCAGGGCAAGAACCTGAGGGACATCCTGGAGGTGCTCGGCCACGACGTGGACCGGCCCTGGCGGGAGCTGCCGGCCGAGGACCGGGAGTGGATCCTGTTCACCGAGGAACAGCCCGTGGTGACGGTGCACCCGGTGCGCGAGGCGGACCGCATCCAACGCCCCTATCAGGGCACGTACATGAGCGCCCACCGCTATGTGATGCGGACCTTCTCCGACACCAAGAGCGCCACCCTGCGGGCGCGCGCCGAGAAGTTCCTCACCGACGCGTCCTGCCCGGTGTGCGAGGGGCGGCGGCTGCGGCCGGAGGCCCTGGCGGTGACCTTCGCGGGGCGGACGATCGCGGAGCTGGCGGCGCTGGCGCTGGGCGAGCTGGACTCCGTGCTGGCCGAGTCCGCACCGGACACCGAGGCGGCGCGGGTGCTGGTGGCTGACCTGCGGGCGCGGATCGCGCCGGTCACGGAGCTGGGGCTGGGCTATCTGAGCCTGGACCGGACGGCGCCGAGCCTGTCGGCGGGGGAGCTCCAGCGGCTGCGGCTGGCGACCCAGCTGCGGTCGGGGCTGTTCGGGGTGGTCTACGTGCTGGACGAGCCGTCGGCGGGGCTGCACCCGGCCGACACCGAGGCGCTGCTGGGCGTGCTGGAACGGCTCAAGGCGGCGGGGAACACGGTGTTCGTGGTGGAGCACCACCTGGACGTAGTGCGGCGCGCGGACTGGCTGGTGGACGTCGGCCCGCTGGCCGGCGAGCACGGCGGCCGGGTGCTGTACAGCGGGCCGCCCGGCGGCCTGGCGGGGGTCGCGGAGTCGGCGACGGCCCGGCACCTGTTCGCGCCGGCCGCCGCCTCCGGGGCCGCCCGGCCGGTGCGCACCGCCACCGGCTCGGTCCGGCTCGAGGGGGTCCGGCGGCACAACCTCCGTGACCTGACGGCCGAGTTCCCGCTCGGGGTCTTCACCGCCGTGACCGGGGTGTCGGGTTCGGGGAAGTCCACCCTGGTCGGCCGGGTGCTCGCGGAGGAGGTGGCCGCGCGGCTGGGCGGCCCGGACTTCCCGGTGCGCCGGCTGGTGGAGGTGGACCAGAAGCCGATCGGCCGGACGCCGCGCTCCAACCTGGCGACGTACACGGGGCTGTTCGACGTCGTGCGCAAGCTGTTCACGGCGTCCGCGCAGGCACGGGAGCGCGGCTGGAAGGCGGGCCGGTTCTCTTTCAACGTGCCGGGCGGCCGCTGCGAGACCTGTCAGGGCGAGGGCTTCGTCTCGGTGGAGCTGCTGTTCCTGCCCAGTACGTACGCCCCCTGCCCGCAGTGCGCCGGCGCCCGGTACAACGCCGAGACGCTGGAGGTCCGTTACGAGGGGCTGGACATCGCGCAGGTGCTGGGGCTGACGGTGGAGGCGGCGGCCGGTTTCTTCGCGGAGGTCCCGGCGGCGGCGCGCAGCCTGCGGGCGCTGCAGGAGATCGGCCTGGGCTACCTGCGGCTGGGGCAGCCGGCCACGGAGCTGTCGGGCGGCGAGGCCCAGCGGATCAAACTGGCGACGGAGCTCCAGCGGTCGCGCCGCGACCACACCCTGTACCTGCTGGACGAGCCGACGACGGGGCTGCACCCGGCCGATGTGCGGGTGCTGCTGCGGCAGTTGCACGGGCTGGTGGATGCGGGCCACTCGGTGGTGGTCGTGGAGCACGACATGGAGGTGGTGGCGGGGGCCGACTGGGTGATCGACCTGGGTCCGGGCGGCGGCACGGAGGGCGGCCGCATCACGGCCTGCGGCCCGCCGGCGGAGGTGGCCGCGTCGGCGGCCGGCCGCACGGGCCCCTACCTGGCGCGGGCGCTGGGCCGGTAGGGCGCGCCGGAGGGCCCGGGGCCTGCCGGACGGCCCCGGGCCTGCGCGCTCCCGGGCCTTACGCGTCCCCGGGCAGGAGGTGCTGCGGGAGTTCGCGGAAGGACCAGGTGCCGCGGCTGCGGGTGAGGGTCCAGACGAGGTCGCTGCGGTCGGGCCAGGCCGCGGGGAGGCCCAGGACGCCGTGGGCGCCGAGGGCCTGGACCAGGCGGGGGATGCCGGCGGGCTCCCAGCACAGCAGGACCGGCGCCGGGGCGGCCAGGACGGCCGGGGCGAGGTCCGTCTCGGCGCCGAGGGCGAACCGGTCCTGCACGGGGACCCGCAGGGCGGTGGCCAGGGGCGCCAGGGTCTGCCGGCACCGGGCGGGGGCGGACTGCGGTCCCCCGGTGGCGAAGAGCGCGGCGGGCCGGGGCAGCGGGGCGCCGTGGGCGGGGCCGAAGAGGCGGTGCAGTTCCTCGGCGCGGCGGCGGCCCCGTCCGGCGAGGAAGCCGGGGTCCTCGTTGCCCTCGTCGTCCTCACCGGTGGCTCCGGCATAGGGCTTCTCCGCGTGCGGGATCACCATGACGAGGGCGTCCTTGGCGGGCGGCTGCGGTCCGGGCGCGGGCGGGCGGCGCTCCTGCTCCGTACACCCGGCCGCCGCGAGGGGCGCCAGGGCGGCCAGGGCTGCGAGCACGGTGCGGCGGTGCGGTCCGGGGCCGCCGGAGGCTGCTGGCATGCGCCCACTGTGCCCCGCCGGGCGGACGCGGCGGGGGCGCGGCGCGGCGGACGGCGCCCACGTGCGCCCGGTCGGCGGATCGGGTCGTCAGGCCGGGTCGGCCGTTCGGGCGCACGCGGAGGGCCGCCGGAGCGGGTCAGCGCTTGCGCAGCGCCCTCAGCCATTCCTTGTTCATCGCGGCGATCGACGGCAGCGGGATGCCCTTCGGGCAGGCGGTGGCGCACTCGCCGGTCAGGGTGCAGCCGCCGAAACCCTCGTCGTCCATCTGCGCCACCATGTCCAGCACGCGTGTCTCGCGCTCGGGCGAACCCTGCGGGAGCACGTTCAGGTGGTTGACCTTGGCGGAGGTGAACAGCATCGCGGAGCCGTTGGGGCAGGCCGCCACGCAGGCGCCGCAGCCTATGCACTCGGCGTGCTCGAACGCCGAGTCGGCGGCCGGCTTGGGCACGGCGGTGGCGTGGGCCTCGGGCGCGGAGCCGGTGGGGGCGGTGATGTAGCCGCCGGCCTGGATGATCCGGTCGAAGGCGCTGCGGTCCACCACGAGGTCCTTGACCACGGGGAAGGCCGAGGCCCGCCAGGGTTCGACGTCGATGGTGTCGCCGTCGGTGAAGGACCTCATGTGGAGCTGGCAGGTGGTGGTGCGTTCGGGGCCGTGGGCGTCGCCGTTGATGACGAGGCTGCACGCGCCGCAGATGCCCTCGCGGCAGTCGTGGTCGAAGGCGACCGGGTCCTCGCCGCGCAGGATGAGGTCCTCGTTGAGGGTGTCGAGCATCTCCAGGAAGGACATGTCCTTCGAGATGCCGTCGACCTCGTAGGAGGCCATGGCGCCGGGGGCGTCGGCGCTTCGCTGGCGCCAGACGCGCAGGGTGAGCTTCATGCGTAGCTCCGCTGGGTGGGGTGGACGTACTCGAAGACCAGGTCTTCCTTGTGCAGGACGGGTGCGGCGCTGGTGCCGCGGTACTCCCAGGCGGCCGCGTAGCCGAACTCCTCGTCGCGGCGGGCCGCTTCGCCGTCCGGGGTCTGGGACTCCTCGCGGAAGTGGCCGCCGCAGGACTCGGCGCGGTGGAGGGCGTCGAGGCACATCAGCTCGGCGAGTTCGAGGTAGTCGACGATGCGGTTGGCCTTCTCCAGCGACTGGTTGAACTCCTCGCCGCTGCCGGGGACCTTGATGCGCCGCCAGAACTCCTCGCGGATCTCGGGGATGCGGGCCAGCGCCTTGCGCAGGCCCTCCTCGGTGCGGGCCATCCCGCAGTACTCCCACATGAGTTCGCCGATCTCGCGGTGGAAGGAGTCGGGGGTGCGGTCGCCGTCGACGGCCAGCAGCTTGGCGAGGCAGTCGCGGGTCTCGCGGACGGCGGCGGCCGCCTCGGGGTGGCTGTCGTCGACCGCCTCGTGGTGCGGGTGGCGGGCGAGGTAGTCGTTGATGGTGGAGGGGAGGACGAAGTAGCCGTCGCCGAGGCCCTGCATCAGCGCGGACGCGCCGAGGCGGTTGGCCCCGTGGTCGGAGAAGTTGGCCTCGCCGATCGCGAACAGGCCGGGGATGGTGGTCTGGAGGTCGTAGTCGACCCACAGTCCGCCCATCGTGTAGTGGACGGCCGGGTAGATCCGCATGGGGACCTCGTACGGGTTCTCCGCCGTGATCCGTTCGTACATCTCGAAGAGGTTGCCGTACTTCTCGGCGACCTTGTCGCGGCCCATGCGGCGGATGGCGTCGGCGAAGTCCAGGTACACGCCCTGGCCGCCGGGGCCGACGCCGCGGCCCTCGTCGCAGACGTTCTTGGCGGCGCGGGAGGCGATGTCGCGGGGGACGAGGTTGCCGAAGGAGGGGTAGATCCGCTCCAGGTAGTAGTCGCGCTCGTCCTCGGGGATCTCGGCGGCGGGGCGGGTGTCGCCCTTGGCCTTGGGGACCCAGATGCGGCCGTCGTTGCGCAGGGACTCGCTCATCAGGGTGAGCTTGGACTGGTGGTCGCCGGTGCGCGGGATGCAGGTGGGGTGGATCTGGGTGAAGCAGGGGTTGGCGAAGTACGCGCCGCGCCGGTGCGCCCGCCAGACGGCGGTCGCGTTGGAGTTCATGGCGTTGGTGGAGAGGTAGAAGACGTTGCCGTAGCCGCCGCTGGCCAGGACCACGGCGTCGGCGTAGTAGGTGTCGATGCGGCCGGTGACGAGGTCGCGGGCGACGATGCCGCGGGCGACCCCGTCGACGGTGATCAGGTCCAGCATCTCGGTGCGGGCGTGCAGTTCGACGTTGCCGGCCGCTATCTGGCGGGACAGCGCCTGGTAGGCGCCGAGGAGCAGCTGCTGCCCGGTCTGGCCGCGGGCGTAGAAGGTGCGGGAGACCTGGACGCCGCCGAAGGAGCGGGTGTCGAGGAGGCCGCCGTACTCGCGGGCGAAGGGGACGCCCTGGGCCACGCACTGGTCGATGATCTCGACGGAGATCTGGGCGAGGCGGTGGACGTTGGACTCGCGGGCCCGGAAGTCGCCGCCCTTGACGGTGTCGTAGAAGAGCCGGTGTACGGAGTCCCCGTCGTTGCGGTAGTTCTTGGCGGCGTTGATGCCGCCCTGGGCGGCGATGGAGTGGGCGCGGCGCGGGGAGTCGCTGTAGCAGAACTGGACCACGTGGTAGCCCTGCTCGGCGAGGGTCGCGCCGGCGGCACCGCCCGCCAGGCCGGTGCCGACGACGATCACGGTGTGCTTGCGGCGGTTGGCCGGGTTGACCAGCTTCGCCTCGAAGCGGCGGCGGTCCCAGCGCTCGGCGATGGGGCCGGCGGGGGCCTTGGTGTCGGCGATGGGGTCGCCGGTGGTGTAGGCGGCGTACTCGGTGCTCATGGTCAGCTCACCACTCCGGTCATGACGGCGACGGGGACGGACACGAAGCCCGCGAAGAGGACGAGGGCCAGGGCGTTGGCCAGGAACTTCAGGGCGCGCTCGCGGCGGGCGTTGCCCGCGCCGAGGGTCTGGGCGGCGCTCCAGAAGCCGTGGCGGACGTGGAGGCCGAGGGCCGTCATGGCCACGATGTAGATGGTGTTGCCGTACCAGGTGGAGAAGGTCGCGAGGACGTTCTCGTACGGGTGGCCGGCCCAGGCGCGCTGGTTGACGGTGAGCGTGGTGAGGTCGAGGAGGTGCCAGACGATGAAGAGGGCGAGGATGATCCCGCCCCAGCGCATGGTGCGGGTGGCGTAGCTCGCGCGGCGCCGCTTGTGGGCGTACCGCACCGGGCGGGCCTTCAGGTCGCGGCGGCTGAGCTGGTAGGCGCAGACGGCGTGCGCGACGACGGCGGCGACCAGGACCACGCGGACGGTCCACAGGGCCCACTCGTAGTGCAGGAACGGTTCGCCGAGGGTGCGCAGGGCGTGGGCGTAGCCGTTGAACTCGCCGGCACCGAAGAAGATCTTCAGGTTGCCGAACATGTGCGCGACGAGGTAGCCGAGCATGATCAGGCCGGAAACGGCCATCACGGACTTCTTGCCGACGGTGGAGTCCCAGAGCGTGCGCGTGGTGGACGGCCGTCGATCCGTCCGCGTTGCCAGAGCCATAAGGAGACCGTAGGGACCAAGGTCCCGAAAGGTCCAAGACATGGTGGAGCTGATCGCGATAGGCATCCCCTATGGAGGCGCCTGATTACCGCTAGCCTGGGGTGATGCAGTTCCAGCAGCTCGTGTACTTCGTGGCCGTGGCCGAGACCCGGCACTTCACGCGTGCCGCCGAGCGGGAGCACGTGGCCCAGCCGTCGCTGTCGCAGCAGATCAAGGCGCTCGAACGGGAGCTGGGCGCCGAGCTGTTCAGCCGGGCGCGGGGGAACATCGCGTTGACCGACGCGGGTGAGGCGCTGCTGCCGCTGGCCCGGCGGATCCTGGCCGACGCGGACACGGCGCGGCTGGAGGTGCAGGAGCTGCTCCAGCTGCGGCGCGGCCGGGTGCGGCTGGGAGCCACGCCGAGCGTGTGCACGGGGATGCTGCCGGAGGTGCTGCGCACCTTCCACGCGGCGCACCCGGGCATCGAGCTGCTGATCGAGGAGGGCGGGTCGCTGGACCTGGTGCGGGAACTGGCACGCGGGGTCCTGGACCTGGCGCTGATCGTCCTGCCGCTGCCGCCGTCGGCGCCCGCACTGACCACTGTGGAGCTGCTGACGGAGGACCTGGTGGTGGTCTCGTCCCGCGATCTGCCACCGCCGGGCGGGGGCGGTGAGCTGAGCGTCGCGGACCTGCGCGAGGAGCCCATGGTGATGTTCCGGCACGGCTACGACCTGCGGGACCTGACGGTCGGCGCCTGCCGGGCGGCGGGGTTCGAGCCGGTGTTCACGGTGGAGGGCGGCGAGATGGACGCCGTCCTGGGTTTCGTCCGGGCGGGGCTGGGCGTGGCGGTGGTCCCGGAGATGGTCGTGGAACACGGCGGCCCCGGCCTGCGCGCCACCCCTCTCGCGGGCTCGCCCCTGCGCCGCACGATCGCCCTGGCCCACCGCACGGACGTGGCCCCACCCCGCGCGGCCCGCGAACTGAAACGCATCCTGACCGGCTGAGCCGCCCCGAGCCCCCGGCATGGGGCCGAGGCGGCGCCCGCCACCGGCACACGGCCGCCCCTGCCCCCGGGCAACCCCGGGCCCCGACGAGAACCCGCACAACCGGCCTACGCGACCCCCCAACCCCGTCCTTGTCCGCGGCCCGGGCCGGGGCCAGGACCCGGGCCGGGGCCCGTCCGGGGCCGGGGTGGGGACCCGGGCCGGGACCGAAACCGGGGCCTGGGTGGGGACCGGGGCCGGGACCGGAACCGGGGCCGGGGTGGGGACCGGGGCCGGGGCCCGTCCGGGGCCGGGGCCGGTAGCCGGGTCCGGTTAGTGGTCGGGGTGGGGGCGCGGGGCGGGGCGGAGTGGCTTGGTTTGTGCGCGGGAGCGGAGGAGGCGCTTGTCGGGCTTGCCGCGGTCCGTGAGGGGGATGTCCCGTTCCCAGAAGACCGCCGTCGGGCGGTGCGCCGGGGCCAGTTCACGGGCCACCAGCTCGCACGCCTCGGCGGCGGCCGCCGCGCTCGGAGTGTGGCCCGGGGCCGGCACGAGGAAGGCGCAGACCTCCTCGCCGGTGGCCGCGCCGGGCCGTCCGACGACGACGGCCCGGGCCACGGCCGGGTGGCGGGCCAGTGCCGCCTCGACCGGCAGGCTGTAGATGTTGACGCCGTCGACGATCACGACGTCCTTGCTCCGGTCGTCCAGGTAGAGGTACCCGTCGGCATCGGTGTGGCCGAGGTCGCCGGTCCGCAGCCATCCGTCCCGCAGTACCTCGGCGGTCAGTTCGGGCTGGTTCCAGTAGCCGGTCATCATCGCCGCCGACCGGATCCACAGCTCCCCGGTGCGCCCGGCGGGCAGTACCGCGTCCCGCTCGTCGCGCACCTGGACCTCGACGCCCGCGGCCGGGCGCCCCGCCGAAGCCAGTAGTCGGGGCCGGCCGGACACCGCCGCGTCGTGGTCGGCCGGGGTGAGGCGGGAGATCACGGCTGCTTCGTTCATCCCGTAGCCCTGCCGCCAGCGTCCGCCCCAGCGGGTCACCGCCTCGCGCAGCCGGTCGGGAAGGATCGGTGAGGCCCCGTAGGAGACCGCCTCCAGGCCCGGGATGCCCCCTGCGGTCGCGGGATCGTCCAGCAGCCGGTACACCATCGGGGGCGTCAGGTACGTGGACACCGGCCCGAGCCGCCGGCAGGCCGCCGCGAACTCCCCCGGCGTGAAGGGGTCCAGGATCTCCACCCTGCCCCCGGCCCGCAGCTGCTCCAGGCACCGGCCGCCGGCCCGCTGGGCGAGGCTGGTGACCGAGAGGTGCACCGCCCCGGTCCACTCGGCCCCGCGCCGGACGTCCCGCGCGGCCATCGCCCCGAAGGTGGAGGCCACGCCCTTGGGCCGGCCCGTGGTCCCGCCGGTGTACGTCACCCGGGCCACGTCCTCCTCCCGCGCCCGCACCGGCACTTCGGCGGGCTCCCGCCCCGCGGCCCGCGCGATCAGGTCGTCCAGGCCGAGCAGCCGCACGCCCGTGGCCGGCACCTGAACGTCGTGCACCACCAGGCCCGGAAGGCAGTCCCGGAGGATGAACTCCAGGCCGTGGACCGCGGGTCCGGTCACCACCTGGGTCAGCCGGGCCCCCAGCAGATGCGCGGCGATCCGTACCAGCAGCGCTTCCGGCCGGTTGCCGCCCGTCACGCACGCCAGGCCCGTCCCCCGCCCGACCCCCGCATCCGCGAGGGCCCCGGCCAGCCGGTGGGCGGCGTCCAGCACCTCGGTGAAGCCCAGGACCCGGGGTCCGGCTCCGATCGCGGGCTGTTCCCCGTACTGCTCCAACGCCCCGACCAGCTCGGTCACGTACCGCGCGGCCATCCGCACACCCGCCTCTCCGGCCCGCCGCCCGGCGGGCCCGCACCGGGCATCATGCCCGGCCCGGCGGTCCCACCCGCCTCAGGGCCGGGATATCAGGGGGCCCAGCGTCCGGTCGAGTCCGTCGGCCAGCATGCCGAAGGCCCCGTCGGCGTCGGTGACGGCCGCCGGGTAGGCCTCCTCCGCCGTGCTGCCCGCGTCGATGCGGCGCCAGTTCTCCCGGCCCAGTTCATGACGGACCGCCACCAGGTGCGTCGCGGCGAGGCGGGCGGTCAGGGGCTCGACCCGCTCGGCTTCCAGGGCGGCGGCGAGCAGCTCCACCTCGCGGGCCGTGTAGTGGGCGATCCGGCTCTCCAGGCTGGGCGTGGAGTACAGCAGGCGCTGGAACGCCAGCACGCCGGGGTGGTCGCAGAGCCCGGTGATGGGATCGCGCTCGGCGAGGGCCGTACGGAAGTGCTCGTGCAGCGCGCCCACCGGGCCGAGTCCCGCAGGCCGGCCGCGCACGATCCGCGCCGCTTCGTCCTGATGGTCGGCGAAACGGTCGAGGACCAGGTCCTCCTTGCTGGGGAAGTACCGGAACAGGGTGGGTTTCGACACCTCGGCCGCCGCGGCCACATCGGCCACGGACACGGCGTCGAAGCCCCGTTCCAGGAAGAGTTCCAGCGCCGTGGCCGCCAGCTGGCGACGCGTACGCAGCTTCTTGCTCTCGCGCAGACCCGTCGTGTTCTCCATGGCACCACCGTACGGCCGAAATGCAACCAAGTCAATTTCGTGACCGGGTTGCATTTTTTCTCGCGGCGCGCTTTCCTTGGTTCAGCGACGAGGGATCGGCGACGACGAGAGAGGACCTCCGATGAGCGACACGACGACGGCCGGCACGACGACGGCCGAGGCGGCAGCGGCCGAGACGGCAGCGGCGGGCACGACGGCCGGACCGACGACCCAGGTGCTGATCGCGGGCTCCGGGCCCACCGGGCTCACCCTGGCCTGCGACCTGGCCCTGCGCGGCGTGTCCGTCCGCGTCCTGGAGCAGCGCTCCGGCCCCCACCGCGAGTCCCGGGCCAAGGGGCTCACTCCGGACGGCCTGGAGGTGCTGGCCCGGCTCGGGGTCGGGGAGCGGCTGGCCGCCGTGGGGTCCCGCGGCCTGGTGCTGCGCAAGTACTTCGACGGCGCCCACGTCGCGGACACCCCGGCGGACGGCGGCGGCCTCCTGATCGGCCAGTGGCAGGTCGAGGAGGCCCTGCGCGAGCGGCTGGCCGGTCTCGGCGTCCGCGTCGAGTACGGGGCCCGGGTCACCGGGCTCGCCCAGGATCCGGCCGGGGTCACCGCTCGTCTGGCGGACGGACGTGCGGTCCGGGCGGAGTACGCGGCCGGGTGCGACGGCGGCCGGAGCACGACCCGCGAGCTCCTCGGCATCCCCTTCGAGGGGTACACGGAGGAGAAGCCGACGATGGTCGTCGGGGACGTGCGGGCGCCCGGGCTGAGCCGGGACCACTGGCACCAGTGGTTCACCTCGGAAGGCGGCGGGATCCTGCTCTGTCCGATGCCGGGGACGGACACCTTCCAGCTCCAGGCGGCGCCGGAGACCGACGCGGACGGCGAGCCGCTGCCGCCCACGATCGAGGGCTTCCAACGGCTCTTCGACCGGTACGCCGGGATACCGGGGATACGGCTGACCGATGCGGGCTGGCTCTCCAGCTGGCGGGTCAACGTCCGCCGGGCCGCCCGGATGCGCGAGGGCCGGATCCTGCTCGCCGGGGACGCCGCGCACGTCCACCCGATCGCCGGCGGACTGGGCATGAACACCGGTATCCAGGACGCGGCCGCCCTCGCCCGGACCCTGGCCGCCGCTCTCCCGGGCCCGGCCCCGGCCGACGCCCTCGACGGCTACGAGGCCGAGCGGCTCCCGGTGGCCGAGCGGCTGCTGGCCGACACCGCCGCACGGCACCGGCGGGTCCTCGCCGCGGTCCGCGAGCCCGGCCGGGGAACGGAGGCCGGGATGCGCTGACTTCGCGCAGGGGGCCGCCCCGGCCGGGGTCCCGGCCGCCGCCTCACCGGGTGGGTACGGCGTCGCAGAGGGAGAGGGTGTGGATGCGGTCCGGGGCGCCCGGGCGGGCGTAGTACCAGCCCTGGGCCGTGTCGCAGCCGAGGGCGCGGAGCTGGGCCGCCTGGGCCCCGGTCTCCACTCCTTCGACCGTCACCGCCAGCTCCAGGCTGTGGGCCAGGGCGACGATGCCCTCCACGATCTTGACGTCGACGGGGTCGGCCGGCTCCTGCTGCATGCCCTGGGTGAAGGAGCGGTCCAGTTTCAGGACGCTGACCGGCAGCCGGCGCAGGTTGGCGAGGTTCGAGTAGCCGGTGCCGAAGTCGTCGAGGGCGATGTCCACGCCGAGGGCGGCGAGGCGGCGCAGCGGTTCGAGGAGTTCGTCGTCGGCTCCGATCAGCGCCGACTCGGTGACCTCCAGGCACAGCGCGCCGGGGGCCAGGCCGGAGGACTCCAGGACGCGCAGGGTGTCGGCGACCAGCCCGGGATGGGTCAGCTGGGTGGGCGAGAGGTTGACGTTGACGCGCAGGGGCGCACCGCCGTGCTCGCGCTGCCAGGTGCGGGCCTGGCGGACGGACTCCTCCAGGACCCAGCGGCCGAGCGGCACGATCAGGCCGGTGCGTTCGGCGAGCGGGATGAAGCGGTCCGGGCCGAGCACTCCGTACTGGGGGTGCGACCAGCGCACCAGGGCCTCCGCGCCGTGCACGCTGCCGTCGTGCAGGTGTACCAGGGGCTGGTACTCGATGAAGAACTCGCCGCGTTCCAGCGCCGCCGGCAGGGCGTTGGTCAGGCCGTGCCGGGTGATGGCGCGGGCGTCGGCCTCGGCGTCGGCGAACTCGAAGCGGTTGCCGCCGGCCGCCTTGGCCCGGTACATGGTGATGTCGGCGCTGCGCAGCACTTCGGCGGGGGTGCGCTCGCCCGACGCGCCCTCGACGATGCCGATGCTGCCGCGCACGGACAGCTCCCTGCCCTCCAGCCGGATGGGCGTGGACAGGGCGGTCAGGATGCGGACGGCGAGGTCGGTGACCTGCTCCTCGGTCTGGGCGCCGGGGCCGGTGGTGAGGGCGACGAACTCGTCGCCGCCGAGTCGTGCGACGACCTCGCCGGGCCCGGTGGCACAGCTCTGGAGCCGGTCGGCCACCTCCACGAGGAGCCGGTCGCCCGCCGAGTGGCCGAGGCTGTCGTTGACGGCCTTGAACCCGTCGAGGTCGAGGTAGCACAGGCCGAAGCGGCTGCCGGGGGCGGCGTTCAGGGCCTTCTCCAGCCGTTCGAAGAACAGCGTGCGGTTGGGCAGCCCGGTCAGTGCGTCGTGGGTGGCCTCGTAGCGCAGGCGCAGGTTGAGCAGCCGGCGTTCGGTGGTGTCCTCCATCAGGGCGAGCTGGTACTGGGGGAGCCCGTCGGCGTCGCGCAGGAGGGAGACCGTGAGGTTGGTCCACAGGACGGTGCCGTCGTGCCGGTAGTAGGGCTTCTCGACGCGGTAGTGCTCGCGCTCGCCGCGCACGAGTTCCCCGTACATCTTCCAGACGTGCGGGGTGTCGTCGGGGTGTCCCCACTCGCTGACGTTGCGGCTGCGGACGTGTCCTTCCAGGCCGCCGAACATCTTGAGGAGGGTGTCGTTGACCTCCAGGATGTTGCCGTCGAGGTCGGCGATGCCGATGCCGACGGCCGCGCCCTCGAAGACGGCCCGGAAGCGTTCCTCGCTGGCGTGCAGGGCCTGCTGGGCGTCGATGCGGGCGGTGAGGGCGGAGCGGGCGATGGCCTCCTGTTCCCTGAGGGTCCGCTCGCGCAGCGCACGGGCGAACCCGGCGGCGATGCCGTGCTGGAGCCGGGCGCAGCGGGAGCGGTACTCCTCGGTGCCGTCACTGCCGTCGGCGGCGGTGCTGTCCGGGCCGCAGTAGAGGACCAGGTAGGACTCGACGACGCCGAGGGTGCCGGCGAGCGCCTCGGGGTCGGTGCAGTGCACGGCGACGAGTTCGGCGCCCACGCCCTGGGCGGCGCTCGCGTCGAAGGGGCGGGCGTGCAGGGCCTCGGTGAGGGTCCGGGCGAGCGGGACGAGGTGCTGTTCGAACTCGGGGCGGGTCAGGGAGGTGGCCGTGACGGGGAAGATGGCCCGTCCCCAGATGGTCGCGAAGCGGGCGATCCGGTCCTCGAGGTCGCTGTGCGGGTCGTGCAGCGGCGCCCGCACGGGATGCGGGGCGGGGGGTTCTGCGCCGGCCGCGGGTGCGGGGGCGGGGGTGGACATGGCGGGGCCGCCCCCGGCCGGGCGGTCCTGGCCGGGGGTCGCGGGCGGGGGCGTCGGTGCGGGGAGTCTCACGCCTTGCGTCCCACGCCGCCGAAGCCCGAGAAGGCGTACGGGTCTTCCGGGGTCTCCCCCTCCGCGAGCGGCCCGGTGCGGTCGGGGCGCCAGTCGGGCATGGAGACCAGGCCCGGCTCCAGCAGCTCGAACCCGTCGAAGAAGCCGGCGATCTCCTCGTGGCCGCGCATGACGAGCGGGTTGCGGATGTCGCGGTAGACGCCGACGGTGCCGGCCGCGACCTCCTCGCTGAGCGGGATGCCCTCGTAGGAGGCGTGGGTGAGGATGAGCATGCTGCCCGGGGCCAGGGCGTCGCGCAGCTGCGCGACGGCGGCGTAGGGCTGGTCGGTGTCCTCCAGGAAGTGCAGGACTGCGACGAGCATCAGGGCGACGGGCCGGTCGAGGTCGAGCAGCCGGCCGGTCTCGGGGGCGGCCAGGATGTCCTGGGGTTTGCGCAGGTCGGCGGCGATGATGCCGGTCTGGTCGTCGCCGGCGAGGACGGCCCGGCTGTGCGCGACGGCGACCGGGTCGTGATCGACGTAGACGACGTGGGCCTCGGGGGTGGCGGCGCGGGCTATCTCGTGGACGTTGCCGAAGGTGGGGATGCCGGAGCCGATGTCGAGGAACTGGGTGATGCCCTCGGCGACGGCGTGGCGGACGGCGCGGCGCATGAAGGCCCGGTTGGCCTGCATGATCTTGGGCAGGCCCGGCATGAATTCCATGGCCCGGCGGGCGGCCTGGCGGTCGACCTCGAAATTGTGGGAGCCGCCCAGGTAGTAATCGTAGATTCGGGACACGCTCGGCACCGATATGTCGATGCCTGGCGGGGCCCAGGCGGGGCGTTCCATCGGGGTCTCCAAGCCGTCGTCAGTGTCGTGGTCGTACCTGGTCCGTCCGGGGATCGGGCGGGGGCCGGACTCTTGTCCGAGCCGAATGTACTGATCATTGCCCAACAGGGCGAGCAAAAGCGGAAATTGCCGATCCGTTCTTGGTCACACACCAAAGGCTCCGGGGGCCGGCCCGGGCGTCACGGAAACCGACAAATACCTTTTGGGAATTGACCAACGTTCAATCACAAGCGATCAGAACCTGTCTCAAACCTCACCGGTCCAGGATCCGCCCGTTCGGGCGAACCCCTCCCGGGTCCCGCGTGCGCGGGCGCGCGCGAGCCCATGCTCCCCGGGTGAACAGAGCTTTAGCCAGACGTCTGCTGGCGGTCCCGGTCCTGCTGTGGGCGACCCTGTCGACCACTCCGGCGGTGGCCGATAGCTGTGCCTACGCGACGGTCGGCAGCGGGGAGGGCGGAGCCTCCGTCGAGGTCTACGCGTACGCCGGCAGCGGCGCCGGCGCGGCCGCCGGGGGTGGCGGACATCACGACGGCCGGCCCGGCAAGGGCCGTGGCCACGACAAGGGCCGCGGCCACGGGCACGAGCACCACTGCCCGCCGCCCCCTCCCCCGCCGTGCCCGCCGAAACCCACGCCCACACCCACGCCGACGCCCACCCCTCCGCCACCCAAACCGACCCCGCCGCCCAAGCCCACCCCGCCGCCTCCGCCGCCTCCTCCGCCGCCGGCCCCCGCGCCGCCGAGGCCCGCTCCCCCCGCGCCGGAGCCCCCCGCGCCCAAGCCGCCCGCGCCCCAGGTGTACCGGGCGCCCGCGCCGCCTCCTCCGCAGCCCGCGCCCGCGCCGCCCACCCCGGCACCCAAGCCGCCCGCGCCCAAGCCCAAGGTGCCGCGGCCCGCGTATCACACGGCCGCGCGCAAACCGGTCGAACACCACATCTCGCCGGTCACGTTCACCCTCATGACCGCCGCCCCCGCCGTGCTCGCGATCGTCGCGCTGCGCCCGCGCTAGACCCGCGCCGGCCCACGACCGCCACGCACCGCCACGCACCGCCCACCGAACGTCCCACGCCCACCGATTGGGAGCCCGTCTTGTCGGAATGGCTCGTCCTGACCCTCGCGATGGCCGCGGCCTGTGCCGTGGTGCTGTCCATCGCCTTCTTCAACCACCGCAGGATCACCGAGGACGACGATCCGGACGAGACCCCGGACGTCATCGAGTACATGACGATGATGATCGGGGTGATCTACGCGATCGTGCTGGGCCTGGCGATCGCGGGCGTCTGGGAGGGCCGCGGGGCCGCCCAGGAGTACGTGCGCCAGGAGTCCCAGGCCCTGCACGAGATCAGCGTCCGCTCCCAGGTCTACCCGGCCGAGGTGCGGGCGAAGATCCGCTCCGACGTCGACGCGTACGTGACCTACGTGGTCGACACGGAGTGGAAGCACATGTCGGAGAAGAACGAGCTGACGGACGAGAGCGGGCAGCTGCTGGAGAAGATCCGCCGCGACGTGACCGACTACGCGCCGCAGACCGACCACGAGGGGCAGGCCTACCAGCCCCTCGTCGACCAGGTCGCGCTGGTGGACGACGCCCGCAACGCCCGCGGCCAGAGCGCCGGGGCCACCATGCCCGGGGTGGTGTGGTTCGGACTGATCGCCGGAGCCCTGGTGACGGTCGGGATGATCTTCATGCTGCAGATCCGCCGGTCCTTCCGCGAACTGCTGCTCGCCGGCCTGTTCAGCGCGCTGATCGCCTTCCTGCTGTTCCTGATCTGGGACTTCGACGCGCCCTTCGGGCGCGGGATCGCGGCCACCGCCGAACCCTTCCTCGCGCAGTTCCCCCACCACGGCCTGAAGAGCTGAGCGGCCGGGGCACGGCCGGGCCCGGTAAACCGCGGACGGGGGGTCCGTCCCCGGTTCGGCCCAGGGCCGTGCCCCATTCGCCCGTTCCTGATCGCGGGCCCGCGGGCCGGGACCTAGCGTGGCGAGCATCGAGGCGCACGCCCCCCCACGTGCGGTAATCGCCGCGCGACTGCGCCCCGGAGATCCGGAGGAACCCGATCATGGGTGCGATATGCAGCTCCGCCACCGCTCTGCTGAGCGCCGGCGCAACGGGCCTCGCCCTCGCGCTCGGCGCCTTTGGCGCGCCCGTCGTCCTCGCGGCCGAGGCGGCGCCCGCCACCTCCTTCGCCTTCGCCGTCACCCCGTCGACGGTGGCGCCCGGCGGTACGGTCACCCTCTCCGTCAGCAACTGCGGCGCCGCCTACGCCACCGCCTCGTCCGGGGTCTTCGACACCGTGACCATCGAGCGGGGCAAGGCCGTCAAGGTCACGGTCGACCGCGACGCCCGGCCCGGCGCCCTGTACTCGGTCACCTTCACCTGCGACGGGGAGAACGGGTCCACTGATCTCACCATCACCGGCGGGACGAGCCAGCCCACCACCAGCTCCACCGCCGCCACCCGGCGCACCCCCTCCCCGGCCGCCACCTCCGGCACGGGCCTGCGGCCGCCGCCGCTCACCACACCGCCGGCCCGCACCACACCTCCGGCGCGCATCACACCCCCGGCGCGCACCGCCGCGCCCGCCCGGACCACACCGCCGGCCCGCACGAACCCGGTCCCCCGGGCCAGCGCGACCACCGCCGCGCTGGGCGTCCGCGGCGGGCTCGGCGGCAGCGTGGCCGGGGCCGACCCGCTCGAACTCGCCGCGGGAGCCGTCCTCTTCGCCGCCGCCGCGGGCGGTTCGGCGTACGCCCTGCGCCGGCGCCGCGCGGCCCGCGGCCACTGACCCCGCCCCGGGCCCCCGCGCACGCGGGCGGCCCGGGGCGACCTCCGGGGAGGGGCGTCAGGAGCGGGCGGCGGCGGCCGGACGGCGGCGGCGCACCACGTGCACGCCCGCACCGAGCGCCGCGGCGCCGACCAGGCCCGCCCCGATGGCCGTCTCGGCGGTGGACGGGCCGAAGGAGCCGCCGAGACCGCCCTGGGCCCCGTTGCCGGCCAGGATCGTGAAGCGGTGCGTGGCGACCAGGCTGTTGTCGTGGCACTTGACCGACAGGGTGTGGTGGCCGGGCGAGGCGTGGTTGAAGATCCGGACGGTGGCGAAGCCGATGGAGCCGGCCGACAGATTGGTCTGCGGAAAGTTGCCGTGCGACCAGACCGTGCCACCGTGGCCGCAGCCGGCCGCGCTGACCTGCATCGAGGCGCCCTGGTGCACGGAGTACGGGTTGACCGTGACGTTGCTCGGCCCGTTGCCGCTGCCGTTCGGGTTGTTCGCGGCGGCGAACGGGGCACTGATCCCGAGCGCGGCGCAGGCGGCCGCGGTCACGGTGAGAGCGCGGAAAGCACGCATGGTGGAACCTCCAGCGGGAGAGCGCCCCGGAGCGGTGGCCCGGGCAGATCGACGAGAACGCCTCCCATCACGAACCCTCCCGGCGGCGCGCAACCAGCGCATTTCCGCCCTTGGGCCGCCCGGTTGAGCGACACGCCGAGGCGCGCCCGGGGCATCTGACGGATCCGCAGGTCACGAGCCGTCAGGCATTTATGTGATGATTACCTGGATGGCCGCACCCCGACCGGACGCACCACCCGTTCGCCGCTCCCCGATCGCCGTCCCGCCCTTCCAGCCTTAGCGTGCGGGAAGAAGGGCGTACAGGGGAGGGACTGGAACGCGGGTCGGGACCCCCGCGTCGGGAAGGGAGAGCCATGCTCGAGGACGAGACCGGGCAGCGGCCGAGGAGACGTTCCCCATGGGGCGTGCTCGCACTGGCACTGCTCAGCGGCCTCGCCATGATGCGGAACGGGGCGAACGTGGCGGACGGGCCGCCGCAGCCCACCGCGGCGGCGGCTGTCGCCACCCGGGCCGACCAGCAGCCGGCCAACGCACCCACACCGCCCGCGGACATGGAGGTGCTGGACCACTCGTCGGTGCAGCGCATCCGGATTCCGACGATCAACGTGGACGCGCCGGTGATGACGGTCGGCCTGGACGCGCAGGGCTGGATCGACGCCCCGCCGCCGCAGGACCGCAACCTGGCGGGCTGGTACCTCAACGGCATCTCGCCGGGCCAGCAGGGGTCGGCGGTGATCGTGGGCCACGTGGACAACGCGCAGGGCCCGGCCGTCTTCTACGGGCTGGGCTCGCTCAAGCCGGGCAACCACATCGAGGTGCAGCGCTACGACGGCCGCACGGCGGTCTTCGAGGTGTACGGGGTCGAGGTGTTCGCGAAGGACTCCTTCCCCGGCGCGCGGGTGTACGGGGACACCGGGCACCCGGAGCTGCGGGTGATCACCTGCGGAGGCGGCTACTCGAAGGCCAAGGGCTACGACGGCAACGTGGTGGTCTTCGCGCGGATGGTCGAGGCCCGCTGAGCAAACGTTTCATCGCGCCGGGCCGCCGCTCCCCCGCGGCGGCCCGGCGCGGCAGCGGGCGCCCTCAACGGGGCGGCAGCACCGGAAGGGTCATGCGGTAGCCGCGCCCCAGCAGCTGGGGAAGGTAGGTCTCCAGCGCCCGGACGCTCTGCGAGCGGTCGCCGCCGGCGTCGTGGCCCAGCACGATCACGCCCGGCGCGGCCCCGTCGAGGACCCGGGAAACGATGGTGGTGGTGCCGGGTTCGGTCCAGTCGAGGCTGTCCACGGTCCAGGCGAGGGGTTCCATGCCCAGGTCCGCCCCAATCTCGAAGGCGGCCCGGTTCCACGCCCCGTACGGGGCCCGGAACCACAGCGGGGGCTGCCCGACCGCCTGCTCGACCACCTCGCTGGTGCGCCCGATCTCCGATTCCAGTGCGGACCGGCTGAGCTGGGGGATCTGCGGGTGCGTCCAGGTGTGGTTGCCGATGACGTGCCCCTCGGCGGCCATCCGGCGCAGCAGGTCGCGGTTGTCGGTGGCCATCTCCCCGCAGACGAAGAACATCGCGCGGACCCCGTACCGGCGGAGGGTGTCGAGGATGGCCGGGGTGTAGCGGGGGTCGGGGCCGTCGTCGAAGGTGAGCAGCATGGCCTTGCCGCCCGCGGCCGGGCCCTGGGGCAGTTCCAGGATGGGCCGGGTGCGGACGGCGGGCTTCACGGCGGGCGGCTTGGCGGGGGCCTCGGCGGTCATGGGCTGCAGCCGGTGGGAGGCGTCGGGGAGCCCTTCCGGGTGGCCGCCGGGGGCTCCGCCGGCCCCGGGGCCGCGGGCGGGCTCGGGGGTGGCGCCCGGGGACGTCCCGGGCGGACCGGCCGGGGATCCGTCCTCTCCCACCCTGAGCAGTCCGGAGGAGGCGGCGGCCGCGATTCCGAGGAAGACGGCGGTGCGCAGGAGCACCCGTCGCCCTACTGTCGGCTCGTCATTTGTCATTATTACTACGTATCAACGACATCGCCGCAGAGGTCGAGGGGCGCGGAGGCACCGCGTCCGCCTCACCCGCTCGGACCAGCCGCCCCGCGGGGCGGGCGGCGGCCGGTCCGGTCAGCTCTGGCGCACCAGCGGGAACGGAAGCGTCTCGCGGATCGTCAGACCGGTGAGGAACATGACCAGCCGGTCGACGCCGATGCCCAGTCCGCCGGTGGGCGGCATGGCGTACTCCAGGGCGTCGAGGAAGTCGTTGTCGAGTTCCATCGCCTCCGGGTCCCCGCCCGCCGCGAGCAGGGATTGCGCGGTGAGCCTGCGGCGCTGCTCCACGGGGTCGGTGAGCTCGGAGTAGGCGGTGCCCAGTTCGGTGCCGAAGGCCACGAGGTCCCAGCGTTCGGCGAGCCGGGGGTCCACTCGGTGCTGGCGGGTGAGCGGGGAGACGTCGGTGGGGAAGTCCTTGTAGAAGGTGGGGAGTTGCGTGCGCTCCTCCACCAGCCGTTCGTACATCTCCAGGACCACGTCGCCGCGGGTGTCCTCGGGCCCGTGGGGGACGCCCGCCCGGTCGCAGTGCACGCGCAGGACGTGCTCCTCGGTGTCGGCGTCGACCTCCTCGCCCAGGGCCTCGCTGATCGCCCCGTACATCGTCTTGACGGGCCACGGCCCGGAGATGTCGTGGACGACGAGCTTGCCGTCGGGGCCCGCCTTGTGGGCGATGGGCGAGCCGAAGGCGGCGGTGGCGGCGCCCTGGATGAGCTCGCGGGTGAGGTCGAGCATCACGTCGTAGTCGGCGAAGGCCTGGTAGGCCTCCAGCATCGTGAACTCGGGGTTGTGCTTGTAGGAGACGCCCTCGTTGCGGAAGGTGCGGCCCATCTCGAAGACCTTCTCCAGGCCTCCGACGCACAGCCGCTTGAGGTAGAGCTCGGGTGCGATGCGCAGGTACAGGTCGAGGTCGTAGGCGTTGATGTGGGTGCGGAAGGGACGGGCGTTGGCGCCGCCGTGGATCTGCTGGAGCATCGGGGTCTCGACCTCCAGGTAGCCGCGGTCCAGGAGGCCCTGGCGCAGGGCCTGCACGGCGCTGGAGCGGGCCCGTACGACCTCCCGGGCGTCGGGGCTGGCGACGAGGTCGAGGTAGCGGCGCCGTACCCGGGCCTCGGGGTCGGCCAGGCCCTTGCGCTTGTCGGGCAGGGGGCGCAGGCACTTTCCGGTGAGCTGCCAGGAGTCGACCAGGACGGACAGGTCGCCGCTGCGGCCGGCGGCGGCGGTTCCGCCGGCGACCACGTGGTCGCCGAAGTCGACCTGGGAGGTGAAGGAGTCCAGCGCTTCGGGTCCGGACTCGTCGCGGGTGAACATCAGCTGGATGTCGCCGGTCCAGTCGCGCAGGACGGCGAAGACCACGCCGCCGAGGTCGCGGACGACCATCACCCGGCCGGCGAGGACGACCGGCTCTCCGGTGCGGGCGCCGGCGGGGAGCCGGCCGGGGTGGGCGGCCTTGAGCTGGGCGGCGGTGTGGGTGCGCTGGCGGATCCCGACCGGGTAGGGATCGGTTCCGGAGGCGCGGATGCGTTCCAGTTTGGCGTGGCGGACGCGGACCTGCTCGGGCAGC
The DNA here is from genome assembly GCF_002028425.1 of Streptomyces katrae. Classification (GTDB taxonomy): domain Bacteria; phylum Actinomycetota; class Actinomycetes; order Streptomycetales; family Streptomycetaceae; genus Streptomyces; species Streptomyces katrae_A. Next base: position 6,690,406 of record NZ_CP020042.1, on the reverse strand, counting down.
CGCTCGGCGGGCGCCCGTTCCCCCTCCTCCCCCACGAGGTCCAGGCCCAGGGACTCGAGGGGGGGCAGGCCGGCGGTGTTGACGGGGGCGGTGAGTCCCCTGGGCTGGTGGCCCTTGCCCCACAGTTTGCGCAGGCTGGGCACGGAGACGAAGCCCTCGGCGATCCCGGAGGCGAGGCTGACCCGGGCGAGCGAGCCGGCGTCCTGGTAGCAGAGGAACCGGGGGTACCACTCGGGCCCGTACTTGACGTTGGACCGGTAGAGGGCTTCCAGCTGCCACCAGCGGGAGAAGAACAGCAGCAGCCTGCGCCACAGCTTGAGCACGGGGCCCGCGCCGATCCGGCCGCCCTCCTCGAAGGCGGAGCGGAACACGGCGAAGTTGAGGGAGATCCGGCGCACGCCGAGGCCCGGGGCGGCCGCGCACAGCTGGGCGACCATGAACTCCATGACCCCGTTGGGGGCGGTGCGGTCGCGGCGCATCAGGTCGAGGGAGATGCCGTCCTTGCCCCAGGGGACGAAGGAGAGCAGGGCGATCAGCTCGCCCTGGGCGTCGAAGGCCTCCACGAGCAGGCAGTCCCCGTCGGCGGGGTCGCCGAGCCGGTCGAGGGCCATGGAGAAGCCGCGTTCGGTCTCGGTGTCGCGCCAGCGGTCGGCCCGGTCGACGATCGTGCGCATCTCCTCCTCGGTCAGGGCCGAGTGGCGGCGGATCAGGGTGGTGGCGCCGGCCCGTTTGACGCGGTTGACGGCCTGCCGGGTGACGCGCATGTCGCGGCCGTCGAGGTCGAAGTGGGCGACGTGCAGGATGGCCTCGTCGCCGAGCTGGAGGGCGCTGAGCCCGGAGCGGGCGTACGCGGTCGCGCCGTTCTCGGAGGCGCCCATGACGGCGGGCTGCCAGCCGTAGCGGCGGGCGACGGCCAGCCAGGCGTCGATGGCGGGGGTCCAGGCGGCCGGGTCGCCCACCGGGTCGCCGCTGGCCAGGCAGACGCCGGCCTCGACCCGGTAGGTGACGCCCGCCTTGCCGTTGGGGGCGAAGACCACGGCCTTGTCGCGCCGGGTGGCGAAGTAGCCGAGGGAGTCGGCGCGGCCGTAGGCGCCGAGCAGGGCGCGGATGCGGAGCTCCTCGTCCCCGTGCAGGGCGGCGGTCAGCCGCTGGGAGCGGAAGAGGGTGGAGGCGGCGTTCAGCAGGGCGACGGCGCCGAAGAGGCCGAGCAGGAAGTAGAGCACCCTGGGCGGGCGGCCGTCGAACTGGCGGGCGGAGAAGAGGCCGCCGAAGACCTGCTTGGCGGCCCAGTCCAGCCACTGCCCCCTGGGCAGGGTGCCGGGGAACAGGGCGACGAGGGCCCAGCCGAGGAAGACGGCGGCGAGCAGCCCGAGCCCCAGGACGAGAAGGGCGCGCCAGACGGCGCCGGGGCGGGAGGCGGCGTAGAACTCCTTGCGGGCGGCGGTCAGCACGACGAGGGCGGCCACCGCGAGGGCCAGGGACAGGCCGCCGACCCAGAGGTCCCCGTCCGCGATGATCAGTACGTCGACGAGGATCAGCAGGGCCAGATAGGTGACGACGATCCACCAGGCGATCTTCTTGCGGATGCCGAGCGCGGCGGCGAGCAGGAAGAGGAAGACGGCGTACGCGAGGTTCGCGCTGACCGGCACCACGAAGTCGTCGAGGAAGCGCACCACGGGCCGCAGCAGCCCCCGCAGCACCGGGGAGAGCGCCAGCAGCGCGCACAGCAGGCCGAGCGTTCCGAAGAACGCCCCGAAGGCGTCCGGGACGCGGTTGAGGAACCTGTTGCGGGTACCGCGGGTCTGCTCCGGCGTGGCACTCATGCCATGCACTGTAGGGAGGGCCGCGCCGCGGCGCGCGCCGAACGGGGAGGGTCGCGGCGGGGTGGCGGCGGGTCCGGTGGCCGCCGCCGGGGGGGGCCGAGCGCGTCGGAGGGGGCGCGGGGGGGCGCAGCCGGGGGCCCTATCCGGCGCGGCGGAGGCCGTCCTTGGCGGCGCCGCGGCTGAGGACGGCCTCGGTGATCTCGTCCTGGGCGCTCTCGTACGCGGAGTTGCCGGGGTCCTGGGCGAGGGCGGCGGGGAGGTTGACGACGCGGCCGGTGGACAGGTCCATCATCTGCGGGACGAACTCGGCCTTGGTGACCTGCCAGCGCTGTCCGGGGGCGGCGGGCGGGGCGAAGGTGAAGCGGGCGATGGAGCCGTAGTTGCCCCGCATGTCGCGGGCGCCGGTGTAGTTGAACATCTCGCCCGCGACCTGGTCGCCCATGCCGTAGACGATCCAGGTCCCGTTGACCTTCTCGTAGGCCTGCGGGATGTGGGCGTGGGTGCCCAGGATCATGTCGATGTCGGGGCGGCCGCCGGTCTGCGAGGCGGTGAGGGCCTTGCCGAGCGAGAGCTGGGTCTCGTCGGGTTCGGTCTGCCATTCGGTGCCCCAGTGGAGGCTGACGAGGACCACGTCCGCGCCCGCCTTCCGGGCCGCCCGCGCGTCCGCGAGGATCTTGTCCTGGAGCATCAGGTTGACCGCCCACGGCTGGCCTTCGGGCATGGGGTAGCCGTTGGTGTCGTAGGTGTAGGCGAGGTGGGCGACCTTGGCGGTGCCGGCCGTGTAGAGGGTGGTGCGGGCCGCCTCCGCCGCGGTGCGGGCGGAGCCGGCGTGGCCGAGTCCGACCTTGTCGAAGCGGTCGAGGGTGCGTTTCACGCCTTCGGCGCCGTCGTCCAGGGTGTGGTTGGAGGCGGTGGAGCAGCCGTCGTACCCGGCGTCCTTGAGGGCGTCGGCGACGGCGGGCGGGGAGACGAAGGCGGGGTAGCCGCTGAAGGGGCCGTCCTCGTCCCCGTAGATGGTCTCCATGTGGCACAGGGCCAGGCCGGCGGCCGAGACCACCGGTTTGACCGCGGAGAACATGGGCCGGAAGTCGTACCCGTCCCCGCCCGCGTCGGCGTTCGCCCGCTGGATGACCGAGGTGTGCGGGAGGACGTCGCCGCTCGCGACCAGGGTGAAGCCGCGGGCGCCGGCGGGGGCGGCGGGGGAGGCGGATCCGGCCGCCGCGGCGGGGGCGCCGGCGGCGCTGGAGCCGAGGCGCGCGGGTGCGGGGTGGCCGCCGGTGGAGCAGCCGGCGGCCGCGGCGGACAGCAGGCCGGCCGACAGCAGGGCGAGGGTCCGACGGGTGCGCTTGGTCATCTGCCCCGGCTCTCCTTGAAGGGATTATCAGATTGTCTGCAATCCCTATGAATCCATAGGAGGGGGTGCCCCAAGTCAAGGAACGGCGCCGTCCGCCCGTCCCGGCCTCACTCCGACGGCGGCCGCGGCCGTTCGCCGTGCCGTTCAACCGTTCGTCGTCCGGCGCGGCCGCCCACCGGACCACCCGGGTGCTTGGGCGCAACGGCGGCGCCGGACGGTTCCCGGGCGGCTCCGCGCAGGTGAGGGTGGGTGGAGCCGGACGACCAGGACCCGCCGGCCGGTCCCCGCAGACCTCCCCGCCCCCTCGCCCGCCCCGCGGATCCGGAAGGAGCCACCGACGTGCCGCCCTCCCCCACTCTCCAGCGCACGGAACCCGAGGCGCTCGCGGCACTGCAGCGCGAGCACGGGCGGGCCCTGTTCTACTTCCTGCTCGGGCTCACGGCGGGGGACGCGCAGCGCGCCGAGGACCTGGTGCAGGAAACCCTCGTCCGGGTCTGGCAGCACCCCGAGGTGCTGGCGACCGGGCACGAGTCCCTGCGCCCCTGGCTGTTCACCGTGGCCCGGCGCCTCGCGATCGACGCCCGGCGCGCCCGGCTGTCACGGCCCCAGGAGGTCGAGCCCGACGGCCTGGAGCAGGCGCCCGCGCCGGAGGACGCGGTGGCCGGCTCGGTCACCGCCATCGACGTGCGGCGGGCGGTCGGCAGCCTGGGGCAGGAGCACCGCGACGTACTGGTGCAGGTCTACTTCCAGGACCGCTCCGTCGCCGAGGCCGCGGCGGAGCTGGGCATCCCGGCCGGCACCGTCAAATCCCGTACGCACTACGCCCTGCGCGCGTTGCGCAAGGGGCTCCAGGGGTACGGGCTGGGAGCCTGAACCGGGCGCGCGGGCGCGCGGTCCGCCCCCGCACCGGTGGAGGAACACTCAAGGAACGCCCTCCACGCGCACGAACCGGACACAAACCACGCCGAAATCGGCATCAGTCCGTTCAAGTTGAGTAAACATCCCCCGTTGCGCGAGCCCGCCGGTGAAGGCTCGGGGATGACGGCGGCAGGCTCGACGCGCGGGAGAAGGTGGAACGGTGCAGCCCGAGGGTTCGAACGGCACCAGTGACGGCGGGCTGGCAGTGCCCATGGCCTGGCTCTACGCGGAGTACATCGCGGACGAGCTGCTGCGCACGGGCCGGCTGATCCCGGTCAGCACCCTGGAGTTCCGTGCCGGACGGGACACGCTCGCGCTGACGATCTACCTCTCGGACGCGGCCGGCGAGCTCTCCGGGATCCGGGTCGTCTCACAGCTCGACGAGTGGCTGTCCCTGACGGCGTACGGGCACCCCTGGCGCGACTGGGTCCAGACCCGGTTCCTCACCCTGGGCGAGGAGGCCCGCGAGCGCGGCGGCGCCGAGGACCCCGACCTGGAGCTGGCCCGGGCGGCCTGGCGCTGGCTGGAGCACACCGAGCTGTTCGCCACCCACCTCGACCCGGACCACCCCGCGCAGGCCGGCCCCCGCCCGGGCTGGACGAGAACGCCCGCGTCTGGACCCCCGCCTGGCAGCTGGGGCTGCCGCTGGGCCACCTGGCGATGCACCTGTTCTGAGGGGCGGGCCCGGCCTCCGCGTGGGCTAACCGGTGGGATCGGCGGGGTCGGTCACCAGACCGGTGAAGTCCGCCTCGTTGCGCTCGGCCCGGGCCACGTACCAGCGGGCGATCAGCCACATCACCGGGTACGCGACCAGCCCGAGCGCCACCCACACCAGCGGGCCCGCGGCCGCCCGGGGCAGCAGGGAGCCCAGCGGGAGCAGCCCGAGCACCAGGACCAGAACCGCCACCGCGCCCAGCGCCGCCCGCAGCTGGCTGCGCATCAGGGCGCGTACGTAGGTGGCGCCGAGGGTGGTCTGCTCGGAGATCTCCGAGCGGGCCGGGGCGTGGGCGGGCGGCCTGCGGCGGGCGGCGCGCGGGACTCCGGTGACGACCTCCCGCCGGGGCGGTGGCTGGTGCTGCTCGGCCATGGTGCCGGAGTCTACGCAGCGGGCCCGCTACTTGAGGAGGCGGGAGAGCCTGCGGTCGGCGAGCGGCTTGCCGCCCGTCTGGCAGGTGGGGCAGTACTGGAGCGAGGAGTCCGCGAACGAGACCGAGCGGACGGTGTCCCCGCAGACCGGGCAGGGCTCCCCCTCCCGGCCGTGCACGCGCAGCCCGCTCTTCTTCTCGGCCTTCAGCTGCCCGGCGGCCAGGCCGTGGGCCCGTTCGACGGCGGCCCGCAGGGTCTCGCGCACCGCCCCGTAGAGCTGGGTGACCTGCTCCTCGTCGAAGGAGGCGGCCTGCTTGAAGGGGGAGACGCGGGCGGCGTGCAGGATCTCGTCGCTGTAGGCGTTGCCGATGCCGGCGATCACGGACTGGTCCCGCAGGATCCCCTTGATCTGGCGGCGCTCACCGGTGAGGAGGGCGGCGAAGGCGTCCCGGTCGAAGCCGTCGGCGAGGGGGTCGGGGCCGAGGCGGGCGATGCCGGGGACCTCCTGGGGGTCGCGGACCACGTACACCGCGAGGCGTTTTTGCGTGCCCGCCTCGGTGAGGTCGAAGCCGGAGCCGCCGTCCAGGACCACTCGCAGGGCCAGCGGGCCCTTGCCGGGGCGCGGGGGCTGCGCGGGGAGGGAGTCCTGCCAGCGGAGCCAGCCGGCGCGGGCGAGGTGGGTGACGAGGTGGAGGGCGCCGATGCGGAGGTCGAGGAACTTGCCGTGGCGGGCCACGGGGCCGGCGGGCTGCCCCTCCAGGGCGGTGAGCGGGGGGTCGTAGGTCTTGAGCACGCTGACGGCGAGCGGGAGGACGCGTTCGACCACCCGCCCGGCGAGGTGTGCGTCGAGGAACTCCCTGAGCGCCTCGACCTCCGGTAGCTCCGGCATCCTCCCAGGGTGCCGCCCCCGCGGGGACCGCGCGACCCGGGCCGGGGACGGCGGGCGGCGCCGCGCGGGGCCGGGGCGGCTACACCGTGAACTCGCACCACACGCACTTGCCGCTCCCCCTCGGCTCCACCCCCCACACGTCCGCCAGCCGGTCCACCAGCATCAGGCCCCGCCCCGACACCCCCGCCTCGCCCGCCTCCCGCCGGCGCGGAAGGGCGCTGGAGCGGTCCTCCACCTCCACCCGCAGCCGCCGCTGCGGTCCGCTCAGCACGCGGAGGGTCACGATCGCCGGGCCGTCGGTGTGCATCAGGGCGTTGACGATCAGTTCGTCCGCGACCAGTTCGATCTCGTCGGCCCGGCTGCGCGCACCCCACGCCCGTACCGCCGTCCCGATCATGTGGCGGGCCGCCACAAGGGCCTCGGGGTCCCCCTGGGCGACGTGCTGCTGGAGCCGGCCGCCGCCGGCGCGTCCCGTGTCGTCGCCCTCGCGGCGCAGCAGCAGGAGGGCCATGTCGTCGTCCCCGCCCCGCTCGTCGGCCACCTCGCACAGCCGGTCGGCGAGGAGCTGGAGGTCGTCCGGTCCCTCGCGGACCATGCCGGTCAGCAGCCGGATGCCGTCGTCCAGGTCGGCTCCGGGCTGTTCCACCAGGCCGTCGGTGCACAGCAGGAGCGTTTCCCCGTAGTCCAGTTCGACCGTCGTCACCGGGTACTCGAGCCGGCCGAACTCCGCCGACAGCCCCAGCGGCATCCCGCCCTCCACCGGCAGCCGCCGGCACTCCCCGTCCCGGGTCCGCAGCAGCGGGTCGATATGGCCGGCGCGGACCACCTGGAGCACCCCGGTGGAGAGGTCGGCCTCGGCGTAGGTGCAGGTGGCGAAGCGGTCGGTGTCCAGTTCGTGCAGGAAGACCGAGGCGCGGGCCATCACCGTGCCCGGCGAGTGCCCCTCGGCGGCGTAGGCGCGCAGCACGATGCGCAGCTGCCCCATGACCGCGGCCGCGTGCGTGTCGTGGCCCTGGACGTCGCCGATGACGGCCCCGACGCGGCCGCCCGGCAGCGGGATGACGTCGTACCAGTCGCCGCCGATGTCCTGGCCCATCCTCGCGGACCGGTAGCGGACCGCGATCCGGGCGCCCGGGACGTCCGGTATACGGCGGGGCAGCATGGCCTGCTGGAGCCCTTCGGCCAGGTCGTGCTCCTGCTCCAGGAGCATGGCCCGCTGGAGGCTCTGGGCGATGCTGCTGCCCAGGGCGACCAGCAGGTTGCGTTCCTCCTGGGTGAAGCCCTCCTTGTCCTCGTACAGCAGGCCGAGGGCGCCGATCGGGCGGGCCTGGGCGATCAGCGGCAGGTAGGCGGCGGCCGAGATCCGCATGTACGAGATCTTCTCCCAGAGAGCGGGGTACCCCTCGGCGAACTCCTCGGCGGACTCCAGGAACCTCGGCTGGAGCGAGCGGACCACCTCGCTCATCGGGTACTCCTCGTCGATGCGCGTGTAGCGCGTGCCGGGGACGAAGCTTCCCTCCGGGCCTTCCGCCACGAGGTGGATCCGGCCCGCCTCGACCAGGCCCATCACCATGCCCATCGAGCCGAGCCGCTCCAGCCCGTGGGCGTCGCCGATGACGTCGATGACGTCCTTGACGGTACGGGCGTGCGCGAGCGCCGCGGTGGTGGATTCCACGACGGAGGTCTGGCGGCGGCGTTCCTCGTCCAGGCCGAGGCGTTCGGCGGAATGGCTCAGCTCCTCGGTGGCGTCGCGGACGATGCCGATGATGCGGAACGGGCGGCCGTCGCGGTCGCGCATGACACGGCCCTGGGTGTGGGTCCAGCGGAGCCGGCCGTCACGGCAGCGGATGCGGAAGTAGGCGCCGTAGCTGTCGGAACCGTTCTTGAGCGCGCTGGAGACCAGCGCGTCCAGCCGGGCCGCCTCGGCGGGCGGGACGCGCCGGTTCAGCGTCTCCGGCCGCCCGTCGTAGTCGTCGGGCGGCGTGTCGAAGACGTCGAGCGCGGCCGTGTCCAGGTGCATGAGCCCGGTGACCAGGTCCCAGTCGAAACTGCCCATCCGGTTCAGTGACAGGGACCGGTCCGGGTGTGCGGGCCAGTCCTCCGGCAGCGATACGGTGCTCGGCACCGGTCCACCATGACACAGCGCGGGGTCAGGCGCTCTCCAGGTTGGGGCTCTGGTCGGTGCCAGGCTGCTGGTCGGGGAAGCCGAACGGGTCGGCGGGCGCGGCCGGCCCGGTGGTCGGTACGTCCTGGGGGTCCGGGGTCAGGCCGGGTTCGGCGGGGACGGGGGCGAGGGGGGCGGTGGGGGCGGTGGGAACGTCCGAGAAGGGGTCGGCGGGGGTGGTGGTGCCGCTCGGGAGGTCGCCGGGGGGCGGGGTGGCGGGCGCCTGCGGAGGGGTCTGCCCGCCGGGGGCGGTGGGGGCGGAGTCGGACGGGCAGGGGGTGGTGGGCGTGGGGCCGGTGGCGGAGGGCGGTCCGGGCACGCCGGCCTCGCCCGGGACGCCGGGTCCGGCGGGGACGGGCAGCTGCTCGTCCAGGGGCCCGGCCTGGGCCGGGGCTCCCGGCGGGCCGGCGGCGGGCGGGGCGTCCAGGGGTGCGGTCTCGGCGGGCGCGCCCAGGGGTCCGGCCTGCCCGGGCAGGTCCAGCGGCGGGGCGGTCTCGGGCAGGTGCTGCGCGCCGGCGGAGGGGATGTCCAGCGGCGGGGCGGTCTCGGGAAGGTGCTGCGCGCCGGCGGAGGGGGCGTCCAGGGGCGGGGCCGTCTCCGGCAGGGGCCGGCCTCCTGGGGACGGGGTGTCCAGGGGCGGGGCCGTCTCCGGCAGGTGCTGCCCGCCGGTGGAGGGGGCGTCCAGCGGCGGGGCCGTCTCCGGCAGGGGCTGCGGGCCGGTCGGTGGGGGCTGGTCCGAGGGCGGGCCGGACGGCGGGGCGGGAGGTGCCGTCGGCGGGGCGGTCCGGGGCGGGCCGGAGGTGCCTGCCGTGGCGCAGGGGTCGGAGGGGTCGTCCGGCGGGGTCGGGGGGCTGTTGGGGATGCCCTCGGCCGGGTCGTAGGGGGGCGGTACCTTCGGCGCCTTGTCCTGGGCGCCGTCGTCACCGGCCTTCCGCTCGATCCAGGTGTTGTCGGCGAGGTTGACGATGACCAGCCTCTTGATCGGCTGGATGGTGGGTTCGATGACGACGACCTGGTTGGGCCGGTAGCCGTTCCACTGCTCCCCCTTGAGCACCGGGTTCCCCTTGGCGGAGCGGGGGGCGGCCAGCGGGTTGCCGCAGCCGCAGCGGACCCTCGGCATGCCGTGGTCGTCCACGAGGACGGCCGTGCCGGCCTGGAGGACGGACTGGTAGCCGTCGGCGTGGCCGTCGCGGAAGCCGTGGTTGGTGATGCGGGTGTCGGCGCGCAGCACCACGGGAGTGAGGCCGCGCAGGAACTCGGGGATCTTCTCCTGTTCGATGCCGGTGGCCTGGGCGAAGGCCCGGGCCTTGGCGTCGTCGGCGGTGAGGTAGGCCGCCTGGCGTTCGACGTCGCAGCTGCCGAGCCGGTTCGTTCCGCCGTACAGGCCGGGGGTGGCGGCCCCGACCGTGCGGATGCCCTGGCCGGACTTGTTCGGCACGGGGGGCTGTACGGGGGCCGACTCGGCCGTTGAGGTGGAGGCGGTGAAGGGGTCGGGTCCGGCGGCGCCCACCGGCTGGAGGGTGAGCTCCTGGCTCTCGGCCGCGGCGCCCTTGGTCTGCTCCGGCTCCTGCGCGCCGCACCCGGCGGCGATCAGGCCGAGGAGCGCCAAGACGGCGGCGCCGGCCGGTACATGACGGCGCGGCGCCTGACGGGATGTCGGTGCGGGCACGTCGTTCTCGTCGTTCACGCTGGATCTCCCTTTTCGCCCCGGTTGCTCCTCTCTTGTCTGCCGCATCAGCCCCGGGGCCGCAACCGGAGTTCCGGCAGATGCACGCCTCCCGCGCATTGAACGCGTTCAAGAAAAGCCCTAGGGTGGCGCTCAGCATCCTTGAACACGTTCAAAGGAGTGGTCGTGACCGTACTCGTGAACCTGATCGTCGCCCTGGGGATGCTCTACGCCGTCCCCGTCGGCCTGCGGCTGATCGATCCGGCCGGGCTGCGCCGGGCCGTCCGGCTGTGGCCGTGGGCGGCCGCCCCGGGTGCGCTGTCGCTGTGGCTGCCGCGCGGGGGCGCCGCCACCGCGCTCGCCGCCCTGTACGCGGCCGCCGCCCTGGCCCTCCTGTGCGCGGCCGGGGCCCGGCTGCGCCGCGGGGCCGCCCGGGCGCGGTCCGGGGGCGCCCGCTTCCCCGCCCCGGCCGAGGTGGCGGTGCTGACCGCCCTGGCCTCGCCCTCGGTCGCCGCGACCGCCCTGGTCGCCGAGCGGGCGGGGTACCGGCTCTTCGGCTTCGACCTGGGCGTCCTGGCCCTGACCGTCCCGCACTTCCACTTCGCCGGGTTCACGGCCGCCCTCGTCGCCGGGCTGGTGTGCCGGTCGGCGGCTGCGGCACACCGGGCGCGCTGGGCGGCGTACAGCGTGCCGGCGGGGACGCTGCTCGTGCTGCTCGGGTACTTCGTGGACGACTGGGCCGAGCTGCTGGGTGCGGTCGTGCTGACCGGGGGCATGTGGACGGTGGCGCTGGTGACCTGGCGCGAGCTGCGGCCCGCCGCCCGGGACCGGGTGACGGGCGCGCTGCTCACGGTCTCGTCCTCGGTACTGGCGGCGACGATGCTGCTCGCCCTGTGGTGGGCCGCCGGCGAGGCCACCGGCGTCGTCCACCCGACCCTGACCTGGATGGCCGCCACCCACGGCCTCGGCAACGCGCTGGGCTTCGCCCTGTGCTCGCTGCTGGCGTGGCGGCGGCTGGCCGCCGACCGGGACTCCGGCAGCCGCCCGGCGCCCGTCCCCGCCTGACCCCGACCGCACCCCGAACGGAGACCCCCGTGACCCGCCTCACCAGCACCGGCCGCAGCGTCCTCAGTTACCCCGACCGGGGCGCCACCCGCTTCCGGCCGCTGCCCGAGGGCTACCACCACCTGCACTACCGCGCCCGCGTCGGGCACGGCCGGGCGGCCTTCGAGGCGGCCGGCGCGGCCGTCTCCTCCTTCCGGATGCACCGGGCGACCGGCGCGAGCGTCCGGGCCGACGGCCCGGCCGTCCCGGGGGCCCGGGTGGAGATCGGCCTCGGCGTCGGCCCGCTGCGGATCACCGTGCCCTGCGAGGTGATCTGGACCCCGGACTCCCCCGGCCGCCTGGCCGGCTTCGCCTACGGGACCCTGGCCGGGCATCCGGAGAGCGGGGAGGAGTCCTTCCTCGTGGAGCTGGCCGCCGACGGCACCGTGTGGTTCGAGGTGACCGCCTTCAGCCGCCCCGCCGTCTGGTACACGCGCCTGGCGGGACCGCTCGTCCCCGTCCTCCAGCGGGCCTACGCCCGCCTCCTCGGCCGCCGCCTGCGCGCGCTGGCCGCCGCCGTCTGATACTGGAGTCGATGGACTGGTTCACCGCCCCCGGGTACTGGCTGGGCCGGCTGGTCTTCCAGCGGGCCCTGGCCGGGGTGTACCTCTTCGCCTTCGCCGGGGCCGCCCTGCAGTTCCGGGCCCTGATCGGCGCGCACGGCATGCTGCCCGTCCCGCGCTACGTGCGGTACGTGCCGTTCCGGCACGCTCCGAGCCTGTTCCAACTGCGCTACTCCGACGGGCTCTTCGCCGGCTGCGCCTGGACCGGCGCGGCCCTGTCGGCGGCCCTCGCGGCGGGGGCCGGGGACCTGGTGCCGCTGGGCGCGGCGATGGGGATGTGGGCGGTGCTGTGGCTGCTCTACCTGTCGATCGTCAACGTGGGCCAGACCTGGTACTCCTTCGGCTGGGAGTCGCTCCTGCTGGAGGTGGGCTTCCTCGCGGTGTTCCTGGGGAACGCCCGGGCGGGGCCGCCGGTGCTGGTGCTGTGGCTGCTGCGGTGGGTGCTGTTCCGGGTGGAGTTCGGCGCCGGGCTGATCAAGATGCGCGGGGACGTCTGCTGGCGGCAGCTGACCTGCCTCTACCACCACCACGAGACCCAGCCGATGCCGGGGCCGCTGAGCTGGTTCTTCCACCATCTGCCCAAGCCGCTGCACCGGGTGGAGTGCGCCGCGAACCACGTCACGCAACTGGCGGTCCCGGTGCTGCTGTTCACCCCGCAGCCGGTGGCCTCGTACGCGGCCGGGATCATGATCGCCACCCAGCTGTGGCTGGTGCTCTCGGGGAACTTCGCCTGGCTGAACTGGCTGACGATCACGGTGGCCCTGTCGGCCGTGGACTTCACCGGGCTCGCCGGCCCGCCCCCCGCGGCGGCCTCGCGCGGGGCGCCCCTCTGGTACGTGGTCCTGGTGTGCGCCGTGACCGTGCTGGTGCTGGTGCTGAGCCGGCACCCGGTGCTGAACATGGTCTCCCGGCGGCAGGTGATGAACCGCTCCTTCGACTCCCTGCACCTGGTCAACACCTACGGGGCCTTCGGCACGGTGGGCCGGATCCGCGACGAGGTGGTGGTCGAGGGGACCGCTGACCGCATCCCCCGCGAGGACGGCGACTGGCGGGAGTACGGCTTCAAGGGCAAGCCCGGTGAACCGCACCGGATCCCGCGCCAGTTCGCCCCTTACCATCTGCGGCTCGACTGGCTGATGTGGTTCGCGGCCCTCTCCCCCGGCTACGCGCGGGACTGGTTCGGGCCGTTCGTGGAGCGGCTGCTGGCGGGCGAACGGGACACGCTGCGGCTGCTGCGCCACAACCCCTTCCCGGACGCCCCGCCGCGCTTCGTGCGGGCCAGGCTGTACCGCTACCGGTTCACCACCTGGCGGGAGCTCCGCGAGACGGGCGCCTGGTGGCACCGCAGGCTGCTGCGGGAGTACATGCCGCCGACCCGGCTCGCGGAGGCCTCATCGGCCGAGCCCGAGTAGCGCCGCCTCCCGCTCGGGATCGATGCCCTTGGCCGAGCGGTCGGGCCGCATGGGTGCGGTACCGCCGATCGACCGGAGCCAGGCCCAGGTGTCGGCGACGGTCTCCTCGACCGGGCGGCACTTCAGGCCGGCGGCGAGGGCCTTGGTGACGTCGCTGCGGAACATGTGGTCGTGGAGTTCGCCCGGGGGAAGCCAGCAGGGCAGCTCGGTCCAGGGCTCGATGCCCGCCTCGGCGATGCGTTCCGGGTCGGTCCAGCGGAGCTCGGCGGTGCCTCCCGTGACGGCGGCGCACGCTTCGAGGAAGGCGCCCATGGTGGTGTGCCCGGGAGCGGAGACCGTGTCGTACTGGCCGCCGAGGCCGGCTTCCGCGGCGTCGAGGGTCCAGTGCGCGAGGTCGCGTACGTCGATGTACTGCATCGGCAGGTCGCGGGGGCCGGGGGCGAGGGTGGGGCCGCCGCGCGCGGTGCGGCCCAGCCACCACGGCAGCCGGCCGACGTTCTCGTAGGGGCCGAGGATCAGGCCGGCGCGCACCAGGAGGGCGCGGTCGCCGAAGGCGGCGGTGGCGGCGAGCTCGCCGCCGCGCTTGTCCTCGGGGTAGGCGGTGGCTCCGGCGTCGGGCGAGCCCTCCACCACGGGGCCGTCCTCCGTCAGGCCGGCCGGTGCCGGGTAGGTGTAGACGGAGCGGGTGGAGACGTAGGTGTAGTGTCCGGCGCGGCCGGCGAGCAGGCGGGCGGTGTCGCGCACGGCGGTGGGGGCGCCGCTCCAGGTGTCGACGACGAGGTCCCAGCCGGCGCCGTCGGCGAGGGCGTCCAGGCCCCCGGGGGCGGTGCGGTCGCCGTGGACGGCGCGGACGCCGGCGGGCGGGGCGTGGTGGCCCCGGTGGAAGGCGGTGACCTCCCAGCCCCGGTCCAGGGCGTCCTCGGTGATCGCGCGGCCGACGAACTCGGTTCCGCCCAGCATCAGCAGCTTCTTCATGCCGGTCAGCCTGCCCGGGCGGGCGGGGCGGGAAAAGCCGTGATCGCCGTCAGCGATGACGCTGAGGGCTGATCGGGAACGGGAACCTCCGGCCGGGTCCGGCCGGTCGCGCCGCGCCCCGCCACCATGGGGGGCGGGGCGGGGGCGTGGGGCGCGCCGTGGGCCGGTGGCTCTGGCGGGGTCCGGCCCGGACGCGTGCGGGCCCTAGTCGATGCCGGGCAGGATGTGCGGCTCGGCGAGGTCGTCCTCGTAGCCCGCCAGCCGGATGGGGGCGGATCGGGCCCAGACCTCGAGGCTGCCGAGTTCGTCGGAGCGGGTGGGCGCCCGTCCCGTCAGCTCCACGGTCGGGTTCGGCTTCGTCGTCTCAGTCACCGCGAACTCCCTTGTGTCGCGTAACCCGGCAGGCTCGACCGCATGCCGGATAGGGAAATTAAAAGGTCTTCCGGACGCGGTGGCGCCTTGGTGGAGCGGATTCCGGGTGGGGATCCTTGCGCCTCAGAGTACACATATGAGCGGGGTGCCGCTCGATGGAACGGTAAAATCCACGCTGGACCGCTTGTTTTCGCCGCGAGTTCAGGAAGTCGCCCTCCGGCGTGTCCACCAGGGCTGATCTGCTCGGCGGGGGCGGCGGCGTGCGAGCGCGGACGACGGAGGGAAGCGGCGATGGCCAGGTCAGGGGTGCCCGCGATCGGCAGTGTCGACGAGCTTATGGAACTGCTGCACGCCCGCCACGGCGGGCCGGACGCGCCCGACCGGGACCTGGGGCTGCGGACCGCGGCCCTGCTGCGCCGCTCGCACCCGTACGACAAGGAGCTCCAGGTGGCCGGGCTGGTCCACGGCCTGGGCGGGCTCCCCGGGGCGGAGGCGGCCGAGGCGGTCCGCCCGCTGCTGGGCGACCGGGTGGCCCGGCTGCTGCGAGGGCCCACGGCCGCGGGCGAGGACGCGGAGGCCCTGCACCGGGCCGCGGAGGCGGGGCGGGCGGCGGGGCTGGACGCCGGGGTCGTCGATGACTGGCGTCCGGTGCTCGAACTCGTCGCGGCGGGGGCCTACCAACTCTGACGCCGGGATTGACCCGAACGGATGACGGGCCGGCCCCGTCCCGCGCGGAGGCGGGGAAGGGGCCGGCCCGTGGTACGGCTACCAGTTGGCGGGCGCGTAGTCCTTGAGGAAGACGCCGTACAGGTCCTCGCCGGCCTCGCCCCGGACGACCGGGTCGTAGACCCTGGCCGCGCCGTCGACCAGGTCGAGGGGCGCGTGGAAGCCCTCCTCGGCCAGGCGCAGCTTGTCGAAGTGCGGGCGCTCGTCGGTGATCCAGCCGGTGTCGACCGAGGTCATCAGGATGCGGTCGGTCTGGAACATCTCCTGGCCGCTGGTCCGCGTCACCATGTTCATCGCGGCCTTGGCGGCGTTGGTGTTCGGGTGCCCCGCGCCCTTGTAGCCGCGGCTGAACACGCCCTCCATCGCGGAGACGTTGACCACGTAGGCCCGGCCGCTGGAGGCCTTGCGGGCGGCGTCGGCCATCGACGCGCGCAGCGCGCTGATCAGGATGAAGGGGGAGGTGTAGTTGCACAGCTGGGTCTCGAGCAGCTCCACCGGGGAGATCTGGTCGATGGTCTGCACCCAGGTGTTGCTCTCCACGACGTCGGGCAGCAGGCCGCCCGCGTCGATGGCGGTGCCGGCGAGGTGGCGCTCCAGGCTGGCGTTGCCCGCGACGAGGGCGAGGTCGGCGACCTTCTGCGCCTCCAGCCCGCTGACCCCGACGGGCAGCGCCGCCAGGCCGTCGACCGCACCCGAGTTGAAGGCGCCGATGACGTGGTGGGCGGGGAGCTCGCCGGCCGGCAGCGGGGCGCTCTCGCCCTCGACCAGCGCGGCGTAGGCGGTGGGCAGGCGGCGCACGGTCTGCGTCGCGTTGTTGATCAGGATGTCCAGCGGGCCGGCCTCGGCGACCTGCTCGGCGAGGGCGACGGCCTGGGCGGGGTCGCGCAGGTCGATGCCGACGACCTCCAGGCGGTGCATCCAGTCCGCCGAGTCCTCCATCGCCTTGAAGCGGCGGATGGCGTCCTTGGGGAAGCGGGTGGTGATCGTGGTGTGGGCGCCGTCACGCAGCAGCCGCAGCGCGATGTACATGCCGATCTTGGCCCGGCCGCCAGTGAGGAGCGCGCGCTTGCCGGAGAGGTCGGCGCGGGCCTCGCGCTTGGCCCGGTTCTGGGCGGCGCAGTCCGGGCAGAGCTGGTGGTAGAAGTAGTCGACCTCGACGTAGCGCGTCTTGCAGACGTAGCAGGAGCGCGGGCGCTGGAGTATCCCGGCGATCCGGCCGGACTCGGTGACCGAGGTGGGCAGGAGACCCTCGGTCTCGTCGTCGATGCGCTCGGCGGAGCCCGTGGCGGTGGCCTCCGTGACGGCCTTGTCGTTGGCGGTCTTGGCGGCGCGGCGCTCCTGGCGGCGGCGCTGCTTGACCGTACGGTAGATGCCGGCGGTGGCGCGGCGTACGGTGATGGCGTCGGGGTGGTCGACGTCGATCTTGTCGAGCTCGTCGAGCACGCTGAGGCAGACGGCGAGGCGCTCGGGGTCGATGCCCGGCCCGTATGCCTGGTTGTCTCCGGTGTCGGTTTCGGTATCGGTCACCGTCATGGCCGCTGCCGTTCCTTGCTCGCTCGTCCGCGTCCGCCTGCTGCGGAAGTCCCGAAACGGAAACTGTACGGATCCGACACGCCCGGGACCAAACCCGTTCGCGGTACCCTCACCGACCGCGAGCGTCCTGTCACGGTATGGAAGGGGATCAGGTCCTTCGTCCCCGCGGGCGCGGCTTGCGCGTACTCCCTCTGGTGTATGCCAGGAGGATGACTCGGGCTTCGATCAAGGGGCCCGTGGACGGATGAACCGGGGGCCCGGTTGCGGCATGGTGGAACCTATGAGTGCCCTGGCCCTGTCGGTTCTGCTCTGCCTGGTGTCGGCCGTCGCGTACGCGGGCGGCGCGATCCTCCAGGAACACGTCGCGGCGAGCTCCGCGCAGCGCCGCGCCGTGGCCGCGCTGCGCCGCCCGGGCTGGTGGGCGGCGGTCACGCTGAACTGCCTGGGCGCCCTGCTGCACGTGGTGGCGCTGGCGTACGGGCCGCTGAGCCTGGTCCAGCCGCTCGGTGCGCTGACCATCGTCTTCGCGCTGCCGATGGCGGCCGCGTTCGTGGGGCGCCGGGCGGGTGCGGCGGCCTGGCGCGGGGCGGTGCTCGCGACGGTGGGGCTGGCCGGGCTGCTGGCCCTGACGGGCGGGGAGGGCCGGGGGCGTCAGGCCCTGGCCGGCGGGGAGCGGGGCCTGCTGCTGACGGTGACGGCGGTGGCGGTGTCCGTGCTGGTGCTCGCCTCGGGGCGGATGCGGCGGGCGGTGCTGCGCAGCGTGCTGCTGGCGGCGGCGGCCGGGACGGCCTTCGGGATGGCCTCGGTGTTCACGAAGTCGGTGGCGGAGAGCCTCGCGCCCGGCGGGCTGCTGGGGACGTGGCCGGACCTGGCGGCGATCGCCGTGCTGGCGGCGTTCGGGCTGCTGCTGTCGCAGGCCGCCTACCGGGGCGCGGGGCTGACGGCGCCGCTGGCCACGGTGACGGTGGTGAACCCGGTGGTGGCGGCGGCCGTGGGGGTCACCCTGTTCGAGGAGGGCTTCCGGTACGGGACCGCCGGGGCGGTGGCGGCGCTGGCGAGCGGCGTGCTGGCGGCGGCCGGCCTGATCCTGCTCACGGCCGTGCCGCCGCACGTGCGGGGGTCAGATCCCGCGTACGCCTCAGATGCCGACGCCCTTGCCGCGGAGGTACTTCAGCGGGTCGATGTCGGAGCCGTAGGCGGGGCTGGTGCGCATCTCGAAGTGCAGGTGGGGTCCGGTGGTGTTGCCCGTCGAGCCGGAGCGGCCGATCCGCTGGCCTCCGGAGACCTGCTGGCCGGCCTTGACGCCGAGCGCGGAGAGGTGGGCGTACTGGGAGTAGCGGCCGTCGGCGTGCTTGATGACGACCTGGTAGCCGTAGGCACCGGCCCAGCCGGCCGACTCGACGGTGCCGGGGCCGACGGCCTTGATGGCGGTCCCGGTCGGCACGGGGAAGTCGACGCCCGTGTGGTAGCCGCTCGACCAGGAGGAGCCCGCGACGTGGTAGGCGGTGCCGAGGCCGGCGTCGACGGGGGCGGTGAACCCTCCCGAGGCCGGCTTCTGCTCCGTTGAGGCGGGCTTCTCGGCGGGCTTGGCGGGCGGCTGCGCGGGCTTGGCGGCCTGCTCGGGCCCGGGTTTGGCCTCGGGCTTGGCCTGGGGCTTGCCGTCGGGCTTGTTCCCGGGCTTGGTCTCGGGCTTGGTCTCGGGCTTGTCCTGCTGCCCGGCCGGCTCCACGGGCTTGACCGGCTCGGCGGTGCGCGGCGGCTTCTCGGGGTTCTGCGCGGGGGGCGCGGCGGTGATCCGGAGGGTGAGCCGCTGGCCCGGGAAGATCATGTCCGGGTTGCCGCCGACGGTCTGCCGGTTGGTCTCGTACAGGGCCTGCCAGCCGCCCTCGACGTGCTGCTGGGAGGCGATGCTCGACAGCGAGTCCCCGGGGGCGACCACGTACGGGTTCGGCAGCACGGTGGTGCCGGTCGGGCGGGGCATGCTGACGGGGGTGCCGGTGGTGGCCTTCGTCGGCTGGATCCGGTCCTTGGGCGCCTGCTGCTGCGGCTGCGCGGCGGGTTTGGCGGCCGGCTTGGCGGCGGGCCCGGTCTGCCCGCCCGGGGCGGCCGCGCTGCGGCTGAGCCCGGCCTGGGGCCCGCAGGCGGGCCAGGCCCTGGGCCCCTGCCCCTTGAGCACCTTCTCCGCGACGGCGATCTGCTGGTCCTTGGTGGCCAGGTCGGCACGCGGGGCGTAGGCGGTGCCGCCGAACTCGCGCCAGGTGCTCTGACTGAACTGGAGCCCGCCGTAGTAGCCGTTGCCGGTGTTGGTCTGCCAGTTGTTGGTCGACTCGCAGGCGGCGACCTTGTTCCAGGTGTCGACGGCGGCCGCCTGGGCGTCCCCGGCGCCGATGAGGGGGAGGGCGATACCGGCGCCACCTGCGGTGACGACGAGCGAGGCCCGGTTGATGCTGCTCGGCTGATACCGGCGGTGCCGGCCCCGTACACCCATGGGAGAGCCCCCCTGGAAGACATCAGGAACCGCACAACCTAACGGCGCCCCGATGTCCTGACAAGGGCCACAACCAGCCGTTGTGCCACCGCAGTTGACCGCGCGCCGGGCTCAGCTCAACGGACCCGGCTGCGGGATCGGAGCGGGTCCCGGCGGCGGGGGTACGGGGTCGGGCTCGGGGAACGGCGGCGGTACGGGCGGCACCGGCCGCGGCACCGGCCCGGGTCCCGGAAGCGGCGGGTCCGGCGAGGGGACGGGCTCCGGTTCGGGGACCGGGGGCTGTGTCTGCTCTGCGTTTCGCACCATAGCCCCCACCTTCCCCCGATCTCAGCCCGTATGCCCGCCGAGCAGCGCGGCCGCCAGCCCGGCGGCCGGGCTGGACAGCACGGGTACCCGCGTCCGCGCGAGGCGGGCGGCCCCGGCCATGGAGGCCTGCGCCAGCACGATGACGTCGGCGTCCTCGACCGCCTCCGCCGCCCGCGCCACCACCTCCAGGTAGCCGTCGCCGTCTCCGGCCTCGAACCGCTCCCAGGCCCCGTCCACCAGCCGGCCGCGCACCCTCACCGGCCGCCCGGCGGCCTCCTGCGCGATCAGCTCCCCGGTCGGTCCGAGCGTCGACTCCACCGCGGCCAGCACGACGATCCGCGGGCCGAGCCGTACGGCCTCGGCCGCCATGGGCCGGTCCACGCGCGACACGGGCACGCCGAGCAGGGGCCCCAGCGACTCCGCGACCGCCCCCACCGTCGAACAGGTGACGAGCACGGGCCCGCGGACCCCCTCCAGCACCTCGCGCACCTGCCCCGCCACCGCCTCCGACCCGAGCTCCCGGGCGCGGTCGAGCAGCTCGGGAACCACCAGGTGCCGCAGCACGGCCCCCGGATGCGTCTGGTCCCGCAACGCGTCGAAGACGGGGACGTGCACCGGCGAGGTGTGCAGGAGGGTCAGCCCGGTCACCAGAGGGCCGAGTCCCGGTCCAGCTGCGCGATGGCGGCGTCGACGACCTCGCCCGGCGCCACGGGCGCCCGCTCGGGGTGCTTGGCGGCCCACCGGGCGGCGTAGGGGCAGAGCGGCACGACAGCCACCCCCTCCTCCGCGGCGATCTCGTAGAACCGGCTCACCAGGTCCCCGGCGATCCCCCGCCCCTCGTGCCCCGGCTCGACGACCGTGTGCACGGCCACCAGCGCGTGCGGCTGCGCCTCCAGCACGAAGTAGGCGATGAAGCCCACCACCGCGTCGTCCTCGACGGCCAGCAGCCGCCCCGCCTTGCGCTCGTCCAGCAACTCGATCGCCATGGTCCCCGACTCCCCTCAGCCAGCCACCGCGTGGGGGCTGCGCTCCTGGTCCGTTCCCGGCACGGGGGCGGACGGGTCCGCCCCCAGCTCGATGATCCTGTTGTCCCCGTCCACGTGCACGACGCGCGGCTTGAGCGCCCGCGCCTCGGCGTCCTCGACCTGCGCGTAGCTGATCAGGATGACCAGGTCCCCCGGGTGCACGAGGTGCGCCGCGGCCCCGTTGATCCCGATGACCCCGGACCCCCGCTCCCCCTCGATGACGTACGTCTCCAGCCGCGCGCCGTTGGTGATGTCCACGATGTGGACGAGCTCCCCCGGCAGCAGATCGGCGGCGTCGAGCAGGTCGGCGTCGACGGTCACGGACCCGACGTAGTGCAGGTCGGCCTGGGTGACGGTGGCCCGGTGGATCTTGGACTTGAACATGGTGCGAAGCATGCGAATACTCCCGGTGTGTCTGCTCCCTGCCTGCTTCGCGCAGGTCAAGGGCGGTCTCGGCACCCTACAACGATTCGCGTGTTCGGTCAGCTTCCCCAGGATTTTCCAGGACTCATGCTGACCGACTGCTGACTTTTCCGACGCACCGCCAGGCCGCTGCGCCGGCTATTTCGCGTCCTCTGACTCCCTGCCGGACTCATGGTTCCCCTCCAAGGTGAAGAAAGGGCCTGGTCATATCCGGAGGCACGGGACAGCAGGAGGCTCCACCAATGCAAACTGGCGCGATGCCGGCCGGCCCGGGCGTCGGCTGCAGGATGGGAGCAGCCTGGGGAGCAATGGACTTCTTTGGGTTGGCCATTGATCTGGGCGTGCCCCTGACGCTGTAGCAGCGGAAGTCGGCACCGCGGAAGCGCAGTCCCCGCGGGTCGGAGGAGGAGTTGGTGCGCCCCTCCCCGTCGTACGGGCGGCCCTGCACGCCGCCTGCATGGCCGCGGTGCCGTTGACGGCGCGCACGCCGACGGCCCCCGTCGCAGTCAGGAAAGCACGCCGGCGCAGTCCGTTCATGGCCACTACCGGTATGACGCACGAGCGCTGCGGAAACGCTTGTGGCCCACTTTCCGCCCGGCGGGAGTATCCGGTATGCGGGCAGGCCCGTTGGGCGAACCCCGGACTCCGTGGCGGGCGATCCGTGCAGGAGGCCCGATCGTCTTGTCCGGGGGCAGTCGGGCGCGGAGACTCGGTCCCTGACGGATCGTCCGCTGTAGGGGGACAGGATGAAACAGTTAGAAGGCGCCGACCCGGTGGCGGTCGGCAAGTACCGGACCATCGCGGAACTTGGCCGGGGTGGGATGGGCCGAGTCCTGCTGAGCAGCGCCCCGGACGGCCGGTTGGTCGCACTGAAGCAGGTGCGCTCGCAGTTCGTCGAGGACGACGGGTTCCGGGCCCGGTTCCGCCGGGAGGTGGAAGCCTCCCGCAAGGTCTCCGGAGCGTATACGTCCGCGATCATCGACGCGGACGCCGATGCCCCCGAACCATGGCTGACTTCGGAGTTCGTCCCCGGACCGTCGCTCCAGCACGCCGTGGCGACCGTCGGGGCGCTGCCCGAGGAGTCGGTACTGCGCATGACCGCGGGCCTGGCCTCGGCCCTGAGCGACATCCACCGGGTCGGCCTGGTGCACCGGGACCTCAAACCGTCCAACGTGCTCCTCACCGACGACGGGCCCCGCGTGATCGACTTCGGCATCGCCCGGGCCGCCGACAGCGAGGAGGGCAGCGAGCTGACGACCACGGGCTGGCTGGTCGGCTCACCCGGGTTCATGTCCCCGGAGCAGGCCCAGGGCGCGCCGCTCGACTCGGCCAGTGACATCTTCTCCCTCGGGACGGTGCTGGTCATGGCGTGCACCGGCGCGTGCCCGTTCACCGGGCCCTCCCTGCCGCAGACCCTGTACAACGTCGTGCACACCGAACCCGACCTCAGCGGGCTGCCGGCGAGGATCCGCCCGATCGTGGCCCGCTGCCTCGCCAAGGACCCCGCCGCCCGGCCCAGCGCGGCCCAACTGCGAGAGTCCCTCGGGAGCCTGGCGCCCTCGCCGCGTCCCTGGCCGCAGGAGATTCACGAGTTGATCGCGGAGCAGCAGGCCGAGATCGAGCGGCTCCGGGTCGAGCTGGGGAAGCGGCCTGCCGTCCCGGAGTCCGTGGCGCCGGTCCTCGACAAGCCCGCACCGCCGTACCCAGCGCCCCCGCCCGCTTCGGCCCGGCGCGGCTTCGCCGTCGGCGCGGGCATCGCCGCCGGCCTCGCGATCGCCGCGACCGTGCTCGCCCTGATGCCCGGCCGCGACGGAGGCACCGGCACCGTCGCCGTCCCCGAGGCGACCGTGACGGCGTCCGGACAGCCGGCCGGAGACCCGACCGCTCTGGGGTCCGCGCAGCCGACCCGCGACCCCGGCACCGAGGCACCCCGCACGCCGACCGTGGAGCCGACCCCGCCCGCGCCCGAGCCCTCAGCGGCACCGGAACCCTCGGAGCAGGCTCCGACGACGGTCACCACACGGTCGAGCACGCGGCCCGCCTCGATCGTGAGCTGCTTCGGGGACTACCTGGAGGAACCCGAATCGGTCCTGCTCCACTGCGGAGACGGGAACGGCATGCTCAGGGGCCTGACCTGGTCGGACTGGGGTCTGTCCACCGCCCACGCCAGCGGGCAGGAGTGGATGGTGATCTGCCGCCCCAACTGCGCGAATGGCAGCGAGGTCCACTACCCGGCCACCGTGACCCTCACGGGTCTGGTCGGCGGGCGTTACACGACGATGCAGATCAGAACCCCGCAATCGCCCTACGGCCCCGTCTCCCGCTACAGGCTCGACTCGAACGGGCCGACGCAGACGGACTGACGGGGCCCGGAGCCGGGCGGGCGCTCACACTCCCCATGCGGTGAACGCGGCCCAGTGGACCGGCGAGGCGAAGGGACGCTCGCCGGTCATCGCCCGGGAGGTGTATCGCTCGGTCAGGGCCGCCACGTGGGGCCTGGAGGCGGTATACCGGGCGAGCTCCTCCCAGGTGAGCCGGCGCAACCAGATGCGGGCCCGGCGCAGGGCGGCCACCGGGGGCAGCCCGCCGGACCCGTGAGCGGGAGCGAGCAGCTCGTAGAACCGCGCCATCAGCACCGCGGTCGCCATGTCGTCCACCAGCCACAGCCCGGCCACCGCGCACGCCGCCCCGGCCTGGAGGAATCCCGCCGCGAGCCCGCGGAACTCGTCCGGAGCCCGGACGACCTCGTAGTGGCCGGACTGGCAGGCGCTGGCCACCGCGAGCCGGCAGGCGGGGAGCCGGTGTTGGACCAGGGTGTCCATGTCGAGGCGGCCGTCGGCCAGGGCCAGGGAGCCGCCCCGACCGTCGAACTCGCCGCTGCCGTGGCAGATGATGTGGAGGTACGAGGTGTCGGCGAGCTGGCCGAGCAGCCAGTCCACGGTGGCTTCGGGCCCCACCGCGCAGCGGGCCTCGCCGTGCGGCTCGAACAGCTCCCGGATATGGGCGAGTTCACCGCGTCCACCGGGGAGCGAACCGTCAGGGTCGGTGACCCCCACCAGGCGTGGCACCGGCTCCGGCGGCCGGGCGGCCGCGACGCGGGAGGCCGCGTACACGGCCGCGGAGGGGGAGACGATCACGGTGCCGATGTCGTCGAGCACTTCTCCCGCCCCCGGCCCGAGCGGCACGGCGTGCAGGGGGACCAGGCCCAGCAGACCGGTCGGGACGACGACGGCCTCCTGCTCCGGGTCCTCCGCGAGGACTCTCGCGACCGGGTGCAGGAGCGGTCCAAGGGCGGCGAGCCGGTCCAGGGCCTGCGGGAGCAGACGCCTGCGCCGGAGCGCTCCGGCCTCCTGGGCGAGGAGCAGGCCCAGGGCGCCGTCGGCCGGGTCCAGCACCAAGAGGCCTGTGACGGTCTCGCTGCTCACCCCCGGAACGGGAACGGCCCGTACCACGGGCGACTCGCCCGAGCTGCGGGGGAGCACGAGGGCGTAGCTGCCCCAGGGCGCGTTCACCAGGTAGACGAGCGGACGCCCGCCCGCCGCGCGGACGATGTCCGCCAGCCCGTCGGTGCGTAGGAAGCGCTCGAAGCCCGGGATGGCGCGGATCTCCGCGATCGCCGCACGCACGCCGCGTTCGGCGGCGGCCTCCCTGCTCGCCGTGGAGCCGGCGACGGTGGGGCCGCCGGACGCCGCCGCGAACGCCTCGCCGACCGAGGACCGGTACCGGGCCTGTGCCAGCCGGTAGCGGTGGGCGGCGGCGGGGTCGATCCGTCCCAGGGCCTCCAGGTCGGCCGCCCCTCGCCCGGCCACCACCGAGAGCTCACAGGCCACTCCGCCCTCGATCGCCTCGACTGCACGCTCCGGCCGCCCCGCCCGGGCCAGCAGGAAGGCGGCCCAGCGGGCGATCCGGTTCACCTGGGCGAGGACGCTCTGGCGGCCGGTCCCGGTGACCTGGGCGTCGTAGAGCGCGGTCACAGCGGTCAGCATGCCGGACGCGACATCGGCCGCCTCGCTCCAGCGTTCCGCCGAGGCGTGCGCGCTGAGGAGTTCCCGGCCGATGGTGAGGTGCAGGGATGGCGACACCGTGGCCGGTGTGGCCCCCAGGGCCGCGTGGCGCAGCCGGAGGCCGTCTGCGCTGCCCGGGCCGTCGATGTGGTCCATGGCCCGGGCCAGCAGCCAGGCGATGCGGCCCGTGTCCAGGAGGCCGGGGCGCGCGGTGGACAGGGCGAGCGCTGCCGTCGCCGCCTCCCGGGCGCCGCGCGCGTCGACGGGATCCCGGGACAGCAGCAGGTCGCCCAGATTGCACTGGATCCGGGACCACAGAGCCGGGTCGTCACCGGCGCCGAGGTGGCTCAGGGCGTCCCGGTAGCACTGCTCCGCCTCCCTGAGGTCCTCCACCCCGGCGCGCCGATACAGCAGCAGGCCGAGGTTGACCACCGAGTAGGCCCAGGCGACCCTGTCCCGCTCGGGGGCCCGCTCCTCCAGT
The DNA here is from genome assembly GCF_002028425.1 of Streptomyces katrae. Lineage (GTDB taxonomy): Bacteria > Actinomycetota > Actinomycetes > Streptomycetales > Streptomycetaceae > Streptomyces > Streptomyces katrae_A. The sequence continues at coordinate 6,665,094 of NZ_CP020042.1, read as the reverse complement.
CCCGCCCTGATGTGCTCGATGCCGAGGGTGAGGTCCTCGGGGCCCCCGCCGGGCCGCTCCGAGAGGAGCAGGCCGTAGTTGGTCTGGACCCGCGCCCAGTACTCGGGATACTCGCCCCGGTCCAGCGCGGTCGCGCGCGCCAGCAGGTCGCGGGCGGCTTCCCAGATCTCCAACCGGTCGCCGTCGTCCCGCAGGTGGTGGGCGCTGGCCAGGTTGTTCGCCACCTCCACCCACTGGAGAGTCCCCTCGCGCAGTCGGCTCAGGGCGCGTTCGAGGACCCGGACGGCCTCGGACGGATCGGCGTCGAGCCCGGCGTGCACAGCGAGCACCAGGCGTTCGCCGAGCCGCGCGGCCAGCTCGGTCTCCATGCCCTCCTCGCCCAGGCCGGCGGCGAGCTCCAGCGCCTCGCGGGCGAGCGGGATGCCTTCGGGCCCGTCGGTGTCGCGGGCCTCCAGGTACATCGCGTGCAGCCGGGTCCGCAGACCGGCGTCGAAGCGCCCCAGGGACTCGAAGTAGCGGCGCATGGCGGTGTCCGGAGTGGTCCGGCCGTCGCACAGTTCGTCCAGGAGCCGCTGCCGTATGCGCAGCACCTCTTTGAGGGGGGTCTCGGCCGCCCTGCGCAGCTCCTCGCGGCCCGCGTCGCGCACCCGGGTGCCGTCCGTCAGCTCCGGGTGCGTACGGACGAGTTCCGCGAGGGCGTCCGGCAGGCCGAGCAGCACCGCGGTCAGCAGCTCCCCGACCAGGGAGTCGGCGCGTGCCTCCCCCAGGTACTCCAGGAAGATCCGGTAGTTCGCGACCGTCGGCGCCCCCTCGGGCTCCAGCTCCCGGCATGCCGACTCGGGGTCCGCCAGGTCCCGTTCGAGGTCGCGGGCCAGGACGTGGGGGAGCAGCCTGCGCGGCAGCGGGATCGCCTCCCCGGGGAAGACGCCGCCGAGGAAGGCCCCGGCCAGCGCGGCCTCCGCCAGCAGGGGCTCCCCGGAGGGCGGCGGACCGCCCCCGAGCTCCGCGACGGAGACCGCCAGCAGCAGGGGCGCTGCCGCGCCCGGGCGCAGGACCAGCAGCGGCGCCTCGATGTGCGTCCTGGTCCCGCAGACGGGGCAGTCCACCCAGGAGACACCCGGGACGCCGGGGACGGGTGCCGCCAGCACGTCGGCCCGCTCCCGCGCGTCTATGACGCGCCAGACAGGAGCCCCCCGCTCCTGGACACATTGCTCGCAGTGCCACGCGTAGGGCGCCCTCACCGAGACCGTCATCGCGAACCCCCTCCCGGTCCGCCGGCTACTTGCCGCTGGTGATCTGCGAGAGCAGGGCCGTCAGGACCCGGCCGAGGGAGGAGTCCCGCAGGGCCCGCTTGTGGATGGTCAGGCTCCACCTCCCGCGCGGATCCCGCTTCAGGACCACCTCGGTCTGCAGGAGCGTGACGGCGAGCGCCGCGACCGGCAGCGTGACGGGGTCGAGCCGTTCCATGGGCGAGCATGCGTAGGCGACGGCCTCGCCGACCGTGTCCGCCAGGTCCTCGCGCAGCGCCGCCGCATACTCCAGTAAGCGGCGCGCCAACTCACCGTCGGAAAACTCAGGTTGGTCCGCCCCCACGTACCGCTCCAGCTCCACGGCGGCCACCTCCGCCCGCAGCTCATCGCCGCCCTCGGACAGCTGCCGCGCGGCGGGGAGCAGCCCGTGCTCCTCCGCCAGCGCCGTGAGCGCGCGGACGGCCTCGTCGTCGGTGAGGGTGCGGATGCCCTGTTCCAGATCACCTTGATTCAACATGCTCGCAATTCTGTCTCTCGCTGCGCATGTTCGTGCCTGAATAAGGGAGTTGGGCGTGTGACGGGCGCCGATCGCGGTCAGGCGACATCGGGGTCGGAGAACGTCACTGGCACGCCACGGTCACCCCCGCCACAACCTCGCCGAGCCCGGGCGCGATGACGAGGATGGCGTCCCAGCCGTCCTGTGAGCCGTCACCCTGCGTTTCTTTGGAGGTGGATCCACCATGCACAGCCCGCAGCCACTGCCAGCAAGGCGATGGCTGCGGCTTGCGGTGGGAGAGCGGTACGGCGAGCTCGAGGCGTGCGGGAAGGTCTCTCCTGGCAGTCGGCCAGTTCCGGCAGCGGGACAGGGTCTGGGGGCGAAGGGGCGAAGTGCCGTACGGCTTCCCGGGTCGTCTGCCTCAGGGCATCGGGGTCGGGGCGCTGAAGCCGACCGAGACCGCCGACGAGGTCCGTGCAGTTCGTCGGCGCAGGTGAGGCGCAGAGTCAGGCGACACCCGAGGAGCAGCAGCCCTTTACGACCGACTCGCCCGTGACTGCCAGGACTTCTTCGGCTCCTACGACGTCCGGACACTGGACTCCAGAAAGCCGTGACAAGCAGTTTCCACAGTCAGCACTTCCACCAACTAGAGCCCCGATGACCAGACTCCCGACGAGGTGGGGCCAGATTTCGGCCCATAACGACTTGAAAACGCCCAGGACGACGATACCGTCGACGGCTCCCACGGCGAGCCGGTTGTCCCGGCGCATACGTCAGGACGACTGGCACTTCGCCTTGCGGGCTGCCACCCGCTCCCTCCCCTTGTCCCTGACCGTCAGTGTGGGTGAGGAACGCCGCAGGCGTAAAAGCGCCTGTTGGGTCATGGCTCGTTCTCTCAGCAGGGCCCCGAGGCAGCGACGTGCCCGCGTACGCCCTGTGCATGCCCCTGTCCCACTGCATAGCTTGCGATGTTGGTCTGTCACACCCGAGCGAGCCGTAAGGGAAACAGGTTGAAGCCAGCCGCTGACGTACTGAAGGAGCTCGTCCAGCCCTCCAACATCTCCGCTCATTCCAGCACCGGGCTGGTCGGCAAGGTCGATGAAGCCGCTGCCGAGGACGACAAGGCCCGCGAGGAGGAGGAGCTCGACGAGCTCCGGCGCAAGTCGGGCCTGCGCCCCATACCCGCGAAGGAGCTGGACCGGACCGTCCAGCTCACGCCCTGGGATGTCTTGCACACCCTCGGCCAAGCCATCACCCTGTCCCGGCGAGGAGCCGGCCGCGGGCTCGCGGAACACTGGGGATGCCTGAAGTACAGCCAGGCTCTGACCTGCGTCGCCGAGTCCTTCATGACGCCCTCGGCAGAGGGCCGGGAGACCGCGGACTACTATAAGGCGATCCAGTCCGGCGAACTCGGCACCGGCTTCGCCCTGACTCTCGCCCGACCATCCAACGCCGCCCGTGTGAGTGGGAGCGGAAGGGCTCCGATCCGTAACAGTGCTGGAGCTTACGAGGCCCGGCTGTCAGTCGTCCTGTCGCTCCTCGTGCCCGGCGAGCTGCACTCGTAGCCGTTCCGCCTCGGCCTCGGCCCGGCGCAGTCGGCGCTCCAAGACAGCGCGAGTCGGCGGCGGAGTTTCGGGCTTCGGCGCCTCATTCCGGGGAATGAGCCAGCCCACGCGCTGATACGCGACAATCGCGCGAGCGTGGGGACACGTATGGCAAGACCGTTCCGGCCTCGGACGCGGCCAGCCTGCCTCCAGCATCCGGCGGGTGTGCTCACATTGGTGTTCAGATTGAAGCATCGGGTCTGAATCCCAGACCTGCTCGAATTCCTCGATCATCTGTTTCACCCTCGTGGCCTCGGCCAAGCGAGGCCCATCATCGGGTTTCCAGTCGAGGGCTGGCGCTACGACCTCTTCGACGTGTCCGCAGGCCAGCGTCACCATCCAGAAGGCCGACGTGTGTGCTTCATCGTGGCGCATCACGGCCCACACGTCGTCATCAGCCCATTCGGGTGGCTCCACCGGGTCCGCAGGAAAGCTCACCTCTCGCCGGTCTCCCCACTCAACGATGTCGCGGTAGGGGGCAAAGGATGCAGAGTCGCAAGGGCAGCCGCTTGAGCAGGATTTGATCTACAGCAACGACCTCTGGGGCTATCTGATGGTTCGGGAGGGGCGGAACGCGGCGCAGATCGACGAGACACCGAAGGATGCCGAAGGTTGTGCTCGTAGCGCCAACCTTGGTGGGTTCACCGAAGCGAGGATGTCGGAGTGGCCGATCAAGCTCCATCAAAAGTTCTGCTTCGCCACAGACAAGGGGAACATCGTCAGCGCCGAGATCACTCGCTTCGTCGGGGGAAATCGGAACTCAGTTACCGATCCTCCGACGCAGGTCGAGTTCACTGCGACCATGTGGCAGCGCAGTTGATCGACATCCGCTGGATGCCGCATGGTCCGCCCGTTGAGGTGTGCGGCCCGGCGTCTCATTAGGCGTTGGCCGGTTCGGTCTCAGCCTTGTAGCCGGTCGGGGTCCAGACCTTCGCATCGCTGATGCCGGTGATGGTGGCCAGATCAAAAGCGACCGCACCCGGGAAGTGCCTCCGAAAGTGGCAGGACCAAGGACTTCGAAAATCCTCATTCCTGCTAGTCAGAGGCACTTTTCGCTTGCCTCCACCGGTCGGACAGCCCGCTTCATGAAAGCGCAAGGCTAAGGGTCGTCCCGTAACTGCCAGGACCTCCGTGCTGGTCCCCGGGCGAGCCATGCCAGTGGCTGGTGACAGGCTTACGGGGTGTTGATTAAGGGATACGACGACGGCCCGTTGGGTGCTGGGGAGCCGATGCTGGCGCGCCCGGGCCCCACTTCCCCGAAGCGTTGGGAGACTGGGGCCCTGATGTGGTGTCGTACGGCTATCCTGGACAACTGCTCAGACCGCGAGCGGTAGCACGGCGCTGTTCCTGATCATGCTCGGAATCCCGCTTATGTTCCGGCGAAAGTGGACCTGTGCGTACAGCTCCTCGCCGCCCAGCTCCGTATCGAGCACCTTGCTCCCAAGCTCGAAGACGAACGTTCGTGTTTGCGTACTGCTTGTTGGCCTGTAGGTTCTTATTGGCATATTGAGGAGGCGGTCGTCATCGCCGCCGAACGGCTCGTCTTTATCGGATTCGAAGAGGGCCATGCTTTCGGCGAATCCATCCGGGAAGGCCAGGTCATCCGGGGTGAAGTTCGCCGTGTATTTAACGGTGAACAGAAAGTTACTCCCGCTCGGTTCAACGCTAATGGTGGGGTCGTTCGCAAAGTTCGCCATATTCTGCTCCTTGCGTGACCGGCTTACCTCTCGTGGCGCAGATATTTGCCAAGATCCCCTGTACTGACGGTCGCACGCAGAGTATCAACATCGCAACACGAGAGGTTGCGACGATCAGCGACACGTTTGCCCCTGACCCCCTATCAGCCGGGCGGCTGCCGCAGCCAAGGACGAGAATCCGCTCGGCGGCCGGGGCCGGGATGGAACCGGGGTGGTGCGTGATCAGGGTGGCGGTCCGCCCCTCCGCGCCGACCAGGACTTACGCCTCGCCGATGCTGTCGAAGCCACGGAGTAGCGGCTCCAGCTCGTGGGCGGCACCACACAGTGCGCACAGACGTGTGCCTGCCCGCTCGGCGTGATCGAGTGCCTGCCGCCAAGTTAGAGCCGGTCGGCCGGTCGGGGCATCGGGGCAGTCGACTGTGTGGATGACGGCATGGTCGGGGCCGCGACCACGCAGTGGTTCCACGACCCAGCCGGGAGGCCGCCGGGGACCCAGCTGCCGCTCTTTGGAGTCCGGCAGCGGCAGGGGGTAGACGGGGACGGCCGCGTACGCGGCCGGGTCCACGCCCTCGATAGGCCGTGCGCGGCCGGGGGCGTCCACCCACATGCGGGCGGACGCCGTACTCATGACGCCGTCCTCGTCGCAGACCCACAGGTCGAAGGAGACGAGGTAGAACCATCCGCCCGGCAACTGCCGCCGTTCCCACAGCAGCCCTGTGACCTCGCCCTGGGGGAGCAGGATCTGCACCGGGGGCGGGACGAAGTCAGCCGGGTGGTCGTTTCGCGGGGCTGGCGTCGCGGTTCCCGGGCGTGGGGCTGCCACGGGGCGCGCCTCCTTACGCGGCCGGCACCCACAGGCGGGTGCGGGCCTGGCGGCGAAGTTCCACTATGCCTGTCGGGGATGCACCGGGCGTGGTCCAAAACGGGTGGCCGTAAAGACAGCGGAGGGCCTCCACGAGCTCGCGCCGCAACAAGGCGGTAGGAGCGGCCGGAGGCTGCTGTGCGAGGGCCTCGTAGGCCAGGATCACCCGGACCTGGGCCTGTGCAAGATCGGATGGGAAGGCCGGTCGCGCCATACCGGCATTAGGTCATCTGTTCGATTTCGTGTGCAAGTCGAGTCGACCCGTTCGCGTTGTGGCAAATCTGTGCGGGTATGGGCCCGGTGTGACTTTGTCCCCGCCGCTGGAGCCGATGCTGGCACGGTCCGTCCCTCGCTTGCCGACGCCAGCCGCCCTACCTGGGGAAGCCGCGAGAGCGCCTCGGTCCTCATCCCGTCGACCATGAACGTTGCTCTCGCCCGGCATTGGAAGCGTTCCGGTGGCCCTCGGCTGTTGTCTCCCCAGGTGGGTCGATAGAGGGGCTCCTGATGTACCTCTTCAGGGCTTGCCTTAGCTCCCGTACTGCGCGGTGTCGCTGAACATGCACCTGGGCGAGAGGAATGGCCAAAGCGGCAGAGATCTCGACATCCGTCAAACCGCTGGCTTGGAGGCTGGCGACCTTGTGTCGTTGTGTGGGCCGCATGGCCTGGAGCCCCTGCTGCAGTAGCTCTGCGGCGACATCTCCAGGGTCGGATTGTGAGTAGTCGTGGCTAAGTGCCTGGGTCACGTTGAGGCGGTTGGCACGCTCTGCCAGGCGGCCGATCGCACCGTCTTCTGTCGGCGATGCCCGCTGGAGGCGGCGGCAGGTATCGATGGCTCGATTTCGCGCTGCCACGCGCAGGTAGCGGACAGGGTCTTCCATTGAGCCGATGCGGTCCCAGTCGCTGAACGCCCTGACGAACACTTCGGCGACTACGTCCTCAGCAGCGGCCTGGCCGAGCGACGGGAACTGGAGCTGGACGTAGCGGGTCAGGCGGGGATGCATCTCTTGGTAGAGCTGCTGCAAGCGCGCCTGGGAGGCTGATGCGGTGTCTTCACCGCAGCCAGCCTCCCATTCCGTGTCGCCAGTAGGCGTCACGGGCGACGCCACTCGCTGTGGGACCGGGCCTCGCCTTCTGTGATCATCACCGCTCGGTTCACGCGCCGGCAGTAGTCGATGGCCCGGTGAGCCAGGTTTACGCCAGCAGCGGCGATCACCCCAAGTTCGACCGTTTCAGCGGCCGGGTCCCAGGTGTTGCTGAAGGCTTCCACCGTCTTGCAGGCGATCAGCGCGATGACGCCAGCGATGTGGTACTTGGGTAGATACATGTCCAAATGGAACCTTTCTCATCATTTGTGTGCCTGTTGCTCTGAAGCGCAACCGTCGGTCACCCGGCGCAATGAGTCACCTTTGGTTACGAGATGCATTTCAATGGATGCGTAGAGTGGCGGTCAAGTGGGGGATCACTCATGCGAGCGATTTTGGGCATTCCGAACACGCCTACCGGCTAAGCCTGGTAGGCGTCCCCCTGCCTGAGCGGTGCACCGAAGGAGTTGGCCTGGCTGCTGGGACTTCAACCGTTTGCGCCGGGTGACCAGCAGCCAGACCGAGCAACAGACACAGAAAGGTCCGTCGGAGAGCTAACGTCCAGCGGGGCCGGATTCTTAACCACCTACCAAAAATTTCTGTATGTGCCTCTGGTCGAGAGGTTGCCAGAGCCGACTGGCAAGACAGCTGCTGACTGCAAGAGGAGGCAGGCCAGCTGAGTTGGACGCAGGGCGATCGTGCGTCCCTATCGGTGAGCTGTCGTGAGGTGGCCGGACACCCATGGGTGGCCCGTTCGCGCTGCGCGAGAGGTGGATCGACCGAGCGAGCTTGGGTCAGCAGCGACGTGCGAGAACGGCCCGAACACGAAACCGCCCATGGCTTCCCGTGGCTTAGGAACCCTGAGATCGAACTGCTGCCGAAATAGCGATCGCTTCGCCTGAACGAGGGAGACGCAGCTACCGCCGCCCCACTCTGCACCCTCGTCATCCGGTGGATGACTGCACCCGTGTCGCTGGCGAGGACGGCCGGCGCGGCCTCAACGACGTCGGGCTCCACGTGACAGAGGCCGTCACGGCGCACCGACAAGCCCCCTGCGCCAGCAACATGCGCGACCGCCGGCTGGTGTGCCTCCGTGAGCAACCCAAGGGGCTGATGCTGACCGTTTGCCGACCAAAGCCCTGCCGTCACGCCGCTGACCTGCGGAAACGCCCAGATGTCAGATGTAGGACTTGAACATGGTGCGAAGCATCGGAAAACTCCCGGATTGTCTGCTCCCTGCCTGCTCCGCAGGTCAAGGGCGGTCCCGGCACCTTACAACGGTTCGCATCCCCGGTCAGCCGTCCCCATGCCCTTAAGAACTCGCGCTGACCCTTTGCTGACTCTTCTGACGCATCACCAGATCGGTGCGATCCCCCACCTCGCTGCCGCGACCACGACCGGTCGCGGCCTGATCAGGGCGGAAGATATCTGCCGTGCTACCGCCGTGTAGGGCGCGAGCGCCGGGTATCCACGGCACACCCTCTCTCCTGTACTTATCGGCCACCGTCGTGCACCAGATTCGGTCAACTGCGTGGAAAAGGATCACGGCCGAACTCCGCCTCCCCTAGGGTCAGGCGTCTGTCTGTAGAAAACGGGGAGAACATGGATCCGATCACGGCTATCGCCGTAGCCGGGGTGGCTCTGGTCATCAAGGGGGCGCTGGAGACCACCGGCCAGGAAGCGGGTCGCGCGGGCTGGGGTGGAGGTGTCCAGCTCATCGAACGGCTGCGGGCTCGATTCCGTGGGGACAGCGGGGCCGAGGCGGCCCTTGACCAGCTACAGCAGAGTCCCGGGGACTCAGCGGCCCAGGAGGAACTCCAGCGCGTGCTGCTGGCGCACATGCTCCGCGACCGGGACTTCGAGGCCGAGGTCCGGCGGACCGTCGACGAGGCCGCGGCCGCCCATGGAGGCCGGGGCCATGTGAATGCTGCCGTGATCAAGAACGCCCAGATTTTCAACGAAAAGGTCGAAGTCCAGGGCGACTGGAACATCTCCTGACGGGCTGAACGTTCATGAGCAAGGAACCTCTGCCAGACGAGGTGGTGCACACAACCGGTGGCTCGGGCCCCGTCTCGGAGGACCCGACGCACGCGACGACCAAGTCACCCGCAACAGACAGCACAGCGGACGAGGACGGCCCGGTCAGTGAGTCGGACGCGTTACGTTCGCTGGCCGCGGGTGGTGCGGAGAGCGAAGCCGAAAGGGCCGAGGCACTGCGCGCCGGGGCCATTGCGGACCGTATCGCCGAGCGGCTGAACGCGGACGCGTCCAGGACCAGAATCGGCACACTGGCGCTCTTCAACGACACGGTGAGTTTCGGCGGTGGATTCAACTTCGGCGGCGGCCGTGTCCCGGCGGCCTCAAGCGGATCCACAGGTACGGTACCCCTTGCTGAGGATGAGATCGCCGAGTACACGGATCTGTATGTACAGCCGGAGCGCTACGACGAAGCGCTGGACGCGTTGTGCAAGCGGCATCTGCTGGTGCTGACCGGTTCGCCCGGCAGCGGGCGGACGGCTGCTGCCGTCAATTTGCTCGCCGAGGCGCTCACACTGAACAGCTCCTCGGACGGCGGCTGTCACCGTCTTCTCGACGCGGTGTCCATCGTCTCCCCCGCTTGGGAGCCCCCGGCCGAGCGAAGCGGCTGCATCGCTGTGCTGGACGGCTACCCCGACGGGCTTTCGGCACGCGGACTCGCGGGTGCCGCGTCAAAGCTCCGAGCTGCCGGGGCCCATCTCGTGCTCATCGGCGGACCCGAGGTCGAGGCGGCTGTGTCCGGCCCCAGTGGCGACGACCTCGCGTGGCACGGGCTGAGTCCGGTGGATCCACTCGCCGTGCTGGAGCGCCGGGTACTCGGGCACGGCGCTGATCCCGAGCGCCGGGGCGAGCTGATGGCGCTGCTGGACGCCTCGGGCGCCTTGACCGCTCTGAGGGAACAGCCACTGGCCTCCCATGCGGTGCGGCTCGCTTCGGTGGTCACAACCGGTGGCGACCTGGCAGCGGCCGTCGCCGCGTTACGTGACCCCAGCGATCAGGTCTACACGTGGTTCCGCACCCATCATGAGCCGGAGGCCATCGCCTTCGCACTCGCCGCCGCCGTGCTGGAGGGCGGTGGTTACCTCACCGTCGCCGACGCCGCGCTCCGCCTTCGTCAGGCCCTGTCGCCAGAGGAGCCGGCCCCGCCGGATGTGCGTTTCCGGGACCGCTTGGAGCAGGACCAGCCCTGGATCGAGCTGGTCTTCCCCGGAGCGGGGGAACTGCCCGGGTCTCCCCGGGTGCGTTTTCGCAGTGCGCTGGTGCGCCACGTGGTCCTCACCTATGCATGGACCACGTTGGACGGGCGCCGGGAAGCGGTGCTCCAGTGGTTGCGGCGGCTGCTCGGCCACTCCGATCTGGAGGTCAGGGCCCAGGCGGCCGTCGCGAGCGGGGTGCTGGCCCGGTCCGACTACCACTACGCGGTGCACCGCTTCGTGAAGTCCTGGGCCGGAAGCACTTCGTGGCCTGTGCGACAGGCTGCGGCAACGGCCATCGGCGTGGCCGGATCGACTCCCGCCACAGCCGAAGCGGTCTGGGAGCTGCTGCACCAGTGGGCAGGCGGCGGCCACTCGGCGTACGAGCGGCGGCTGGCAGGCACCGCGGCCACCGCCGTCGGCGGGCTCTTCGGCCGCAACGCCCCGGATCGAGCTTTAGGCGTGCTGCGCAGCGCGCTGGACCGGGGGGACGACTGGGGCACATTGACCCCGGTCGCCTGGGGCGGGGTACACCTACTCCACCAGGGGCGCACACAGGAGGTACTGACCGCCTACCTGCACTGGTCTCAGCCGCAGGACCAGTCGCCGATGGTCCTCAAGACGCTTTCCGCGTTCGTCTTCGCCGCTTCGACGCCGTACACCTCGGCCGTCCCTGGCGCAGCGGGACCGGGGGGAGCCGTCGACGGCGTGCCGCTGCTCCTGAGCGTGCTACCCCACCACCGTCGGGCACTGGCTGAGCTCTGGGGGCGGGCACTGGCCCGCAAACCCGTGCAGGAGCCGGCGTTCGCGGCCTTGCGCGGATGGATCGACACCTACGCCGACTCGTGCCCCGAGGGTCCGGCATCCCTGCGCACCCTGGTGCTCGACATCGCACGTCTCCCGGGCAAGCACCGGGAGCGCTTGCACTGGTGGCTCACGAAATGGGCCAGTGACCGGGAACACCCTTCCGCGCATGCCGCGGACCTGGCCCGCGCTCTTGAACTGTGAGAGGAGAACGGTGACGGAACTGACCTACGACCCTGTGCTGGACCGCCAGCCCGTGCCGCGCTGGCGGCTCATCAACCCGCTGCGGCCCCCGACCCCGGGGCGAGCGCTCGTCCTGGTGCCCGACAGCGGGGCCGCTCTGGTGATCCTGCCGGGCGAGGAGATTCCGGCGGCCCGGTTCGGCTCGTACCAAAGTGTGTACACCGTCGATCTCGCTGAGCACCGGCTGATCCTGGATATTCCGCTACTGAGCAGGGACGCCACCTTCTCGTTCCGCAGCAGGGTCGATCTCGTCTGCCGGGTCGCCAATCCGGCCGAGGTGGTCCGGCGCGGCATCCGGGACATGAGCGGAGCGCTGTACGGGCACTTGCGCACGATGCTCCGGGCGGTGGCACGAGAATACGACGTCGCTGAATTCCACCAGGCCGAGCGGGCGTTGAACGCCTCGGTCAGCGGCTTCACGGGTGATTCAGCCGTACTGTTGCGCGGCCTTCATGTGGAACTGCTCATCGACGAGGACGAGATCGCCACCAGCGGGCGGGAATTCCGCGATGTCGTTCGGGAGACCCGGCTCGATGGAATGCGGCGCCGACGCCATCTGGAGCTGATGCGGGACGAGGGCGTTGAAGGCATCATCGCCGAGATCATGGAGAGGGAGGGACCACGCGCGGCACTCGCCTGGATCGAGAAAGGCCAGGCCGAGCAGCGGGAGGCGCATCTCCAGACCCTGCGCATGGTGCTGGAACGGGGAGACGCCGACCGTGAGCCGTTCGAGCAGGCGGAGCTCGAGCGAGCCGTGATCGACGGAATTCTCGGCGGCGAGGACGAGCCGTTCGGCGGACCGCGGCGAGGACGCCTGCGAGGCGCTCTCTCCTCCGCACGTGACCCTCTGCTCTCGGCCCCCGGGCCAGCGGGGGACGCAGGCCGTCCCTCGTCGGATGCCGGCCCCAGCGGACGTACGTCGCCTGCCGCGAAGCCCCGAATGTCGGGGAGGACGCCCTTGCGGGGCGAGGTGGTGACGCCGGTGCCGACGGTTCCTCCGGAAGACGAACCGGTACCGCCCACGACACCGCCGGGGCGGCCGGAAGCAGGCGGAGGGGGACGGTCCCCCGGTGACCGGTCGGCCTCCGGTACGGTCGGCACGGCGAAGCCCTCACGACTGTCCGGCACCGCGCGCCACTCCGGATCGGAACGCCCCTACGACGCCGCAACCCCGGCGTCCGAGCAGCCCAGGCGGGCGAGCCGGGTACGGGGCACGGCAAAGCGGCAGCGCGGCACGGACGGCGGCGAGCGCGGATGACTCCACCGCACCAGGACGCCGAGGACGATGGGGCCCGCATCATCGGCCGCGGTCCGGTCGCCCTCCCCTCCTCACCCCGCGCGGAGGAATGGCCGCCGTTGCACGAAGGCGGCTCGGCCCACCTGCCGCCTTCCGGCACAGGGGCCACCGGTTCCTCATCACCACAGCCGACCGGGTCCGCCGATTCCGACGCATCGGGACCCCAGCCCGCCCCCCGGATGATCTGGGGCCACAGCACTCCCGGGCTCCACACCATCGGCGTTTGGACGGAACGCGTGCCGGGGCGCGGCGAGGACGCCGAGCCGCTGCTCGCCTACCACCTGACGACACATCGGGGCCTGATCGGCGTCTTCGACGGTTCGGGCGGCTCTGGTTCATCGCCCGCCTGGCAGGCGCCGGATGGTGAGCAGCGGACGGGCGCGTGGGTAGGGGCACGCGTCGCCCGGCTCGCCGTGGACTGCTGGTTCCAGGAGGTGACCACCACAGGGGAGGCCGCCGGTGCCGAAAACCTGAAGGGATACTTGGACTTCTTCCACGAGCGGGCCCCGCAGCGACACAGCAAGATCGTCGGAAAGATGCGGCGCCAACTGCCGACCACGCTGGCCGCCATCGAATTCAGCCTGCCGCCAGAAGGCCAATTGGAAGGCCTGGCTCTGTGGGCCGGGGACTCCCGCGCCTATCTGCTGGACCCGGAGGCCGGGCTCCAGGTACTGACTCGGGACCATACCGAGGTGAGCGACGCGCTGGAACTGCTGCGTTCGGACCCGCCGATGACCAACACGGTCTGCGCGGACCGCGACTTCTACGTCCAGGAGCACTCGTTCAAGTTCCCGCTGCCCTGTGTCCTGCTGACGGCCACGGACGGCTTCTTCGGGTACGTCCACACCCCGGCGGACTTCGAGAACGCCCTGCTGTCCACCCTGCGGCACGCGAACTGTGAGACCGAGTGGGCCGAGCTGATCCGCCGGAGCGTGCAGGGCTATACCGCCGATGACGCCTCGCTCGGCCTCATCGCGCTCGGCTACAAGGACTTCACCAGGCTACGGGACGCATTCGCCGCGCGCCAGGAGTTCATCGCCGGGTTCTGCCGGAAGGACCGGCCCACGCACACCGATCCGGCATCTGCCGTACGGGCCTGGCAGGACGACACCTGGCACGGCTACCGCACCGGCTACGAGACATACCTGCCGGCGCCACAGGAGGAGCGGGCATGAAGCAGGGCGATGAGATCGCGGGATACCTCGTGGTCAGCGAGCCGACGAACGCCAACGGCGGCAAATGCATGTGGGCATTCGCCGAGAAGGACGGCCATCAGTACTTCCTGAAGCGCTTCCTCGAACCCAAGCGTCCGCGCGAGGGATCCACCGCGAGCGCCGCCAGCCAACGGATCCGCCTCGAAGTGTGCCAGGAGTTCGAGGACCGGCACCGCGGCATCATGAAGCGGCTGCGCCCGGATGCTGTCGGCGGCGGCAATCTGGTACTTGCCGCGGACTTCTTCCACGAGGGCAGCACGTACTACAAGGTCACCGAACGGATCGACACCTCCAGCCTGGAGAAGCCCCAAGCACTGGAACCCCGGCAAAAGGCGGTGCTGCTGAAGACGCTGGCTCTGAGCCTCCAGCTACTCCACGACATCGACGTGGTGCATGGCGACCTCAAGCCGCTGAATGTGCTGATCCAGAAGCGCGACGGAGTCGTCTTCTACTCGGCGAAGCTGATCGACTTCGACGACTCGTACGTATCGGGCAGTCCACCGGGCCGCCAGGAGGTCGCCGGTGACTCCTTGTACGGGGCACCGGAATGGCGCCGGTACGTCCAGGAGGACGAGACCGTCCAGCCGGAGCATCTGACGACGGCGGTGGACGTCTTCGCGCTGGGCTTGATGACGCACTACTACCTGACCGGCGCGCTGCCGGGACACAGCACTCGGTACGGTTCCCCGGCCGACGCGGTCAACGCGGGCGAGGTACTGAACCTGGACCCGCGGCTCTCGGACTCCATGCAAGGGCTCATCCGGGCGATGACCGGCCCAGTGCCGAGGAACCGCCCGCGGATCGCCACGTATCTCAAGGCGCTCGCGGACCCGCAGGTGTGCGCCCTCGTACACCGGCGCCCGGGTACAACCACACCGGCGAGGACGCATCCCGAGGTGCCGGGCCCGGCGGCCCTGAAGCCCGGGGTGGCCGACGACGCCCTTACGCGGACCAGCCGGATCAGAACCAACCTCGGACGCGGCACGGTACCCGCACCCACATCCCCGCCGTCGTCCACACCTCCTTCCCCGGCCACCGGGACGGCGAAGGAGGAAGGGGCAGCGCCGGCCGCCGGGCGGACCTCGCGGGTCCGCATCAACCTCGGCGACCGCAAGCACACCTCGTAAGCCATCCGAGATCATCGAGGAGACACACCCAATGAACGGCAACATCGACCAGTACCAGGGCAATCTGCAGTACGCGGTCGACATCGTGTTGTGCATTGACGCGACCGGCAGCATGTTCCCGGTCCTGGACACGGTGAAGACCAGCGCCCTCCAGTTCCACGACCGGCTCAATGAGGTGATGGCCAAGAAGGGCAAAGCCATCAGCCAACTGCGGCTGAAGGTCATCGCGTTCCGCGACTTCGGCGACAACACCGACGATGCAATCGAGCAGACGGGCTTCCTGGTGCTGCCCGACCAGTCGAAGGACTTCGAGATGTTCGTACGAGGCATCGACGCCGGGGGCGGCGGCGACATTCCGGAGTCAGGTCTCGAAGCGCTCGCTCTCGCGATCAACTCGCCCTGGGAGAAGGGCCTCGACCGTAGGCGGCACGTCATCGTGATGTTCACGGACGCCCCCGCCCACCCGCTCGGAACGGTCGGGGCCTCGGCTCAGACCTATCCGGCCGGCATCCCGCGCACCATGGACGAGCTCTTCGAGCAGTGGGGCTATGCCCGCAGTCAGACTGCGGTGATGGAGCAGTCCGCGAAGCGTCTGGTGCTGTTCGCTCCGGACGGAGCGCCGTGGCAGGACCCGATCGCCGAGGAATGGGACCTGACTCTGCATTTCGAGTCGAAGGCCGGCGCCGGACTGGAGGAATTCGAGATGGACGAAATCATCGAGACCATCGCGAACAGCCTGTGAACCTCGATCTCCCGGGCGCGTCGGTGAGGCTGGCCGACGGTACCTTCGTCTTCAACTGGCACCGCCTGGGCGTGCTGGACCTTTCGGTGGAACGCTGCACCTCGCTGCACAGCAGGGCTCATGGACAGCCGGGCGAAGTCCAGCTGATCTTCTGGTTTCGGCCGGAGGGGACGAGCGAGGGGGCCAGCGGGATGGTCATGGTGCGGGTCGACGTTCCCACCCAGTACGCGGCTTCAGCCGCACGGTTCATGACGGAGGTTCGTGTCAGGTACGGCATCCTCGGTCCACCAGACGACGGAGACCAGGAGGATGCCGTGAGCCGCATTCCTCGCGACGACCCGAACTGGATCACAGGGTCCACGAACGCGGACTCCGAGGAACTGTACGGGGAGATCTTCGACCGGATCACGACAGAGCCGGCACCCTGACCGGCTCGCGATAATAGGAGGGGAAGCGACGGTGTCCGGGGCCAACTGGCGCTGTACGGCATGCGACGTCTACAACGTGCCTGCCGCGAAAGCGTGTCAGGCATGCGATACGGACCGAAGTAGACCGCCTGCACGGAAACGGTCCCTTGCCGGGCCGTCGAGCAACTGGAACTGCGCCCAGTGCGGCACGAACAACGGTCAGGACGATCTGAGCTGCATAGGCTGCGCTACCGGCTGGAAGGCGGCGACGAAGAAGGCTGCCCCCAAAGAGCCGACACCGCGCAAGCCCGCCGCGAAGAAGGCGGCCGCGCCCAAGCCCACCACCGCGAAGAAGGCGACAGCCCCCAGGAAGACGACCACCAGGAAGACGACTTCGAGCCCCACCGTGCCGCCCCGCCGCGAGCCGGTGGAGGTGTTCTACCCCTCGGCCCCCGGCGGGTACGCACCCCCGTCCGCCGCCCCGGCCCCTCCACCGCCTGTCCCAGCCCCTCCGTACATGCCTCCTCCCTACACTCCTCCGTACCGCCCTCCTTTCTACGGACCGCCCAAGCGGTCCGGTAAGGGCAAGGGTTGCGCCCTGGGTTGTCTCGGGTTGTTCGTCGTGATGTTCCTGCTGCCGATGCTGTCCAGAGGCATCCACGATCTCCTGGCGTCGGAAAGTGACGGCTCCCGCTCGGGCTCCGGCGGCACGACGCCCAGGGCCGCCTCCTGCCCAGACCGGATCGCCCGGGCCATCCCTGCCGGAGACGGGGCGGAGTTGGTCAAGGCGTTTCGAACGGAGAACAAACAGATCACGCTCTGTCGAACGAGTGGCGGAGGCCTGTACTACTACGGGGAGTTCAGCGACCAGCGCGAGCCGGGAATCGCCATGCCTGCCCAGGAGACAACGGGCGGCTTCGAAGCGCGCAACGACCCGTACAGCTACCGCATCGACGGGGACACCGTGACGGTCTACCAAGACGGCAAGCGGATCGGCCGGGAATCACTCATCCCGGAACCGTCTCCGTCCTGAGGGTCGCCGGCGCAAGGGATGTCTGTTCCCTGCCCGCCTTTCTGCAGGTGCAGGAAGGTCTCCGGAGCCTGCAACGACTCGCAAGTTCGGTCATCTGTCCGCAGGTCGTTCAGGACTCACGCTGACCCGTTGCTGACTGTTCTGGCACTCAGCCAGGACGCGTGGCCGTCAGGTCCGGCCGAATACCGAGCAGCCCCGCCTTGTCGCCCGTCATCGGATCCCAGATGGCTATGGAATTGCCAGCGGTAACGAGCCTCAGGTCACCATCCAGGATGAGCGCGTGCAGGGCACTGAGCCGCGGGTGTCCAGTCACCCAAGCACCGCTGAAGTCCCGGGGGCGCGGATGATCACGCCCTCGCCGCCGACTACAGCCGTCGCGATCACAGAACCGGCAGGGAGGCAGAGCGGGCATGCAGCGCCGTGCGCATGTACGCCCTATGCGCGCCCCTGTCCCGCTGCATAGCTTGCGATGTTGGTCTGTCACACCCGAGCGAACCGTAAGGGGAACAGGTTGAAGCCAGCCGCTGACGTACTGAAGGAGCTCGTCCAGCCCTCCAACATCTCCGCTCATTCCAGCACCGGGCTGGTCGGCAAGGTCGATGAGGCCGCCGCCGAGGACGACAAGGCCCGCGAGGAGAAGGAGCTCGAAGAGCTCCGGCGCAAGTCTGGTCTGCGCCCCATACCGACGAAGGAGCTGGACCGGACCGTCCAGCTCACGCCCTGGGATGTCTTACACACCCTCGGCCGGGCCATCGCCCTGTCCCGGCGAGGGGCCAGCCGCGGGCTCGCGGAACACTGGGGATGCCTGAAGTACAGCCAGGCTCTGACCGGCGGCGCCGAGTCCTTCATGACGCTCTCGGCAGAGGGCCGGGAGACCGCGGACTACTACAAGGCGATCCAGTCCGGGGAGCTCGGCACCGGCTTCGCCCTGACTCTCGCCCGACAGCTCCTGGGCCGACGCTACCCGGATCATTCAATCTCGGTCGTCCCCGCCGACACCGCGCTGCGGGCCGGCTGGGCCCTCACCAGCCGTGACTCCGGGCCGCGATCCGGCTACCGCTACCGGCCGCAGTTCTTCGCCGAGGTCTGGAAGCCCGGCGAGCCGTCGTCGGTCATCCCGATCGCCTGCAAGGGCAACCACAGCAACGCCGCCACGTCGCACACCCAGCTGGCGTCCGCCTCCGCCCACGTCGAGGCAGTCCACATCGGCGCGTGGAACGAGACGCCGGTCCTGGTGTTCAGCACAGAGCTTCCTACCGAGGGCCCCCTCACGGTGCACGCCTTGCAGGCGCGCGGAACCGGCGGCCAGCTGAACGGCCCGCTCAAGTCCCCCGACAACCACCTCGATCAACCCGTCGAAGACGAGAACATCTACCCGGGAATCCAACGGCCCCACGAGGGCGACGAACCGTCAGCGCCCGAACCGGGGTTCCACGTCCAGCCCGAGCACTATCCGTGGTTTCGGCGCGTCCTCGCCCGTACCGCCGCCGCCGGCCTGACGGCCTTCGCCGGAGACGGCACGGCCACCGCGCAGTACCTGACCAAGAGGCAGGGACAGCGCCACTTCACGGGCCTCATCCATGCCGCCACCGACAGCGTCCAAGACGCGTACGTACAGCTCCACGGCATCGACTTCGTCGGCACCGACCACGTCTTCCGTCTCAACAGGACACGGGTCGAGGCGTTCTCCGGAGTCGCGAAGGACCTCTTCCACCATCTCGAGAACGGTCAGCTGGAGCGGTACCGCGCCGAGGTCCACGCCCACCGGAAGACATGGCCGCTCCTCGGCTGGGAATCGAAGTGGGACGGCCCCGTCTCCATCCATCAAGACGGCTCCGTACTCGCGATGCGCGTACTGACCTGAGCATGCTCGGGCAGGGGGGATGGCGTCGCGCCCAGGTGCACACGGGCGCGACACCATCCATCGGCGGTGTGAGTGGGAGTTGAGGGGATCCGATCCGAAAGAGTGCCAGCAGCTCACGGGAACCGTCGGTCAGGCGTCCCGTCGCTCCTCGTGCCCGGACAGTTGCACTCGCAGCCGTTCCGCCTCGGCCTCGGCCCGGCGCAGTCGGCGCTCCAAGACAGCGCGATCCGGCGGCGGGTCCTCGGGCTTCGGCGCCTCTTTGCGTGGAATGAGCCAGCCCACGTGCTGATACGCGACAATCGCGCGAGCGTGGGGACAGGTATGGCAAGACTGTTCCGGCATTGGACGCGGCCAGCCTGCCGCCAGCATCCGGCGGGTGTGTTCACGTTCGGCTTCGGGTTGAAGCATCGGGTCTGAGGCCCAGGCCTGCTCGAATTCCTCGATCATCTGTTTCACCCTTTTGGCCTCGGCCAAGCGCGGCCCGTCATCGGGTTTCCAGTCGAGGGTTGGCGCTACGACCTCTTCGAGGTGTCCGCAGGCCAGCGTTATCTTCCAGAAGGCCGACGTGTGTGCTTCATGGTGGCGGATCACGGCCCACACGTCGGCTTCGGCCCATTCGGGTGGCTCCACCGGGTCGGCGGGAAAGCTCACCTCTCGTCGTTCTCCCCACTCAATGATGTCGCGGTAGGGAGCATCGACGGAATCGTCGTGCCGGCAGTACACCTGTCCCTGCGGCAATGCTCCACCATTCCCGAGGCCACGCCACTGCCTCTCGCTTGGCGGGGTGCAGTCGTCCGGTGTCAGCAGCTCCTTGATGCAAGCGCAATCCAGCTGGACCCGCCATCGGTAGTACGAGTCCGGGTCCGGCGCCAAGAATGGCCACAGCACCGGAGGAATCCCCCTGCGGCGATCGGAATTGAATTGCTCGTACTCGCGCAGGACGTCCATGCGCCGCTTTGCACGGCCGGGGAGCCGGCGCGCTACAGCGTGTGGGCGCACACCTGCGGCAGGGTCGGTCATGTTCGAGTCCTCTCGCCCAGCGAAACACTGCTGCCGACGCTAGAAACCCTGAGATCGAACCGCTGCCGAAATAGCGATCGCTTCGCCTGAACGGAGGAGACGAGGCTGTTGCTGCGTTCGTCGTCGGGCGGATGACTGCACCCGTGGCACCGGCGAGGACGGCCGGGCGCGGCCCCAACGACGTCGGGCTCCACGTGGCAGAGGCCGTCACGAAGCACCGACACGGCCCCTGCGCCGGCGACATGCGCGACTGCCGGCGACGGCGCTTCCGTGATCAGCACCAGGGGCTGATGCTGACCGTTTGCTGACCAAAGCCCTGCCGTCACGCCGCTGACCTGCGGAAACGCCCAGATGTCAGATGTAGGAGTTGAACATGGTGCGAAGCATGCGAATGCTCCCGGTGTGTCTGCTCCCCGGTCTCCGGAGACTACGACGATTCGCTGCCCGGTCAGCCCTCCCCAGTTCTTGCAGGAGTTCTCCCAGGGCAGGGTCGGCCGGCTTTTGCGGCGCGCGCACGAGGCGGAGGCGCGGCACGGTGTCGGAGGGCGCGAGGGCGGGGAGACCAACACCTGTCTCCTCCGGGCTTTCTTCCCCCCTCTCATGTGAGGTCGCATGATCGCCAGTCTGATGCGGCGCGCCCGGGGCGCGCTCGCCGTCGCCCTCGCCGCCGGTGCCCTGTTCACCGCCGCCGTCCCCGCCCGTGCCGCCGCCGCGCCCGCCCTGAGCGCGGCCGGCGCGGTGCTCGTCGACGGAGCCACGGGGGCCGTGCTCACCTCCAAGGCCCCCGACACCCCACGCCAGATGGCCAGTACGACCAAGATCATGACGGCTCTCGTGGTCACGTCCCAGCCCGGCCTGGACCTCGACCGGAGGGTCACGGTCAAGCAGGAGTACCTCGACTACGTCTACCGCAAGGGTGCGAGCTCCGCCCAGCTGAAGGCCGGGGCCACCCCGACGGTCCGTCAGCTGCTCTACGCCATGCTGCTGCCCTCGGGCTGCGACGCCGCGTACGCGCTCGCGGACACCTTCGGGGCCGGCTCGACCACCGCCGGGCGCACCGCGGACTTCATCGCGAGGATGAACGCCACGGCGAAGGCGCTGGGCCTGACCGGGACCGTCTACGACAGCTTCGACGGCATCTCCCCGACCGGCAGGAACCTCACCACCCCGCGCGACCTCGCCAAGCTCACCCGGCACGCGATGACCGTCCCGCTGCTGCAGGCGCTCGTGAAGACCGCCGCGTACAGCACCGGCGGCACGTCGTCCCTGGCCACCTGGTCCAACACCAACCTGCTGGTCCAGCCGCGGCCCGCCGGCTACGGCTACCCCGGCGCCATCGGGGTCAAGACCGGCACCACCACGGCCGCGGGCAAGTGCCTGGTCTTCTCCGTGACCCGCAACGGCAAGACCGTCATCGGCGTCCTGCTGGGCGACGAGGAGCGCTACATGGACTCCATGGCCCTCTCGGACTGGGCACTCGGCCCGGCCACCGGGTCGAGGACGGCACTGCGGCGCAGCAGCGCCGAGCCGGTCCCCGACGTCCTCGACTGACCGCGGACCCGGCGCGGGGCGGGGCGGGGCGGGGCGGGTCATTCCTCGATCGCCCCGCCGATGCGGCGCAGGTGCGCCCGGAAGGTGTAGGAGGGGTCGGCGGCGCGGCGGGTGAGGTAGTCGGCGAACGCGGTCTGTTCGCGCAGGGTCTCACCGGCCCGGATCCTGCGGGCCTGTTCGCGTTCGGTGTCGTGGATGCGGTGCGCCGTCGCCAGGACCTCCCCGGCGCGGGCGGAGGGGACGAACAGCACGCCGTCCTCGTCGCCGAAGACCAGGTCCCCGCCCCGCACCAGGTGCTCCCCGCAACGTGCGCTGGTCAGGGCTTCGGGCCCGCGCCCGTCCAGCCGTACGGGGCCGGCCGGGCAGCTGCCGTAGCTGAAGACCGGGAGGCCGATCTCTGCCAGTTCGGGGGTGTCCCGGTGCAGGCCCCACACCACCAGCCCCGAGATGCCCGCCGCCCGTGCCTCCAGGACGGCCAGGTCGCCGACGCAGGCCTCGTCGGTGCGGCCGCCGTTGTCGATCACGAGGACGTCGCCCGGCTCGGCCGCGGCGAAGGCCTCGAGGAAGACGTCCACGCTGCCGTAGTGCCGCACGGGCAGGGCGCGGCCCGCGAGGCGGCCCGCGGCCGGGACGGAGGCGATGCCGGGCGGTGCGGTGCGCAGCGGTACGCCGGTGCGGACGCAGGCGTCGGCGATCAGCGGTGTGGACAGTTCGGCGAATTCCTTCAGCACGGCGTTCTCCTGACCCTGGCTCGGACCCGCCCCGGCGGCGTGCGCCGATCCTAGGCCGCGGCGGCTGGGTAGGGTCGGGGCCGTGGAGAGCACCGGGATCGTGATCGCGCAGACCACCGTCGACGACGAGGGGCGGGCGCAGGCGCTGGCGCGGGGGGCGGTGGAGGCCCGGCTGGCGGCCTGCGCGCAGGTCGACCCGCCGTTCACCTCCGTCTACCGGTGGAGGGGGAGCGTCGAGACGGCCCGGGAGTGGCGGATCTCGTACAAGACGACCGCCGGCCGGCTGCCGGAGCTCGCCGCCTGGGTCGGGCGGGAGCATCCGTACGAGGTGCACGAGTGGATCACCCTGCCGGTGACGGGCGGGGCCGAGGCGTACCTGCGGTGGGTGGCCGAGGAGTCGGCGGCGGGTTAGCGGGCGGCGCTCCGGCGCCCACCCGGCCGGCGCACGGGGACCAGCCGGCCCGGCTGACCCCGCGCGAGCGGTGCCGCGCTACCCGGAGTCCTTAAGGGGTGGCGGGGTACGGGTGACGGTGCGGCCGTCCGCGGCGGCGGCCCGGGCGAAGCGGGAGGCGTCGGCGACGGCCGCGCCGCCCGGGTCGTTGTTGAAGTACACGTAGACGTCGTCCCGGTCGGGCCAGCCGTCGGCGATCCGCCGGGCCCAGGAGTGCAGCGCCTGCCGGCCGTAGCGGGGCGGCGGGTTCGCGGCGCCCGCGTGGAGGCGTACGTACCCCCAGGACGCGGTGCGCCACAGCGGGGTCACCGGCCGCGACCACCGGTCGGCCCAGCACAGGGCGCTGCCGTGGGCTTCGAGGACGGCCCTCAGCCGGGCTTCGGGGGCCCACCAGGACGGGTGGCGCGGTTCGACGGCCACCCGTACGGTCCCGGGGAAGCAGTCGAGGCAGGCGTCGAGCGCGGCGGGGTCGGCCCGGAGGGTCGGCGGGAGCTGGAGCAGGACGGGGCCGAGGCGGGGGCCGAGGCCGGCGGCGTGCTCCAGCAGCCGGTGCACCGGCTCCTCGGGGTCGCGCAGGCGTTTGACGTGGGTCAGGTAGCGGCTGGCCTTGACCGCCATCACGAAGTCCTCGGGGGTGCGCTCGCGCCAGGAGGCGAAGGTCCCGGTCTCCGGGAGCCGGTAGAAGGCGTTGTTGTTCTCCACGGTGGCGAAGCCCCGGGCGTACTCCTCCAGCCAGAGCCGCTGGGGCAGGCCGTCCGGATAGAGGGGGCCGCGCCAGTCCTTGTACTGCCAGCCCGAGGTTCCCACGTGCAGGGGCATGCCCGGCTCCCCTCCGGTCCTACGCTCCGACGCGGACCAGTGCGAGCGTGATGTTGTCGGGGCCGCCGGCCTCGATGGCGGCCTTCCACAGTTCGAAGGCGGCCCGGCCGTCGTCGTGGACCCGCAGGACGGCGTCGATCTCCTCGTCGGGCAGCGGGTCGGTGAGTCCGTCGCTGCACACCAGGTAGCGGTCGCCCGGGGCGAGCGCCAGGGACGTCACGTGGGGCACGGGGGTGCCGGAGGCGCGGCTGCCGCCGAGGGTCTGGGTGACGGCGGAGGTGGTGCGCCGTCCGGGTGGCGGGAGCGGGCTGTCGTCGACGCTGACCCGGCGCAGGCCGTCGGGTCCGGCGGAGTAGACCCGGCTGTCGCCCACGTTGAACACGAGCAGTGACTGGCCGAGCACGAGGACGCCGGCGACGGTGGTGGCCATGGTGAACATCTCCGGGTGGCCCTCGGCGGCCGCGTTCACCTCGTAGTCGCACACCTCCAGAGCGTGACGGAGGGGGTCCGGTCCGTTCAGGGTGGGGCCGAGGGCGGAGAGCCGGCGGGCGACGAGAGCGCTGGCCACCTCCCCGGCCGGGTGTCCGCCGAGTCCGTCCGCGACGGCGACGACCAGGGGGCGGCCGAGCGGGAAGACGAGGGTCTGGGGGCTGTCGGTCACGGTGGCGCACAGGGTCCACGGTCCGACGACGAGGCTGTCCTCGTTGTGCTCGCGGACCAGACCGGCGTGGCTGAGTGCGGTCACCGCTACGTACGGCATTCCCCCATTGTCGCGCGGAGCGCGGTGGGCGGCACCATCACCCGGCCGGTGGGTCCGGCGGCAGTGCAGCGGTGTCGTCCGACGAGTTTCGGCCAAGCCAACTCCATTGGCACGTCCACATCATGACCTCCTGTCAATACCCGTGCACGGAGCCGCTAGGATCCCGGGCTGTTGTCCAAGATCTTCCACAACCGATCGTTTGAGGGTTCTGATGGTTCGAGAGGGATCGCCCGGCAGTCCAGGGCCCGCCTCACCCGTCGCATGGGCGCTGCCCGCCCTGGTGACCGCCGCGATATCCGCGGCGGCCGCGGCACTGGTACCCGCGTCCGCCCGCGCCTCCGTCGCCTGGATCGGCGCCGCGGCCTGCGTGGCCGTCGCGCTGTCCTGCGCCGAGGCCGCCCGGCGCGGCCGGGCGGTGGCCTCGATGCGGGCCGTGGTGGCGGCGCGCGAGGAGGCCCTGGCGGTCCAGCAGGCGGAGACCGTCTGGCTGGCCGAGGTGCTGCTGCCCGACATCGTGGGGCGGCTGCGCAAGGGCGAGTTCCCCGAGGACGTGCTCACCTCCCTGGAGGACGACGACGTCCACCGGCCGGGCCTGACCCAGGAGTTCAGAGCGGCGCACCAGGCGGTGCTGCGCTCGGTGCTCGACGCCGTGGTCGCCGAGGAGGACCTGCGCGACTCCGCCCAGCGGGCCTTCGTGAACATCGCCCGCCGCGTCCAGGCGATCGTGCACCAGCAGGCCCAGGAGCTGCGCGAGATGGAGGACCGGCACGGGCAGGACCCGGCCGTCTTCGGAGACCTGCTGCGCCTCGACCACGGCACCGCGCTGATCGGCCGGCTCGCCGACTCCATCGCCGTGCTCGGCGGCGCGCGGCCCGGCCGCCAGTGGGGCAAGGCCGTCCCGCTGTACAGCGTGCTGCGCGGCGCCATGTCCCGGATCATCGACTACCAGCGCGTCGAACTGCACTCGGTGACCCAGGTGGCCGTCGTCGGGCCCGCCGTCGAGCCGCTCATCCACGCACTGGCCGAGCTGCTGGACAACGCCACCCGCTACTCCCCGCCGCAGACCCGGGTCCACCTGACCGCGGTCGAGGTGAACTCGGGCATCGCCATCGAGATCGAGGACGGCGGCCTGAGCATGAGCGAGGAGGCCCGCAAGCGGGCCGAGCGGATGCTGCGCCAGGCACAGGAGGGCATCGACCTCACCGACCTGGGCGAGACCCCGCGACTGGGCCTGGCCGTGGTCGGCCGGCTGGCGCAGGCGTACGGCTTCCGGGTCTCGCTGCGCTCCTCGGCGTACGGCGGCGTGCGCGCCGTCCTCGTCGTCCCGCAGGACCTGATCACCACCGTCTCGACGGCGACCGGCGTCGCGCACGGCATCGGTACGTCCTCCGGCCCGCGCGCGGCCCTCCCGGCGAAGGCCGGCGGGTCCGCCCCGCTGGAGCAGCAGCGCCGGATCACGGGGCCGCAGGCGCCCCCGGCGGACGACGAGGGGCCCGTCGTGACCGAGCGGACCCCGAACGGCCTGCCGCAGCGCCGGCGCAGGAGCCGGGTCTCCGCTGCGGCCGCACCGGCCGCCGCGGAGCGGACGACCACCGCCGCCGCGGCACCGGAGCGGGCCGAGGCCCAGCCCGGGATGTGGCTCGCCGCCTTCCAGAGCGGCCTCTCCGGGGACACCCGGCCCGCCGAGAGCCACTCGGCGGACGACCAGCACACGCACACCTCGCCGGCCTCGGCGAGCAAGGGGGAACAGCCGTGAGTCAGCAGCAGAGCAACATGGACTGGATGCTCAAGGACCTGGCCGAGAGCGTCCCGCAGACCCGGCACGTGATCGTGCTGTCGGCCGACGGCCTGCGGATGGCCCAGCACGGGGCGGAGACCGACACCGCCGACCGGCTGGCCGCCGCCTGCGCCGGACTGCAGAGCCTGGCCGGCGCGGTCGCCTCCGAACTCCCGCACGGCAGCGGGCGGATGCGGCTGGTCGTCATCGAGATGGACGGCGGGTTCTTCTACCTGATGGCCGCCGGCGCCGGGGCGTACCTCGCGGTGCTGGCCGACGAGGGCGTCGACGCCGGGCTGATGGGCCAGCGGATGCGGGACCTCGTGGCGCGGATCGGAGAGCACCTCAGCAGCCCGCCGCGCAGCGACGCCAGGCTGACCGCGTGAGCGACCCCGGCAAGAGCTGGGAAGACGGCAGCCCGGAACGTCTCTACGTCATCACGGGCGGCCGCACCGAACCGCTGGGCCCCACCGGCCTCGACCTGGTGACGCTGATCGTCGCCACGGCGGGGCCCCGGCCCGGCATGCAGCCGGAACACTCGGCCATCGTGCGGTTGTGCCAGTCGCCGCTCTCGGTGGCCGAGATCTCGGCCTACCTCGGCCTGCCGGTGAGCGTGGTCACCGTGCTCCTGGCCGATCTCCTCACCGCGAAGCACGTGATCTCGCGCGCGCCCGTGGCCCCCGCCCGACTCCCCGACCTGGCATTGATTGAGGCAGTGATCGATGGACTTCGAAAGCTCTGAGCACCCCGCGGGGCCGCGGCGCGAGGACATCCTGCCGGCGACGGCGGCGGCCGCGGTCAAGGTGGTGATCGTGGGCGGCTTCGGGGTCGGCAAGACGACCCTGGTCGGCGCCGTGAGCGAGATCCGGCCACTGACCACCGAGGAGACCATGACCCAGGCCGGGGTCGGGGTCGACGACACGGCGGGGATCGAACGCAAGAGCTCGACCACCGTGGCCATGGACTTCGGCCGGATCAGCATCAACGAGGAGCTGGTGCTGTACCTGTTCGGGACCCCGGGCCAGCAGCGGTTCTGGTTCCTGTGGAACGGCCTGTTCGAGGGCGCCCTGGGTGCGGTGGTCCTCGTCGACACCCGCCGGCTGGAGGTCAGCTTCGACGTGATCGGCCGGCTGGAGGAGCGCGGGGTGC
This sequence comes from Streptomyces katrae, assembly GCF_002028425.1. Classification (GTDB taxonomy): domain Bacteria; phylum Actinomycetota; class Actinomycetes; order Streptomycetales; family Streptomycetaceae; genus Streptomyces; species Streptomyces katrae_A. Next base: position 6,637,884 of record NZ_CP020042.1, on the reverse strand, counting down.
CGTTCGTCGTCGCCGTGAACAGCTTCCCCGATGCGCCCGTGTACCCCCTCGACGAGCTGCGGAGCGCCCTCGACCTGCCGCCGTCCGTCCCCCTCGTCGCCTGCGACGCCCGCCGGCGCGACTCCAGCCGCGACGTCCTGATGACGCTGATGCACTACCTGCACTCCCTCGCCGTGACCCCGGAGGCCTCGTGAGCACCCCCCAGCCCCCTTCCGCCCCGCCGCCGGGCTGCCCCGCGCACCGGCTCTACGGGCCGGAGGCGGAGGCCGACCCGATGGCCCTGTACGAGAAGCTGCGCGCCGAGCACGGGGCCGTGGCCCCGGTCCTGGTCCACGGCGACCTTCCGGCCTGGCTGGTGCTGGGGCACCGGGAGAACCTGGACGTGGCGCGCACGCCGTCCCGGTTCTCCCGGGACCCGCGGCGGTGGCGGGAGCGGCAGGAGGGCAATGTTCCCCCGGACCACCCGCTCTCCCCGATGACCGCCTGGCAGCCGGTGTGCCACATGGTGGACGGCGCCGACCACGAGCGGCTGCGCGGCGCCATCACCGACTCGGTGGAGCGGTTCGACCGGCGCGGCATCCGGCGTTACGTCAAGCGCTTCGCGGACCAGCTGATCGACGCCTTCGTCGAGTCCGGGACGGGGGACCTCGTCGCGGACTTCGCGGAGCCGCTGCCCATGCTGGTGATGACGCAGCTCGTCGGCGCCCCGGAGTCCTACGGCCCGCGCCTGGTCGAGGCCGCCCGCGACGTGCTCCGCGGTACCGAGACGGCCCTCGCCAGCAACGACTTCATGACGGAGACGCTGCGGGAACTCGTGGCCCGCAAGCGCCGGCAGCCCGGCCGCGACTTCACCAGCTGGCTGTTGGAGCACCACTCGGGACTCAGTGACGACGAGACCCTGGAGCACCTCAGGCTCGTACTGATCGCGGGGTTCGAGACCACCGCCAACCTGATCACGAGCACCCTGCGCCTGGTGTTCACGGACCAGCGCTTCCGGGCGAACCTCTCGGGCGGCCACATGACCCTGCCCGACGCCCTGGAGCAGGTCCTCTGGGACGAGCCGCCGCTCAACACGGTCATCGGCCGCTGGGCCACCGGTGACACCGAGCTGGCCGGGGCCCGGATCAAGGCCGGTGACATGCTGCTGATCAGCCCGGGCGCGGGGAACCGTGACCCGGAGGTGCGCCCCGACGCCGCACAGGCCATCCACGGCAACCGTTCCCACCTGGCGTTCAGCAGCGGGCCCCACGAGTGCCCCGGCCAGGACATCGGCCGGGCGATCGCCGACACCGGCATCGACACGCTGCTGTCGCGGCTCCCCGACCTGGAGCTGGCGGTCCCCGAGGAGGAGCTGGAGTGGACGTCCTCCCTCATGCTCCGCCACGTGACGGCCCTGCCCGTACGGTTCACCCCGCGGGGCGCGACCGTGACGGGGTCCACGGCACTGCCGCTCAGCCGGCCGGCCGTTCAGACGCGGCCGGCCGGCGCGGCCGGGCCCGAGGCCCGGCCGGCCTGGTGGCAGCGCCTGCTCGGCCGCCGGGCCTGAGGGTCCGGCCCGTCAGCCGTCGAGCTGCTGCCACCACCACGCGAGAGCGGGGAAGGGCAGCGGCTCGGCGCTGGGGTCACAGGGCGCGTCCGCGTACGTGATGTCGTACGCGGCGCCGTCCACGGGCAGGGCGTTGCGGTTGCGCGGGCTGGCGTAGCGGGGTGCCCGGCTCTGGTAGGCGATGTTGCCCGCGATCCAGTGCTCCACGGAGACGAGGTAGCGCCCGAGCTCCTCGTCGGCATGCCCGGCCAGCCGTTCGCGCAGCCCGACGAAGAGGCTCATCGTCCGGTCCCGCAGGGCGAACGCCGCGGGCAGCGCCTCGGCGGGGGTACAGCCGTGCTGCTGGGCCAGCACGTTGACCACGTTCTGCTCCCACGGCACGTGGTGGTCTTCCTTGTTGTACGAGAAGACGTCGTTGTCGCAGCTGACGACGAACCCCGCGGCCTCGGTCAGCGCCTGGACGGGGGCGGAGTACATCACGTCGGCCGGTACGTCGATCCCGTTCGCCACGTCACACCAGGAGAGCAGGAACCGGGTGCCGCTGCTGCAGATCCGTGCGGCGGTGAACTCCTCCAGGGACGGCATGACGCCGCGTTCGGCGTTGGCCGTCTGCCAGGTCGCGCCGGACATCCATTCGCGGATGCCGTGGGTGAAGCGGCGCAGCTGGCCCGGCCTGAGGAGGGCACGGGTACGGGCCGCAAGGTCCTCCAGGGCCGCGGTGTGCGGTCCCGGCGGCAGCAGGCCCGAGCCGGGCGCCTCGACGGTGCGGGCCAGCCGGGCACCCTGTTCCGCCACCGCCGTGGCGCCGGCCGTGGCGGAACCCGAGTCGTGCCAGTCGTCGGCCGCGAACGCCCAGTAGAGCCATTCGGCGTACAGGACCATCGCCTCGACGTCGCCGGACGGGATCGTGCGGCCCGCGAGTTCGGCCGAGCGCGTGGCCAGGCCCCAGGCGCGCTCGGTGGCGTCGGGGTAGACGCCGAAGGCGTCGATCCACTCGACGCAGCGTTCCTCGATCGCGGCCGTCTTCGGATGGATCAGCTCCCGCTCGAAGGGGCAGTAGAACGGTGGGAGTTCCCAGCCGATCCGGGAGGGCCGGTCCAGCTCGGCGTGGACGGGTGCCACGGTCAGTTCCCCCCGCCCAGACGGAACAGCAGCAGCCGGGTCTCCATCGCGTGGTCGCGCCAGATCCGGAAGAGCTTGCCGTGGGTGATCGTGGACTCCAGGAGCCGCTCCCGCGTCCAGGCGGAGGGCCGGCCGGCGGCTTCGATCCGGTCCAGTTCGGCGGTGTTCCAGGCCATCGACTGGACCCAGAACTCGGCGACCCGGTCGGTCACGTCCTCGCACTGCTCCAGCTCGAAGCCGGCGGCCGCGGCGGCGGTGATGTACTCGGTGAGCGTGCCGAGGCGGGTCTTGTAGTAGCCGTCGATGAAGTCGGTCCACTCGGGCCGGCAGATGAAGTGCTCCTGGATGCCGAACCAGCCGCCCGGCTTCAGCGCTCGGGCCACGACCTGGAAGAGCCGCTCGCGGTCCATGTAGCCGGAGCTCTCGTTGGCGTAGGCGGCGTCGTACTCGCGGCTCGGGACGAAGTCGTGGACGTCCGCGAGGAGCGGGGCGACCCGGTCGGCCACCCCGCCCTGACGGGCGAACTCCGCGATGATCGGCACGTGTTCGGGGGTCACGGTGAGTCCGGTGACCTGCGAACCGTGCTGCTGCGCCCAGTAGAGGGACCCGCCCCCCACTCCGCAGCCGATGTCGAGGAGGCTGGCGGGCGGGCTGGCATAGGCACCCCAGGTCCGGGCGGCGTGGTCGACTATCGCCTCCTGGGATTCCACGATGCGGCTCTTGAGGACCCGCTGCGGGACCGTGGTGTTCGGCGCCGCACCCGGGTCGAAGATACCCATGTGGAAGTGGACCCGGGGCCCGGGCCCGTATTTGTGCAGGATGTCTGCCGTCTTGCGGCTGTAGTAAAGCGGGATTTGGGTCTCGTCGAATGCCCGGTGTCTTCCGGCGGGGGTGTGCATGACGAGGTTGCTGTCCATCTGTTCTCCGGTCCTGCTCTGGCGTGGGGAGATGGTCGGCCACCCCACGGGGTCCTGAGTGATCGACAGGGGGTTTTGATCACACAGGACTTGAGCATAGCCACATCAGAAACAGGCATATTCGGAACAGAGTTGAACCAATGGGCCAGGGTGGTCAGATGCCGGACGCCCACGCCCCGATAACGAACCGGCCTTTTTCCTCGCGGACTTCAAAAGCACCCGTCCCCCCGAAGTGGGCGGGAACCACCAGCTCCCCGAGCTCCGCCGCCCGCCCCAGGGTCCGGCGGCGGGTGTCCGCCGCCTGGGCGGCGTCCATGCAGAAGCAGCTGTTGCAGGAGGGCCGCAGGACCTGCACCGGGCTGTGCAGCATGTCCCCGACGAAGACCGCCCGGTCGGTTCCGGAGGCCAGGCGCAGCACCGACGAGCCGGGGGTGTGGCCGGGGGCCGCCTCCAGGGTGAGGTGGCCGTCGATGCGGTGGGAGCCCTCCCAGAGGATTGCCTGCCCCGTCCGGTGCACGGGGGCGACGCTGTCCTCGTAGACCAGCCGGTCGACCTCCCGCACGCCCCCGCCGTATCCGCCGCGCGGCCCGAAGTACGCGTCGTCGGCAGCCGGAATGAGGTACTGGGCGTTGGGAAAGGCCGGGACCCACTCCCCGCCGGCGTCCAGGGTGTTCCAGCCGACGTGGTCGGCGTGCAGGTGGGTGTTGACGACGACGTCCACCTCCTCGGGACGGACCCCGGCCGCCTCGAGGTCCGCCATGAAGGTGCCCTGCCGCCGGTGGAAGAGGGGCGAGCCGGGGCGCTCGCGCCCGTTGCCCACCCCGGTGTCCACCAGGACGGTCCGGCCGCCGCTGCGCAGCACCCAGGTCTGCAGGGCGAGCACGGCCAGGTCGGCGTCGGGCTGCCAGTGGTCCGGTGCCAGCCAGTCCCCGTTCTCCTTCCACACGTCGGTGCCGGAGTCCGGGACGAGGTCCCGGGCGGCCGCGAAGGGGGCCCGCGCCTCGACGACGCGGGTGATCTCGACGTCCCCCAGGAGGAGGGTCTGCGTGTTCTCGTTGGTCATGTACACCACCCTAGGAAGCGGGAGTGAGCCGCCCAATGCGCGTTCTGCTCAAGCGGATACGCGTCCCGCTCACGGGCGTCCGGCGTCGGCGGTACCCTGCGCGCATGGACGTGGTGAGCGACGCGATCTCCGCCGTCCGCCTGGGGCGGCCCTCCTCGGACCGGGTGCGGGTCGGCGGTACGTGGCGCGTACGGCTGGACCCGTACGAGGGGGCGGGCTTCCACGTCGTCCTGACGGGCAGCTGCTGGCTGCTGGCCGACGGCGGCGAGCCGGTGCCCCTGGCCGCGGGGGACGCGGTACTGCTGCCGCACGGGGCGGGCCACGTGCTCGCCGACTCCCCCGTCGACGCGGCGGCCGCGGCGCGGGCCCTGCCGCTGGAGCGGTACCGCGAGGCGCGGGGCGCCCGCTCCCCGCAGCCGGGCGGCGCGGCGGTGGAGATGCTGTGCGGCAAGTATCGGCTCGACCGCAGCCGGGTGCACCCGCTGCTGGCGGAACTGCCCGGCGTGGTGCGCCTGTCGGCCGGCGCACACACCGAACTCCAGTCGGCCATCACCCTGTTGGGCGTGGAGGTGGACGAACGGCAGCCGGGCTCCTCGATCGCCCTGCCGAGCCTGCTGGACCTGCTCCTGGTGTACATGGTCCGCGCCTCGGTGGCCGGGGCGGCGCCGGGGTCCTGGTCGGCCGCCCTCGGCGACCCGGTGACGGCCGCCGCCCTCCAGGCGATCCACGCCGACCCGGCCGCCCCCTGGAGCGCCGACCGCCTGGCCGCCGAGGCGGGGGTCTCCCGGCCGACCCTGGTGCGCCGGTTCACCCCCCTGGTCGGCCGTCCCCCGATGGCGTACCTGACCTGGTGGCGGCTGACGCTGGCCGCCACCCGCCTGCGCGACACTCCGGACTCGCTGGCCGCCATCGCGGCCCGGGTCGGCTACGGCAGTCCGTACGCCCTGTCCCACGCCTTCGTGCGGGAGTTCGGCACCACGCCGGGCCGCTACCGGACCACGATCACCGCCACCCCGGGCTGAACCTGTTCAAACGAGCGGATACCGTGGGTCCCCTGGATGTGCCCGGAGTGCGCAGCCCCCGGGCATCCGTCTGTCCGAGGAGTTCGCATGGCAAGCCAGACCCGTACCGCGCTGGTCGAGGACCTGATGGAGCGCTTCCCCCACGTGCCCCGGGAGGCCGTGATCAAGGAGGACCTGCTGCGGGGCGGCATGGCCTTCCACGAGTCCGCGCTCAGCGGCGGCGGCGCCGACGGGCCGGGCGGCGGGGACGTCAAGCCGAAGTCCTACTTCATCTTCTCCTTCGACCACCGCACCCTGCCGGAGCTGGGCGCCGCCGCGCTCAACCGCCCGCCGGAGGAGATCGTGCTCACCGGCGGCCCGTACGGGCTGCGCCGCACCGTGGTGTCGGTACGGGTCAACCCGGACTCCCCGTACGTGGTGCGCGGCGGCGAGGACGGCACGCTGGGCCTGTACCTGGACGGGGCGCGGATCTCCGACGTGGGGCTGCCGCCGATGCCGGAGTACTACCGGCACAAGCTGTCGAACGGCAAGTCGGTGATGGAGGTCGCGCCGACCATCCAGTGGGGCTACCTGATCTACCTGACCGTCTTCCGGGTGTGCCAGTACTTCGGCGCCAAGGAGGAGTGCCAGTTCTGCGACATCAACCACAACTGGCGCCAGCACAAGGCGGCGGGCCGCCCGTACACCGGGGTGAAGCCGGTGGAGGAGGTGCTGGAGGCCCTGGAGATCATCGACCGGTACGACACGGCGGGGACCTCGCGCGCCTACACCCTCACCGGCGGCTCCATCACCTCGCAGGTCGGCGGCCGGGACGAGGCCGACTTCTACGGCCACTACGCGCAGGCCATCGAGGAGCGCTTCCCCGGCCGCTGGATCGGCAAGGTGGTCGCCCAGGCCCTGCCCCGCGACGCGGTCCAGCGCTTCCACGACCACGGCATCCGGATCTACCATCCCAACTTCGAGGTGTGGGACCGCCGGCTGTTCCAGCTCCACTGCCCGGGCAAGGAGCGGTACGTGGGCCGTGACGAGTGGCACCGCAGGATCCTGGACTCCACCGAGGTGTTCGGCCCGCGCCACGTGATCCCCAACTTCGTGGCGGGCATCGAGATGGCCGAGCCCTTCGGGTTCACCAAGGTGGGCGAGGCCATCGACTCGACCGCCGAGGGCCTGCGCTTCTTCATGTCGCACGGCGTCGTGCCGCGCTTCACCACCTGGTGCCCGGAGCCGACGACCCCGCTGGGCAAGGCCAACCCGCTCGGCGCCCCGCTGGAGTACCACATCCGGCTGCTGGAGACCTACCGGGCGACGCTGGAGGAGTTCGGCCTGAGCTCCCCGCCCGGGTACGGGCCGGCCGGTCCGGGGCGCGCGGTGTTCTCCGTAAGCTCGTTCATGGACAGCCTGGAAGGGCTGGAGGAGCCCGGGGACGGCGCGCCCGCCGCCTCCTGACCTCCCGCTCCGCTCCTCTTCGTCCCTCCACCGCCCCAGGGGCCCGGTCCGCAGCACGGACCGGGCCCCTTCGCCGTGCGGCGGGGGACTCGGGTCCGCTTCCGGGACGCGGGCAAGGTAGCAGCCTTCTGCGGGGCCGCGCCGATGTTTGTCCGATGGTGAGGGTCCTCCCCGGCGACGGCGCGGCGGGCACTAGCGTCCCGTGCCACCCCCAGCCCACCGAGCGAGGAGGCAGCGTGCTGTCATTGCGGCGGCGATCCACCGGCGGCCTGTCCGTGGCCACGAGACACACGATCGGGAGCGGCCTGGTCATCACCGCGCTGGTGGCCACGCTGGTCGCGCTGCTGGTCCCGGTGTCGAAGTTCGGCGACCGGGCCGCCGCGGCGCCCGCGGGGGCCTCGGGCCTGCCCGCCGGGGTCCAGGACGACGGCGCCGGGACCATGAGCACGGCGTACGGGCCGCTCAGCCCCGTGGACCGGGACTTCGTGCGCAAGGTGCGGCTCGCCGGCCTGTGGGAGCTGCCCGCCGGGCGGCAGGCCCAGCAGCGCGGCACCCGCCCGGCGGTCCGCACCGCCGGAGCGCACCTGGTGGAGGGCCACACCGAGCTGGACCGGCAGGTGATCCAGGTCGGCCAGGCCCTCGGCGTGGACCTGCCCGACCGGCCCTCCGCGCAGCAGCAGGGCTGGCTGGACCAGCTGACGGCCGCTCAGGGTCCGGAGTACGAGCGCCTGTTCGTCCAGCTGCTGCGCCGGGCGCACGGGAAGGTGTTCGCCCTGCTGGCGCAGGTACGGGCGCAGACCCGCAACTCCATGGTGCGCGCCCTCGCGACCTCGGCCAACACCACCGTCCTGGACCACATCACGGTGCTGGAGGAGACCGGGCTCGTCGACTTCGACTCCCTCTCCGACGCGGCCCCCGCGCCCTCCTCGCCCGGTCCGGCACGCCCCCAGGGGGCCTCGGCCCCTCCGATGTCCGACCGACGATACGAAGTGAAGTGATCGCATGAGTCAACAGGGCCACAGGCGCCCCCGGTTGTCGAAGAAGCTCCTGGCCGTGGTCAGCGCCCTGGTGCTGGGCGGCGGCGGGGTGGCGATCGTCGCCGGGAACGCGAACGCCGGCCAGGACGCCTCCCGCACCGGACAGGTGACGGCCACGATCGACTGCCCGGACGTGGGTGACAAGCTCACGGCCGTCCCCGACGGCGCCAGGGCGGAGGTGGACGAGAACCTGGCCCGGCTGGACGTCCAGGTGGCCGACGCCTACCGGCAGCTCGCCGGGGGACAGGTCAAGGGCAAGGCGCAGCAGGACGCGCTGCTGGGCCGGCTGCGCGACCAGCGCGGGACGGCCATCTCCCGGATGTCCGACGCGATAGGCCGCTCGGGAAGCCGCCCGGAGGGGCTGGGAGCGCTGAGCGGGTGCTCGATGAAGGAGGCTCCGGCGCAGGACGACGCGGCCGCCGACGGGGCCCGGAGCATCGGGCAGAAGGCCGGTCCGGCGAAGAGCGACTTCGTGGACATCACCAGGGTCCGGCCCAACGCGAAGGCCCCGTCGCCCTCGGCCGCCGCCTCGAAGGGCACCTTCACCTCGGAGTGCGGGCGCAACGAGAACGGGCACTTCAACCCGGACAACGTGATCGTCGCGCCGGGCGTCTCCAACGGTGCGCACCACATGCACGACTACGTGGGCAACAAGACGACCAGTGCCTTCTCCACCAACAACAGCCTGGCCGCTTCGGGTACCACCTGCGCCAACGGCGACCAGTCCACCTACTACTGGCCGGTGCTGCGGCTGCGCGACGGCAGGGCCGAGCGCGACGCGAAGGCCCCGGGCGGCGGGCAGGACGCCAACGTGGGGACGATCCTGCGGCCCAAGCAGGCGAGCATCAGCTTCAAGGGCAGCCCGGCCGGCCCGGTGAAGGCTATGCCCCGGTTCCTGCGGATCATCACGGGCGACGCGAAGGCCTTCAGCAACGGCACCGCCAATGCCAACGCCTCCTGGAGCTGCACCGGCTTCGAGGACCGGCAGCTGAAGGACAAGTACCCGCTCTGCCCCAAGGGCAGTGACGTGGTGCGCACCTTCACCTTCCAGAGCTGCTGGGACGGCCGCAACACCGACAGTGCCAACCACCGGACGCACGTGGACTTCCCCGACCGGAGCGGGCGCTGCAAGAAGGGCTTCACCGCCATCCCGCAGCTGGTGGAGCGGGTCACGTACGGGGTGGCGCCCGGGGCGCGGTTCGCGGTGGACAGCTTCCCCGAGCAGCTGCACAAGCCGGTGACCGACCACGGCGACTTCATCAACGTGATGTCGGACGGTCTGATGGCCCGGGCGGTGGGCTGCATCAACGGCGGGCGGTCCTGCCGCTGACCCGCCCGGAACGCGTGTGCGGCCGGCCCGGAGCCCCCTCGGCTCCGGGCCGGCCGCTTGGCGCGGGCCGTGCGGCCCGCGGTCACAGGCCGTTGACGCGGGCCATCCGTCCGACGACCAGGGGCGGGAACTCGGCGCCGACCACGCGGGCGGCGCGGCGGGCCACCCGGGAGTGCTGGCGGCGCACCTGCGCCATCAGGCGGCGGCTGCGCAGGGCCATCTCCAGTTCGAAGCGGGTGCGGGGGTCGCGCAGTCCGGGGCCGAAGAGCTTCTCCAGCTGTCGCATCCGGTAACGGACGGTCTGCGGGTGCACGTTGAGGGCCTTGGCGGCCTCGGGGGCGCCGCCGCCCTCCAGCCAGGCGAGCAGGGTCACCTCCAGGCGTTCGCTCTGGCGCGGGGTGAGGTCGGCCAGCGGGCGCAGCCAGCGGGCGGCCAGGGCGTGGGCCAGGGGCTCGTCCTGGAGGAGCAGCAGGGTGGAGAGGTGGTCGTCCACGAAGACGGCCCGGGCGTCGAGGCCGCCGCGGGCGGGGGTGAGGGTGAGCAGGCGCAGGGCCCAGCGCAGGGAGGAGGCGGTGTCGCGCAGGGGTACGGCGTGTCCGACGGCGGCGACCCGGCCGCGCAGCGGGGGTTCGAGGGCCGCGCGGGCGTCGGCGTCGGGGCTCGGGAGCAGCAGGCAGGGGCGGCCGGCGAACATGCCGGCGAGGGCGTCGTCGAGGACGGCCGCCAGTTGCTGGGCCTCGCCGGGGGTGGCGAGCGCGATGGCCCGGACGGCGGCGGGCAGCGGCCAGCCGGCCGCCCGGGCGAGGTCGTCGAGGGAGTCCTGGGAGGCGGCCCGGTCGTCGGTGAGGGCCTTGAAGAGTTCCTGGCGCAGCCGGTCGGGAGCGGCGGTGGGGGTCTCGTGCCGGATCCCGTGGCCATGGCCGTTGCCGTGGTCGTGGCCGGCCCCGCGCACCGTTTCGGGGGCGCCCCCGCGGGGGTCCTCCCGGCGGCCGTCGTGCCGGACCTCGTGTCCGGCGTCGTCCCCGGCCGGGTCGTGGGCGGTCTCGTCGCGGGCCGGTTCGTCCCGGGCCGGTTCGTCCCGGGCGGGTTCGTCGCGGGCCGGTTCGTCGCGGGCCGGTTCGTCGCGGGCCGGTTCGTCGCGGGCCGGTTCGTCGCGGTAGCCGAGGGCGGTGAGGAGGGCCTCTTCCACCCGCTGCCGGATCAGTTCGTCGCCGATGGCGTCATTACCGTCGACAAGTGTGGAGAATCCGGGAATTCCCTGCAGAAGCTCCTCCACTATCTCCGCGGCCAGTGCGGGGAGTTCCCTGCGCACGACACGCGTCCACTCTCCTCGCGGGCGGGACCAGATGCGGTTCAGAAGTTCGCACATCGTTTCCTCGTTCTTGCCGGGGTGAGGCCTGTCCGGTGGAGGAGCGACAAGCCCGTCAGGGTTGTCTGCCTCGCCAACGACCCTGCCTGTCAAGAGAGTTGCAGCCCCCACGCGCCCTTCTGGAGGGATCCGGCCACTTTTGCGCCCTGCGGGTTTGCCTTGTTTTTGCCCCCGGGGACGCATGGATGGCGCGCGACGCGGCGGCCTGTCACGACCTCCACTGGAGGGGAATCTTCCGGCGTTGTTCGATGCGCCGGAGACGCGGTGCGAGAAATTATCACGTTTCGATAAATCCTGTGGAGATGCTGCGCAGCTCCACGATGCTGCTGCACTCCGGCCCCGAGCCCCTTCGGCCGGCGCGGGAATTCCACAGCGCTGCCGGCCGCCACCACCACGATCCCGGGTGCCGAGCGCCAGGTGGACTGTGCTCGGAGCCCCGGTGCACAGGAGAACTGGATGCCCCTGCCCCAGCCGCACATACCCCGCTCCCACCGGTCGCGACGCAGGAGCCGCCACGCGGCGGCGGCTCCGGCCGCGGGACGGCGGGCCGTCCGGCGGCCCCCGCTCCTGCCCGCCTCCGGCCGGCTGCGCCCGAGCGCGCTCTGCGGCGCCGGTGCCGCACTCGTCTCGCTCCTCGTGGCGGTCCGCGCGGGCGCCCTGTCCCGCCTGTGGGAGTTCCTCGACTTCGGCGTGGGCGTGCTCTCGCTCGTCAGCCTCACCGCCACCGTCCTGTGGGGCCTGGCCGCCACCGACCGGGCCGTTCTCGGCTCCGGGCACCGGCTGCTGGCCCAGGGCGTGCACCGCGGGCTGGCCGTGGCCGGACTGGGATTCCTGGCCCTGCACGTCTGGGTCAAGGTGGCCCAGGGGCACACCACCGCGGCGGGCGCGTTCCTGCCGTTCGCCGACGCGGACCGGCCCGTCCTGATCGGCCTCGGGACCCTGGCCGGATATCTCTTCGTCGCCGTCGCGGTCTCCGGAGCCGTGCGTAGTGTGTTCGCGGTCAAGAACCGCTCCGTGTGGTGGCGGGCGCTGCACATCGGCGCCTACCCGGCGTGGGGGGCTTCCCTCGTGCACGGGCTGAAGGCCGGCCGCGCCGCGGACCCCTGGGTGACGGCCTCGTACGCCCTGTGCCTGGCCGGGGTCGCCGCTGTCATCGTGCTGCGCCTGCGCTCCAGGAGACTCGGCGCACCCCCGCGGCCCGCCGCAGCCCCGCAGCCCGGCCCCGCCCCCGCCCCCCCGCAGGGCTCCCGGCCCTCGCGCGGGCGGCCCGGTTTCGTGCAGGACGTCCCCCTCACCGGGATGCCCTCGGTCCCCGGGCAGCGCACCGCCGCCGGTACGTCCGCCGCCGCCCGCCCGGCCGGGCCGCCGCCCGGGCCGGGGGCCCAGCCGTACGCGGCCGCCGCCACGGCCCCGGCGGGCCCGGGCGGCGGCGGGGGCGGCGGGCGGTCCGCCGACCGCGAGGGGTGGCTGTGAGCGGCCCGGCGGAACGCCCGGGGCTCGGCTGCGTGGGAGCCCCCCGGCTGCTGACCGGGCTGGACCGCACCGGGTGGCTCGACCGCGAGGCCCATCTGGCGGCGCACGGCCCCCTCCCCCGGCTCCGCCCCGACGAACTCACCGACCTGGCCTCGGACATCGGCCTGCGGGGCCGCGGCGGCGCGGGGTTCCCCTTCGCCCGCAAGCTCCAGGCCGTCATGCGTTCGGCCCGGGAGAAGCAGTCCTCCACCGCCGTCGTGGTCAACGGCAGCGAGGGCGAGCCGAGTTGCCTCAAGGACACGGCGCTGCTGCTGCACGCCCCGCACCTGGTGCTGGACGGAGCCCTGCTGGCCGCGGCCGCCGTGTCCGCCGAGGAGGTGGTCGTGGCCGTCACCCGGGCGGACGTGGAGCGTTCCGTACGGGACGCCGTCGACGAACGCGGCCCCGGCGGGCGGCGGGTGCGCGTGGCCCGGCTGCCCGAACGCTTCGTCACCGGCGAGGGCACCGCCCTCGTCAACGGGCTCAACGGCGGGCCGGCGCTGCCGTCCGGGCAGCGGGTGCGGACCAGCGAACGGGGCCTGGGCGGGGTTCCGACCCTGCTGTCGAACACCGAGACCTACGCGCAGCTCGCCGTGGCCGCCCGGCTCGGGGCCCCGGCCTACCGCTCGGTCGGCCTGCCCTCCGAGCCGGGGACGGTCCTGCTGACCGTCGCCGGGTCCACGGTCGTGGAGACCCCGTCCGGGACCTCCCTGGCGTACGTCCTGGACCTGTGCGGGAGCGGCGTCGGCCAAGGGGTGCTGGTCGGCGGCTACCACGGCCGCTGGCTGGATCCCGGGGCGGCCCGCTCCGCCGACCTGTCACGGCAGTCCCTGTCCGCCTTCGGCGCGGTGCTGGGCGCCGGGGCGGTGCTGCCGCTGCCGGAGGAGACCTGCCCGGCCGGGGAGGTGGCGGCGGTGACGCGCTGGATGGCCAAGGAGTCCGCGGGCCAGTGCGGGCCCTGCGTACGGGGGCTGCCCGCGCTGGCCGACGTCCTGGAGGACGCCGTACGGGGCGGGGGCCGCGCCGCGCTGGAGGCGGTGGAGGCCCGGCTGAGAGGGGTCCGGCGCCGGGGTGCGTGCAGCCATCCGGACGGCACCTCGTACTTCGTGGCCTCGGCGCTCGCCTCGTTCCCCGAGGAGTTCCGCGACCACGCCCTCGGCAGCGGCTGCGGCCGCCCGGTGACCGGGGCGCTGCCCCTGCCGCCGGACGAGGAGCCGGCCGGGGGCGCGGAGCGGCTGGTCGTGGACTGGACGCTGTGCAAGGGGCACGGGCTGTGCGTGGACGTCCTGCCCGACGTCGTGCGGCTGGACGCGGACGGCTACCCGGCCCAGGCCTCCATGCCGGTCCCGGCGCGGCTGCGGCCCAAGGCACTGCGCGCGGTGCGGCGTTGTCCGGCGCTCGCGCTGCGCTTCCGGGAATGAGCCGCGCACGGCCCCGACGGGTACCCGAGTTCATTCCTGTCGCGATCTGACAAATTCCCGGGGAATACGGCTCCGACCGGCCCGGGCCCCGTATCAATGGGCGAAGGCAGTGAGCCCGCGGGATCGGACCAGAACCTCGAGGAGAGATCGTGAAGACCAGGACAATGCGCCGTGAGATATTCGCCGGGTCGGCGGCGGTCGCGGTACTTCTGCTGACGGCCGGGTGCGGTTCCGGCGGGAATTCCGCCGCGAAGCAGGATTCGGTGAAGCCGGTGGGCGACAGCAAGCAGCTCGACCTCTACGGGTCGGGCTACGGATCCGGTTCGGGCGACGCCCCGGCGGGCGGGGGCGCGAAGAGCGGTCCGGCCGGGCAGCTGAAGGCGCAGGAGGTGGCGGGGGTGGGCTCGGCGGTCACCGACGGGGAGGGCTTCACCCTCTACCGGTTCGACAAGGACACCGCCAAGCCCCCGAAGTCCAACTGCGAGGGCGACTGCGCCCAGGCCTGGCCGGTGGTCCTGGCGGACGACGCACAGGCCGGGGCGGGTGTCGACGCCGCGATGCTGGGTTCGGTCACCCGGGCCGACGGGACGAAGCAGCTGACGCTCGGCGGCTGGCCGGTGTACCGCTACGCGAAGGACACCAAGGCCGGGGACGCGCTCGGCGAGGGCGTCGGCGGCACCTGGCACGCCGTGGGCCCCGACGGGAAGCCGGCCGCCGCAGCCAAGGCCGCCGGCGCGGGAACGGGCTCCGGCTCCGGCTCGGGCTCGGGAATGGCATCGGGAATGGGAATGGGAATGAACATGGGGGCCGGGGCGAATTCCCCGGCGGACGGGAAGAAGGTCTCGCTCTCGGTCCGGCAGAACGCACAACTGGGCGGAATCCTGCAGAACGCGGAGGGCTGGACCCTCTACCGCTTCGACAAGGACAGCGCCTGGCCGATGAAATTCGGCTGCCTCGATGCCTGCCTGGACACCTGGAAGCCGGCCAAACCGGTGGACAAGACGGAGGTCTCCGGAATTCCCTCGGAACTGGTCGGCTCGGTGAAACGGCCGGACGGCTCGGAGCAGCTGACGATCGACTGCTGGCCCGTCTACACCTTCACCGGTGACAAGCAGCCGGGCGACGTCAACGGGCAGGGCAAGCAGGGCCTCTGGTTCGCCGTCACCGACAAGGGCAAGAAGGCGAAGGCCGCCGGCTAGGCCGCCCCGCCCCCACCCCCAGACCCCGTGGTGCCCGGCCCCCCTCCCCGCCGGGCACCACGGCCCTTCCCCGACCAGCCCGTGAGGTTGCCATGCCCCCGTCCGACAAGCGCCGGATCCGCCGCGCGTGCGCGCTGGGCGCCGTCCTGTGCGCCGCGCTGGCGGCCGGTGCCTGCGCCACCGCGCCGGCCCGCCCGGGGTCCGCGCACGCGGCCCACGCCGCCCATGCGGCGAGCACCGCCCCCGCCGCCGCGGCGACGGTCGAACAGCTCGCCTCCGCCCTCGGCTGCACCGCCGAACTGGGCATCCAGGCCGATGAGTTGCGCCAGGGCTCCTGCGAGACCGGGCAGGGCGCCTACCGCATGACCACCTTCGCCGCCGCGCAGGGCCTGCGCTCCTGGCTGGCCGAGGCCGAACCCTACGGCGGCGTCTATCTCGTCGGTGACCGCTGGGTGGTCACCGCCCCGACCGAGGACGCCCTGGCAGAGCTGCGCGAGCGATTCGGCGGAAGGGTGGAGAACGGCGCCGCACACACCGGCCACTGAGCCCAACCCCTAAGGGAATGTGGCTCGTTGTCCGAAATCACCTCGTCCGCGAGGAGGACGAGAGCCGTCATGAGGGATGATTCGCCCCGCCGCCCGGTACTCCAAGGTGGGCAGGGAATGGGACCGCCCCTCTCCGAAAGGAACGGCCTTCCGTGCCGCAGATGAAACGCTTCGCCCCCCTGCTCGCCGCCGCCGGGCTACTGGCCACCTCCCTGCCCCTCCTGACGGCCACTCAGGCCGCGGCCGACCCCGCCCAGGAGTACGCCCCGCCCAAGCCCGCCTGGCACCGGTGCGCCGCCGAGCAGCCGGCCGCGTACGAATGTGCCACGCTCAAGGTGCCGCTCGACTACCGGCAGCCGCGGGGGCGCACCCTCGACCTCGCGATATCCCGGATGAAGAGCCAGGACCCCGCCAAGCGACGCGGCGTCCTGCTGATGAACCCCGGCGGACCGGGCGGACCGGGGCTCGACCTGCCGCTGATGGCGGACGGGGCGCTGCCCGCCGAGGTCCGCGAGAAGTACGACCTGATCGGCTTCGACCCGCGCGGTGTCGGCGCGAGCAGCCCGGTCAGCTGCGGACTGACCGACGCGGAGCAGCAGTTCCAGCGGGCCTACCGGCCCGAGACCTTCGCCGCGGACGTGGCCTGGGCGCGCACGGTCGCGGACAAGTGCCGGGAGAAGGCCGGTGCGGTGCTCCCGTACATCACCACGCGCAACACGGCCCGTGACATGGACGCGATCCGCGTGGCCCTGGGCGAACGGAAGATCTCGTACCTGGGCTACTCGTACGGCACCTACCTCGGCGCGGTGTACACCCAGCTGTTCCCGTCCCGGACCGACCGTTTCGTCCTGGACAGCTCGATCGACCCGCAGCGGATCTGGCGCGGCATGATCCAGGTGTGGGCCACGGAGGCCGAGCCGGCGTTCGCGCGCTGGACGCGGTGGACGGCGGAGCGCGACGCCGAGTACCACCTCGGGGCCACCCCCGAGGCGGTGTCGACCGCCTTCTGGAGCCTGGTGGCGCGGGCGGACCGCGACCCGATCGAGCTCGAGGGCCGGAAGCTCACCGGGGACGACATCCGCAGGGCCCGGCCCCTGTTCTTCTCCCCCGCCCAGGCGGCCCCGTTCGTCGGCGCCCTCAAGGCGGCGGCCGAGGGCACGCCGCCGCCCCGTGGCGTGGCCGTGCCGGAGGAGCTGCGCGGGACCCTGCGGGGCGCGGCCGAGCCCGCCTCGGACAACGGCATGGCCGTGGCCTTCTCGGTGCTGTGCGGGGACACCGACTCCTGGCCGCGCGACCCGGAGCAGTACCGGCGTGACGCGGAGCGGGACAAGGCCCGTTACCCGCTGTACGGAGACATGGCCTCGAACATCAAGCCGTGCGCGTTCTGGCAGCGGCCGGCCGAGCCGGCCACGCCGATGCGGATCCCGGCGGACGTGCTGCTCGTGCAGAACGAGTGGGACTCGCAGACCCCGCTCGTCAGCGGGCAGGGGATGCACGCCGTCCTGCGGGGTTCGCGGATGGTCACGGCCCTGGGCGGTGAGGGGCACACGGTGTACCTGTCCGAGCCCGGCTCCTGTGTGAACGGCCCGGTGAACACCTATCTGGCCACCGGCCGGCTGCCCGGCCGCGACGTGACCTGCACGACCGTCCCGGCCCCGGCCCAGCGGCGCGAGGCCGCGCCGGGTCAGTCGCCGCTGCCCTTCCCGGCCGGACCCCAGCGGTTCTGAGCCCGCCGCCGGGGGCGCCCGTCACGCCCCCGGCGCCGTCTTCCCGGCCCGCCGGCCCCGGCGGCCGCCCGGGATCCGCGCATCCGCCGCCTGCCCCCGCGGCGCGGGCCCGCGGCGGGCGCCCCGCAGCGGGGTGGCCAGTCCCGCCCCGAGGATCAGCAGGCACAGCACGCCGCCCGCGACGCTGACCGCCGGAACCCCGTACCGGGCGCCCAGTCCCGTCAGGACGGCGGCGCCCACGGGGCCCGCGGCGTTGTGCACCGTCCAGAAGGCGGAGGTGACCCGGCCGAGCAGCTCGTCCGGGGTGACCTCCTGCCGCAGGGTCATCGAGGTGATCCCGCCGAGGGTCATGCCGAACATGAACACGGCGGCCAGCACGGCGATCACGGGCACGCTGCGGCTGAGGCCGATGCCCGCGACCGACACCGCGATCAGCCCGACGGTACCCAGCCAGCACGGCCCGAACCCGAGGACCCGCCGCAGCCGCCCGGCCGCCAGGGCCGCGGCGACGACGCCGAGCCCGCTCAGGGCGATCACGTAGCCGAGGGTGGCGGCGTCCCGCCCGAGGTCCTCCCGGACCCGGTAGACCAGCAGGTCGGTGGCGCCCATGGTGACGAAGGTCAGCAGGGTGAGCAGAACGGTCAGGGGGCGCAGCAGCACGTGCCCCCACAGGAAGCGGAAGCCCACGGTGAAGACCTCGCGCAGCCCTCCGGCCGGGGCGGCGGCCGCCCGTGCCGCGGTCTCGCCGGCGGGCGGCGCGTGGCGTCCGAAGGTCACCCAGCGCAGGCTCACCGCCGAGACCAGGAAGGTCGCCCCGTCGATCCCCAGGGCCCATTCACCACCCGCCCCGGCGGTGATGAACCCCGCGACGACCGGGCCTGCCAGCGTTCCGAGGGCGAAGGTGCCCATGAGCCGGGAGTTGGCGGCGGTGAGCTCCCCGGCGCCCACCAGCTGGGGGACGGCGCTCACGTACGCCACGTCGAACACCGTCTTGAGGGCGGTGACCAGCGCGGTCAGCACGTACAAGGGCCACATCAGCGGCCCGGCCGTCAGCCAGAGCAGGGGCACCGCGCCGAGCAGGACGGCCCGCAGCAGGTCGCAGGCGACCATCAGGCGGCGGCGGTCGCAGCGGTCGGCCACATGGCCGGCGAAGAGCCCGGTGAGGATCCCGCTCACCCCGGTGACGACGGTGATCAGGCCCATCTGGACGAGGGACCCGGTGGCGGCGAGGACCAGCATGGGCAGCGCCACCAGCGAGAGCGAGCCGCCGAGGACGGACAGGGCCTGGCCGAGCCAGAAGACGGTGAAGTCGCGGTTGCGCCAGAGCGAGGCGGGGGCCGGCACCCCGTCAGCCTGCTGGACGGTGGTCATCGGGCCGTAGGCCCCGCGCGCTGCGGAGACCGCGATGACGGTGGCGGTGTCGGCGGCGGCCATCAGGGCCTGGCCGGACAGGCCGCCGCCGTCGCGGGCCAGGGAGTCGGACCAGGGCAGCCGCAGGACGGCGTGCCGCTCCCCGGTCTCCTCGACGGTGAGGCCGAGGGCGAGCACCCAGGGGGCGAAGTGGTCGGCGAGGATCTTGTCGGCGTCTGCGGGTGTCAGCGTCACCCGGAGATTGTGGCGGCCCGGCCGGGCCGCCACAACTCCCTTTGCGCCGACGGGATCAGAGGGCCGCGGCCAGCTCGGTGCCCTGGCGGATGGCGCGCTTGGCGTCGAGTTCGGCGGCCACGTCGGCGCCGCCTATCAGGTGCGCCGCGATGCCCTCGGCGCGCAGCGCCTCGTACAGGTCGCGGCGCGGTTCCTGGCCGGTGCACAGGACGACCGTGTCGGCGGGGACCAGGCGCGGCTCGCCGTCGACGGTGATGTGCAGGCCCTCGTCGTCGATCCGTTCGTAGGTGGCGCCGGCGACGGAGACGACCCCGCGGTGCTTGAGCTCGGCGCGGTGGATCCAGCCGGTGGTGGTGCCGAGGCCGGCGCCGACCTTGGTGGTCTTGCGCTGCAGCAGGGTGACCCGGCGCGGGGTGGCGGGACGCTCGGGGGCGGTGAGGCCGCCGGGGCCGGCGTAGGCGGTGTCGACGCCCCAGTGCCGGAAGTAGACGGCGGGGTCCTGGGAGGCGCCCTCGCCGCTGTCGGTCAGGAACTCGGCGACGTCGAAGCCGATGCCGCCGGCGCCGACGACGGCGACGCGCTCGCCGACGGGGGCGCCGTCGCGCAGCACGTCGAGGTAGCTGACGACGTTCTCGCGGTCCACGCCCTCGATGGCGGGGGTGCGGGGGGTGACGCCGGTGGCGACGACGACCTCGTCGTAGCCGCGCAGGGCGGCGACGTCGGCGGGGGTGTTCAGGCGGACGTCGACGCCGCGGGCCTCCAGCTGGGTGCCGAAGTAGCGGATGGTCTCCTCGAACTCCTCCTTGCCGGGGATGCGGCGGGCGATGTCGAGCTGGCCGCCGATGTGGCCGGAGGCCTCGAAGAGGGTGACGGCGTGGCCGCGTTCGGCGGCGGAGACGGCGCAGGCGAGTCCGGCGGGGCCGGCGCCGACGACGGCGACCGTCTTCTTCGTCCGGGTCGGGGACAGGACGAGCTCGGTCTCGTGGCAGGCACGCGGGTTGACCAGGCAGCTGGTGATCTTGCCGCTGAAGGTGTGGTCGAGGCAGGCCTGGTTGCACCCGATGCAGGTGTTGACGGTCTCCGGCCGGCCGGCGGCGGCCTTGGCGACGAACTCGGCGTCCGCGAGGAAGGGCCGGGCGAGGGAGACCAGGTCGGCGCGGCCGTCGGCGAGGATCTCCTCGGCCTTCTCGGGGGTGTTGATGCGGTTGCTGGTGACGAGCGGGACCGAGACCGCGCCCATCAGCTTCTGCGTGACCCAGGTGTAGGCGCCGCGCGGGACGGAGGTGGCGATGGTGGGGATGCGGGCCTCGTGCCAGCCGATGCCGGTGTTGATGATGGTCGCGCCCGCGGCCTCGATCTCCTTGGCGAGGTGGACGACCTCGTCGAGGGTCGAGCCGCCGGGGACCAGGTCCAGCATGGACAGGCGGTAGATCAGGATGAAGTCCTCGCCGACGGCGGCGCGGGTGCGGCGGACGATCTCCAGCGGGAAGCGCACGCGGTTCTCGTAGGCGCCGCCCCAGCGGTCGGTGCGCCGGTTGGTGGCGGCGGCGATGAACTCGTTGATCAGGTAGCCCTCGGAGCCCATGATCTCGACGCCGTCGTAGCCGGCGAGCTTGGCGAGGCGGGCGGCGCGGACGAAGTCCTCGACGGTGCGCTCGACCTCGGCGTCGCTGAGCTCGTTGGGGACGAAGGGGCTGATGGGGGCCTGGACCGCGCTGGGGGCGACGAGGTCCTTGTGGTAGGCGTAGCGGCCGAAGTGGAGGATCTGCATCGCGATCTTCCCGCCCTCGGCGTGCACCGCGTCGGTGATCACGCGGTGCTCGGCGGCCTCCTCCTCGGTGGTGAGGCGGGAGCCGCCCTCGAAGGGGCGCCCGGCGTCGTTGGGGGCGATGCCGCCGGTGACGATCAGCCCGGCGCCGCCCTTGGCGCGCTCGGCGTAGAAGGCGGCGAGCCGCTCGAAGCCGCCCTGGTGCTCCTCCAGGCCGGTGTGCATGGAGCCCATGATCACGCGGTTCGGCAGGGTGGTGAAGCCGAGGTCCAGGGGGCTCAGCAGGTGCGGGTACGGGCTCATGGGTGTGTGTCTCCTCGCGCGGTGTCCTGACCCTGTTGTAAGGGAGCGGGAGACGGTTTTGCAACTAGGTGCAAAACAGCTGTGGCGACTCTCACGGCCCGCCCTCCCCTCCGGCCGGCGCCCGGAGGGCCGGCTGGAGGGAGGGCGGCGGGCCGGGGCCGGGCCCGGCCCCGGCCGCGGGCCGTCAGGCGGGGCGGAGGCGGACCGTGACGATCTGGAGCGGGCGCAGGTTCAGCGGGACCGCCCCCGACGGGGTGGGAGCTCCGACGGCCGTGGGTGGCAGGGGGCGCTCCAGGAGGTCGGTCTCGGTCGCCGCGCCGACGGGGAAGCCCGGGGTGAGGATGGCCCGGGCGCGGCCGCCCCGGGATTCGTAGAGCCGGACGATCACGTCGCCGCCGCGGTCCTCGGCGAGCTTGACCGCCTCCACCACCACCGCGTCGTTGTCGACGGACAGCAGCGGTGCGACCGGGCCCGCGCCGCGCAGGACCCGCTCGGGCAGGTTGAGGGCGTGGCCCTCGCGGACCGCGTCCCCGATGTCCGCGCCCGGCGCGAGGGCGAAGCGCAGGGTGTGGCGGCCCTGGTCGGTCTCCGGGTCGGGGTAGCGCGGCGCGCGCAGCAGGGAGAGGCGGACGGTGGTGGTCTGGCCGCCGTCGGGGCGGACGTCGCGGGTGACGTCGTGGCCGTAGGTGGAGTCGTTGAGCAGGGCCGTGCCCCAGCCGGGCTCCTCCGCGTGGATCCAGCGGTGGGCGCAGATCTCGAACCGGGCGGCCTCCCAGGAGGTGTTGGTGTGCGTGGCGCGCTGGACGTGGCCGAACTGGGTCTCGGAGGAGGTCCGTTCGGCCTTCACGTCCAGGGGGAAGGCGGCCTTGAGGAACTTCTCCGTCTCGTGCCAGTCCACTTCGGTGACCAGGTCCACGGTCTTGGCCCCGGCGCGCAGGGTGATCGTCTGGGTGACGGTGGAGGAGCCGAAGGAGCGGGTGGCGGTGACGGTGCAGGCGCCGGGGCCGTGCTCGGTGACCTCCAGGGCGTCGAGCATGTCGAGGTCGGTGACCTTGTTGCGGTAGAAGGCCTCGACGTCCCAGGCGTCCCACATGTTCGGGAAGTCCGGGTGGATCTGGAGCAGGTTGGCGGCGGCGCCCGGGGCAAGGGCTTCCCGGCCGTGTTCCAGGTCGTACGCGGAGACGATCAGGCCGCGGCCGTCGACCTCCACCAGCAGCCGCCCGTTGGCCAGGACGTGGCCGCCGCCGTGCCGCTCCTCCACGGTGGCGGGCTGCGGGGCCGGGGCGGGGAGGCCCGCGCCGCCGGCCGGGATCCCGCGGCGGGTGTGCGGGGCGCAGTTGAAGACGAGCTCCCGCGTGCCCTCGCCGGCGAGGGCGGTCTGCGCGGCCAGGGTGAGGGCGCTCAGCTCCCGCGCCACGCGGGCGTAGGTCTCACGGGCCTCCCGGTGCACCCAGGCGATGGAGGAGCCGGGGAGGATGTCGTGGAACTGGTGGAGCAGGACGGTCTTCCAGAGCCGTTCCAGGTCCTCGTACGGGTAGGCGAACCCGGGGACCCGCACGGCGGCCGTCGCCGCCCACAGCTCGGCCTCCCGCAGCAGGGACTCGCCCCGGCGGTTGCCCTGCTTGGTGCCGGCCTGGGAGGTGTAGGTGCCGCGGTGCAGTTCCAGGTAGAGCTCGCCGGCCCAGACGGGGGCGTCCGCGTACTCGGCGCGGGCCTTGTCGAAGAAGGCGTCCGGGCGCTCGATCTCCACGCGCGGGGAGCCTTCGAGGTCCCGCTGGCGGCGGGCCCGGGCCAGCTGCTCGCGGGTGGGGCCGCCGCCGCCGTCGCCCCAGCCGAAGGGCACCAGCGAGCGCGAACCACGGCCCTTCTCACGGTAGTTGCGGGCGGCGTGCGCCAGCTGGGCGCCGCCGAGGTCGCTGTTGTAGGTGTCGACGGGCGGGAAGTGGGTGAAGACGCGGGAGCCGTCGATGCCCTCCCACCAGAAGGTGTGGTGGGGGAACCGGTTGGTCTGGGACCAGCAGATCTTCTGGGTGAGGAACCACTGGTTGCCGGCCAGCCGGACGATCTGCGGCAGCGCGGCGGTGTAGCCGAAGGAGTCGGGCAGCCAGACCCCCTTGGTGTCGATGCCGAACTCCTCCAGGAAGAACCTCTTGCCGTAGAGGAACTGGCGGACCATGGCCTCGCCGCCGACCATGTTGGTGTCCGACTCCACCCACATGCCGCCGACGGGGACGAACTGCCCGTCCGCGATCTTCTTCTTGACCCGTTCGAAGAGCTCGGGCCGATGGGTCTTGATCCAGTCGAGCTGCTGCGCCTGGGAC
The DNA here is from genome assembly GCF_002028425.1 of Streptomyces katrae. Taxonomy (GTDB): domain Bacteria; phylum Actinomycetota; class Actinomycetes; order Streptomycetales; family Streptomycetaceae; genus Streptomyces; species Streptomyces katrae_A. Next base: position 6,614,631 of record NZ_CP020042.1, on the reverse strand, counting down.
ATGGCGAAGACGAACTCGGGGTGCTCGTCCATCAGGGCGACCATGTTGGAGGCGGTCCTGGACACCTTGCGGACCGTCTCGCGCAGCGGCCACAGCCAGGCCGAGTCGATGTGGGCGTGCCCGACGGCGCTGATGCGGTGCGCGGTGGCGTGGGCGGGGGCGGCGAGCACCCCGGCGAGCCGGGCGCGGGCGGCGGCGGCCGTGCCGGGGACGTCGTCGAGGTCGATCTCGTCGAGGGCGGAGGCGACGGCGCGCAGCACCGTGTGGCGGCGGGCGTCGTCCTCGGCGAGCTGGCCCATCAGCCCTTCGAGGACGTCGAGGTCCTGGACGAGTTCCCAGACCTCCGTCTCGAAGAGGGCCAGGTCCATCCGGGCGAGCCGGTACAGGGGCCGGTCGCCGCTGGTGAGCCGGTCCCCCTCGGTGGTAGGGCGGTGTTCGACCAGGACGGGGTTGGCGGCGGCCTCGACGTACCACTCGATCCGCTCCCCGCCGGCCGCCCGGTCGGCGACCCGCACCCAGTCGTTGTACGGGTTGAGGGCCTTGACCTCGGAGCCGTCGGCCCGGTGGACCAGGCCCTCGCACTGGAACCCGGGCATCATCCGGTCGAAGCCGAGGTCGAGGACGGCCTCGACCGTGCGCCCCGCCCAGTCGGCGGGGACGGTGCCGGTGACCCGGAACCAGGTGGTGCCCCAGGCCGGCCCCCAGGCGTCGCCGGGGGCGCACGGCTCGTAACGGGCGGCCAGTGCCTCGGCGACGGGGACGGGCTCCCCGGGGGCGTCCCAGCGTTCGACGGTGAGCGCGAGGGGACGGGAGCGGACGGCGGGCCTGATGCGTTCGCCCAGGACCCGGCGGAGGCGTTGCTCGGTGATGCTGCGGTCGTCGTGCATGACGGCGGCTCCAAGGGGAGGGTCGGTGCGGGGGCACGGCGGGGTCGGAGCGGGTCAGACCTTGACGGCTCCCTCGCCCACACCGCGGAAGAAGAACCGCTGGAGGGCGAGGAAGAGCAGCAGCATCGGCAGCAGGGCGGCCATCGCCCCGGCCGCGATGAGCCGCTGGTCGTTGACGGTGGTGGCGCCGGCCAGGCTCTTCAGGCCGAGCTGGAGGGTGTAGTGCCCGCTGTCGGTCAGGACGATCAGGGGCCACAGGAAGTCGTCCCAGGCCCCCATGAAGCTGGTGATGCACACCACGGCCAGGGCGCCGCGGGCCGAGGGGACGAAGACGCGGGTGAAGCGGGTCCACTCGTCAGCCCCGTCGAGCACCGCGGCCTCCTCCAGTTCCCGGGGGACGGCGAGGAACGCCGCCCGCATGATCATGATGTTGAGGACGGAGACCGCTCCGGGCAGCCACACGCCGACGAGGGTGTCGACCAGGCCCATCCCGCGGACGGTGAGGAACATCGAGATCATCACGGACTCGAACGGGAACATCAGGGTGGCCGTCAGCACGGTGAAGACCGCCCTGCGGCCCTTCCAGCCCTCCCGGGACAGGGCGTAGCCGCCCATCGCGGCGAACAGCAGGTTCGAGGTGACGGCGAGGGCCGCCACGACGAGGGTGTTCGCCGTGTACGGGAGCAGCGGGAAGGACTCGGCGACCCGGACGTAGTTGCCGAGGGTGGGGCGGGCCGGCAGCACCCCCTCGTAGACGTTCTCGCCGCGCCCGCGCAGGGAGGTCAGGAACTGCCAGACGAGGGGACCGGTCGTCACCACCAGGGCCACGCACAGCGTCAGGTAGCGGGCCAGGAGACCGGCCCGGCGCCTGCCCGTGCCCGCACGCCCGTCGGCGGCCCGGGGCGCGCTCACGCCTCGTCCCCCTTCGACAGCCGGCGCCCCAGCAGGCTGAAGGCCAGGGTCAGCAGGAACAGCAGCAGGGAGAGGGCGGAGGCGTAGCCGGTCTCGCCGGCGAAGCCGAGGCCGACCTGCCGGATCAGGAACGGCAGGGTGCGGGCGCCGCCGCCGGGGCCGCCGCTCTCCCCGCCCAGGATGTAGATCTCGGTGAACACCCGCAGGGCGGAGATCGCCGACAGCGTCCCGACCAGCAGCATCATCGGTTTGACGGAGGGGACGGTGATGCTGGTGAACCGGCGCAGCGCGCCCGCCCCGTCGAGCGCGGCGGCCTCGTAGAGCGCGCCCGGTACGTTCCCGAGGGCGGCCAGGTAGAACACCATGTAGTAGCCCAGGCCCTTCCAGACCGTGACGATCATCGCGGACAGGAGCAGCAGCGTGCTGTCCGTCAGGAACGGCACGGGCTCCGCGACCACCCGCAGCCGGACCAGGACCGCGTTGACCGCGCCGTCGCTGCGCAGCAGCCACTGCCAGACCAGGCCGACGACCACGGCGGAGGCGATCACCGGGGTGTAGAAGGCGGACCGGAAGAGGCCGATGCCGGGGAGCTCCCGCCGGACCAGGACGGCCAGTCCCAGCGGCAGCACGACCAGACAGGGCACGACGACCAGCAGGTACAGCACGCTGTTGGCGGCCGCCGCCCAGAAGTCGGGGTCGGCCAGGGCCCGCCGGTAGTTGGCCAGGCCCACGAAGCTCCCGCCCTCCAGCACCCGGGCGTCGGTGAACGACAGCACGACGGTGTTGACGAACGGCCAGAGGCTGAACAGCAGGACGGCGGCCAGGCCGGGTGCGAGGAACAGGTACGGGCTCCACCACCTGCGGTGCGGCAGCCCTCCCCCGCCCTGCGCCGCCGTCACCTGCGGCCCGCCGCCGCCAGCAGCCGGTTGGCCTCCTCCTCGGCCTTGCGCACGGCCGTGCGGGAGTCCTCCTCGCCCTTGATGGCCTTCTGCATCTCGCGCGCCACCGCGTCGCCGACCTGACTGGTCCACTGGACGGGGGTGTTGGCGTCGAGGGCGGCGGTCTTCAGCTGTTCGGCGCCGATCGCGCGGGCCAGCGTCTCGGCGTCCTTGCCGTCGCCGCGGTCGGCGAAGCGCGGGTCCGCCAGGCCCTGGGCGTTGGAGGGGTAGATGGTGGCCCGCCGCGAGAACTCGACCTGGTTGGGGCCGTTGGTGACCCATTTGGCGAACTCGGCCGCCGCGTCCGGGTGGGCGGTGTCCTTGCGGATGCCGAGGGACTGGGCGTAGATGCCGATGTGGCCGAGGGTTCCGGTGACGGCGCCCGCGACCCGGGTCTGGGCGTAGACCTGCGGGGCGTTGGCCTTGATGTCCTTGACGAAGCCGGGCGAGCCGGGGCCGAAGACGAGCCGGCCGCTGCCGTAGAGCTGGTTGATGTCGTCGGCCTTCAGGAGGGACTCCTTGGGCATGGCGCCCTTGGCGTACAGGTCCTTCATCCGGTCGGCCCAGGCGACGGCCTGGTCGGTGGCGAAGGTGAAGCGGTCCCCGGCCTGGTTCAGCAGGGGCACGCCCATCTTCTGCCAGTCCCCGGGCAGCCGTCCCTTGGGGTCGGCCATGAAGGCCGCGTACCGGCCACCGGAGCGGGCGGCGATCTGGTCGGCGTAGTCGAAGAACTGCTCGACGGTGGTGGGCGGGCGGGCGGGGTCGAGTCCGGATCTGGTGAACAGGTCCTGGTTGTAGGTGAGGATCTCGGGGGTGACGTACCAGGGGTAGGCGTACACCCCGTCGCCCTTGCCGGGGAGTTTGAACTGCTCCCAGGCGCCCGGGACGTACTCCTTGGCCACCCCTGCGTCGAGCGCGGCCACGTCGGCGAGCATGCCGCGGCCGGCGAGGAGCTGGAAGGAGTCGGTGGAGAGGTTGACGACGTCGGGGAGGGCCCCGGCCTGGGCGTCGGCGACGAGCTTCTCGTTGTAGCCGTCGCCGGGCACGTCCTCCCACTTCACCCTGGCGTCGGGGTACTTGCGCTCGAAGGAGTCGATGAGGCCCTGGACGTAGGCGGTGTAGACGGGCTTCAGCTGGAGGGTCCGGAAGGTGATCTCCCCGGCCACCTCGCCGGTCTTGCGCGCCTCGCCCGTCGGGTGTCCGGCGCCGCCGAGACCGCAGGCGGAGAGGGTGAGCAGCCCGGCGGCCACCGCGGTGGCGACGGCCGTGCGGGTCAGGGGGGAACGGGTCATCGTCGCCGCCTTCGTGGGAGTTCCGGCTCCGGCGCCGGAGGGCGGTGCCCCAGGCTGTACGCAAGCGCCGGTCGCGTCAATGCGGCCGTAATCCCGGTGGCCGGGGAACCCGTGTCCGAGGGCGTCGAAAGACACCCGCACCCGGGGCCGATGCGGCAGCGTTGACCTGGACTGATGCGCTTTAGCACGGGCATTTCCATCCCCGGTGCCACCTGGGCGCCTCAGTCCATTCCCGGGCCGTCTTTGACTTCTTATCGCCGGTGCGCCCCGAGGCCGGGAGACGAATGCGCACGGCAGGCACTAATGCGGTTTATCGCAATACGGCGCACTGCCCCGGCCGGACGGCCGATAGCACGCACGACGGACGCCCGGCAAGGGAACCGCGTCTCCCGACCCGAACGGATCACGGGTTTGCCTTGATCAACGCAATGTGATGCATTGATCACGCACTGTCGCGAAGCCGCCCGCCAGCGAAGGAACCTCCCATGCGCACGGTCCGTGAGTCGGTCCTGGACGTCCTGCGAACCCGCGGGATGACCACGGTGTTCGGGAACCCCGGTTCCACCGAACTCCCCATGCTCAAGCAGTTCCCGGAGGACTTCCGCTACGTCCTCGGGCTCCAGGAGGCCGTCGTGGTCGGCATGGCCGACGGCTTCGCCCTCGCCTCGGGCACCACCGGCCTGGTCAACCTGCACACCGGACCGGGCACGGGCAACGCCATGGGCGCGATCCTCAACGCCCGGGCCAACCGGACCCCGATGGTGGTCACCGCGGGCCAGCAGGTGCGCGCCATGCTCACCATGGAGGCCCTGCTGGCCAACCCCCAGTCCACCCTCCTGCCCCAGCCCGCCGTGAAGTGGGCCTACGAGCCGCCGCGCCCGGCGGACATCGGGCCCGCGCTGGCGCGCGCCGCGCAGATCGCCGAAACCCCGCCGCAGGGGCCGGTCTTCGTCTCGCTCCCGATGGACGACTTCGACGTACTGCTCGACGATGACGAGGACCGGGCCGCGCAGCGGACCGCGGCGCGGACCGTGACGCACGCCGCCGCCCCCGCCGCCGAGGTGGTGCAGCGGCTGGCCGCACGGATCTCACGGGCGCGCAGCGCCGTCCTGGTCGCCGGTAACGACGTGGACGCCTCGGGGGCCTGGGAGGCGGTCGTGGAACTGGCCGAGCGCACCGGTCTGCCGGTCTGGTCGGCACCCACCGAGGGCCGGATCGCCTTCCCCAAGTCCCATCCGCAGTACCGGGGGATGCTGCCCCCGGCCATCGGGCCGCTCTCCCGCTGCCTGGAGGGCCACGACCTGGTGCTGGTGATCGGCGCCCCGGTGTTCTGCTACTACCCCCACGTCCCCGGCGACTACCTGCCCCGGGGCGCGGAGCTGGTCCAGCTCACCCGGGACGCGGAGGAGGCCGCCCGCGCCCCCGTGGGAGACGCCCTGGTCGCCGATCTCACCCTGACCGTACGGGCCTTGACCGCCGCCCTGCCCCACCGCGAGGCACCGCCGGCCGCCCCGCGCACCGAACGGGCCGAGTCCTTCGAGGAGGTCGACGGGGCACTGACCCCGCTCGCCGCGATGACGGCCATCGCCCAGGGTGCCCCCGCGGACACCCTCTGGATCAACGAATCCCCCTCCAACCTGGGGCAGTTCCACGACGCCACCCGGATCGACACCCCCGGTGCGTTCCTCTTCACCGCGGGCGGCGGCCTCGGCTTCGGCCTGGCCGCAGCCGTCGGGGCCCAGCTCGGCGCCCCGCGGAGGCCGGTGGTCTGCGTCATCGGCGACGGGTCCACCCACTACGCCGTCCAGGCCCTGTGGACCGCCGCCGCCTACAAGGTGCCCGTGACCTTCGTCGTGCTGAGCAACCAGCGCTACGCCATCCTGCAGTGGTTCGCCCAGGTGGAACGGGCCCAGGGCGCGCCCGGGCTCGACATCCCCGGCCTGGACGTCACGGCCGTCGCCACCGGCTACGGGGTGCGGGCGCACCGGGCGTCCGGCTGCGGCGAACTGGCCAAGCTGGTCCGGGAGTCGGCCCTCCAGCAGGACGGCCCGGTCCTCATCGACGTGCCCGTCACCACCGAGCTCCCCACCCTGTAGCCCCTCCGCTCCCCCGCACCCCCGTTCCGCCGCACCCTCCCGGAAGGCCGGCATGTCCGTCACCACCGACACCCCCCTCCTGCTCGCCAGGCTCCGCCAGGAGCTCCCCGCCGAGGCCCTGCTCACCGGTCCGGCGGACCTCGCCGCCCACTCCCGGGACACCGCGCCCTTCTCCGCGTACGGGACCCCCGCCGTGGTCGCCGTCCCCCGCACCGCCGAGCAGGTCGAGCACATCATGCGGACCGCCTACGCGCTGGACGTCCCTGTGGTCCCGCAGGGAGCCCGCACCGGACTGGCGGGCGCCGCCAACGCCGTCGACGGCTGCGTGGTCCTGTCCACCACCGCCATGGACCGGATCCTGTCGGTGGACCCCGCCAACCGCCTGGTGCGCTGCGAGCCCGGGGTCACCACGCGCCGGCTCGCCGAGGCCGTCGCCGAGCACGGGCTGACGTACCCGCCGGACCCGGCCTCCTGGGAGACGTGCACCATCGGCGGGAACATCGCCACCGGCGCCGGCGGCATCTGCTGCGTCAAGTACGGGGTCACGGCCGACTACGTCCTCGGGCTGGACCTCGTACTCCCCGACGGGCGGCGGCTGCGCACCGGCCGGGACACCGCCAAGGGCGTCGCCGGGTACGACCTGACCCGGCTGGTCGTCGGCTCGGAGGGCACCCTCGCGGTGGTCGTCGGCGCCACCCTCGCCCTGCGGCCCGCCCGGCCGCCGGCGCTGTCCCTGCTGGCACGGTTCCCCACCCTGACCGCCGCCGGGGACGCCGTCGCCGCGATCACCGCCGCCGGGCACACCCCGTCCGCCCTCGAACTCCTCGACCGGGCCACCACCCAGGCCGTCGTGGACCTCGGCACCCACCCGCTGATGCGCGCCGGCAGCGCCGCCACCCTGATCGTGGAGAGCGACGGCACCGACCCGGGCGCGGACCTGACCGCCATGGAACTCCTGTGCAAGGAGGCCGGGTCCGAGCAGGTCGCCACCTCGGCCACCCCCGAGGAGGCCCGGGAGATCATCGAGGCGCGCCGCCTGGTCACCCCGGCGATCGGCGCGTACATGGCCTCCCGGGGCGGCGGACTCACCGCCTTCATCGAGGACGTGGCGGTCCCCCGCAGCGAACTCCCCGCGCTGATCGGCCTGATCGAGGGCATCGCCGACCGCCACCGGCTGCGGGTGTTCACCCTCGGCCACGCCGGGGACGGCAACCTGCACCCCACGGTCGTCTTCGACCCCTGCGACCCCGGCGAACTCGACCGCGCCCGGACCGCCTACGACGAGATCATGGCGGCCGGGCTCGCCCTGGGCGGCACCACCACCGGGGAGCACGGCATCGGCACCCTCAAGCGGGAGTGGCTGGAGCGCGAGCTGGGCCCCGTCTCCCTGGAGCTCCAGCGCGGCCTCAAGCGGCTGTTCGACCCGAAGAACCTCCTCAACCCCGGCAAGGTGGTCCGCGCATGACCCACTCCACCGAGACCCGCGAGGCCGCCCGCCCCGGGACACCGCCGCGGCCGCCGGCCCGGGCGGGCCTGTCGGAGACAGTCCGCTTCATGGCCACCCACACCCTGCCGGTCTTCGTACGCGGCGTCGCCAGCCCCCGGTTCGGGGTGGTGGCCCTGTACTCCCGGCTGAACCAGCCCGCCTGGTCGAACGCCACGCTGCGGGCGATGCGGGCCCGGCACGGCGGGGCGCCGGTCCTGGTGCGCGCCCTCTCCGGCGAGATGCTCGTCCTCTTCGACGAGGAGGACATCGCACGGTTCTTCGCCGAACCCATGGACGTCCTCGCCATGGACGCCCGGGACAAGCTCGACAGCCTCTCCGTGTTCGAGCCGACCGGCGTCATCTGCTCGCACGGGCAGCTGCGCGAGGACCGCCGCGAGGTCAACGACCGTGCCCTGGCCGCCGGTCAGGACATCCACCCCGACTGCGCCGAGTACCAGCGGATCGTCGCCGAGGAGTGCCGGCCGCTCACCGCCGCCACCGTCCTCGGCTTCCCCCGCCTGGGCACCGCCCTGGCCCGGATCTCCCGCCGGATCGTCCTCGGCGACCGGGCGGCGGACGACACGGAACTCGCGGGCTGGCTCACCACGTTGCGCGACCAGGCCAACTGGATGGGCAAGAGCCGGCCCGGGGCCAACCGGGCCCTGTACGCGCGGGCGGAGGAACGGATCGCCCGGTACGCGGACGGCGCGCCGGAGCACACCCTGGCCGCCCGCGCCCTGAGCGCCCCCTCCCCCGAGGGCACCGACCCGCTCGGACAGACCCACCACTGGCTGCTGGCCATCGAGGTCTGCGCGCCGGTCGTCATCCGCACCCTGCTCCTGCTGGCCGCCCACCCCGCCGAACAGGACGAGGTGCGCGCGGAGATCGCGGCGGGCACCCCCGGACTGCCCCGGCTGCGGGCCTGCGTGCAGGAGTCGCTGCGGCTGTACCCGGTCGTGCCCGACCTGGTACGGGTCACCCGCGCCGAAACCGAGTGGCGCGGGGTGCGCCACCCGGCGGGGACCACCGTCCTCGTCCCCATCGGCTTCCACCAGCGCGACCCCGGCCGGGTGCCGGGCGGGCACCTGTTCGCACCGGGCCGCTGGCTGGTCCCGGGCGCCGACCTGGACCCCCGGACGGCCCCGTTCAGCCAGGGTGCCGGCCGCTGCCCCGGCGACCGGCTCGGGCTGCTGCTGTCCTCGCTGGTCTGCGCCGAGGTGCTGCGCGGCAACCGGCTCACCGGAGCCCGCCCGGTCCTCGACACCGGCCGTCCGCTGCCGGGCATCGTCGACACGGCCGGCATCCGGCTCCGCCTCGGCCGCCCGTAGGGCCTGTCGTCAAAGTCCCGTCTGCCCCGAAGAGGAGCACCCCGTGCCCGAAGCCGTGCCCGAGGCCGCCGCGGCCGTCACCGAGCCGGACGTCGACTCCCTGCACCACGTCTGCCGCGAGCTGGCCGGGGCGGCCGAGGCCGTGCGTGAGGCCGCGCGCTACGCCTCCCGGCTCGCCCTCGGCCCCCGGCTGCCGCTGGCCGCGGCCGGACCGCGGCGGGCCCGGGCCGCCCAGCGCGGCCTGCTGCGGACCCTGCTGGACCCGCGGGGCTTCGGCTGGGCCCCGCACGGGCGCACCCCGCTCGCCGGGGCGCTCTGGCTGGCCGGGGTGCTCACCAGCCGGGAGAGCCTGGCCGTCAGCCTCGCCGTGGCCGGGCTCAAGGCGCGGATCCGGGCGGCCGCCGTGCGCCACCCGGAGCTGCTGGCCAACCCCACCACCTCGCGGGTGCTGCGCGCCATCGACGAGGACCGGCAGGCCGAGGCCGTCCGGGTGTTCAAGGGGCTGCTGACCGAGAAGGGGGCCGAGTACGCGCTGGCGCTGCTGGCGCCGTCCTTCGCGGACATCATGGCCTGGAACGCGCTGACCGACGAGAACCCCTTCAACGACACCGCCGGCTGGCAGATCGCCACCAACCGGCCCCTGACCTCCGACTTCATGCTCGGCACCGCCGCCGCGCTCTGGTCCTTCCTCGACCGGGGCAGGGGTCGCGCCGAACCCCACACCCCGTCGGCGGAGCTGCTGGAGCGGATCGACAGCTCGGGCACCATCGTCGGCTACGTCCGCAACATCGGCCATCTCGGCACCCGCGGGCTGCTCCTCGTCCAGCAGGTGTCCGGCCCGGACGGGACGCGCCGGTTCGTGGTGCAACTCGCCGGGATGGGAAAGGGGTTCAACCAGGAGAGCCCCCAGGACCTGGTGGGCAGCTGCAACGCGATGGGCTCCGCCGACACCGCCTACACCCGCGCCGTGCGCCGGGCCCTGCACCGGCTGGTGCCCTCCGGGTCGGAGCTGGCGCTGGTCGGGCACAGCCAGGGCGGGCTCACCGCCATGAACCTGGCGTCGAGCCGGGACTTCAACGCCCTGTACACGGTCACGCACGTGGTCGCGATCGGGTCGCCCGTCGACCACAAGAGGGCCGCGGATCCGCGTACCCGGGTGTTCTCGCTCGTCAACGAGCACGACATCGTGCCGAGCCTGGAGGGCCGCTCTCCCGTGTCGGCCTACAAACTGCCCGCCGAGTTCACCGAGTTCACCTGGAAGGACGACACCCACGCGTTCCCGCTGTGCCACGCCGCCGAGCGGTACGCGCACAACCTGGAGCACGACGTCCCCCACGCCCGCACCCGCGTCGACTCCGCACTCGCCGCCTTCCGCGGCCGGGTCACCGGCACACACCTGTTCACCCTCCACGACCGCTGAGGACCCCGTATGACCGACACCACCGACACCACCCCGCAGGCGGCCCCCGACGCCGCCGGGCCGCTGCCCGGCCAGGCCGGGCGGTCCGGCCCCGGCACGCCGCCGCCCGCGGCCCCCCGTCCGTACGGCCCGCCCGGCCTCCTGGAGCGGCTGGAGTCGGCGGTCTTCGCCCGGGTCAACCGCACCCACGAGTGGTACGAACTGCCGCACGCCCTGGGCCTGATGAACCTCGCCGTGATCCGCGAGGACCTGCGCCGCCTCAACCTGCACGACACCTTCGGCGCGGGCGGCGAGCGCGACCGCCGCCCCACCCCCCACCTCGCGCCGCACCGCTCGTACGACGGCTCGGGCTACGATCCGTTCGACGTGGACATGGGCCGGGCGGGCACCCGGCTGGACCGCAACTCCCCGCTGGAGCTGGCCCGTCCGGACGAGGACGAGGCCCTGATGACGCCCAGCCCCCGCGAGGTCAGCCGGGAGCTGCTGGCCCGGCGGGGCTTCGTCCCGGCGCCCACGCTCAACCTGCTGGCCGCCGCCTGGATCCAGTTCCAGAACCACGGCTGGGCCAACCACGGGGACAACGAGGAGGCCGAGCCCTTCACCGTCCCGCTCGCCGCCGACGACGACTGGGCGCAGCGGGGCGGCACCTGCCCGATGCGGGTCAACCGCACCCGCCCCGACCCCGTCGCGCACACCACCCCCGGCGCCCCGCCGACGTACGAGAACACCGTCACCCACTGGTGGGACGGCTCGCAGATCTACGGTTCGGACGAGGCGCGCTGCCGCTCCCTGCGCACCGGCGAGCAGGGCCGGCTGGTCCTGGAGGACGGCCGGCTGCCCCGGGACCCGCGGCCCGGGATGGACTGCCTCGACGCGACCGGGATGAACAGCGACTACTGGACCGGCCTGTCGCTGCTGCACACGCTGTTCGCGAAGGAGCACAACGCGATCTGCGATCTGATCCGCTCCCACCACCCCACCTGGGACGACGAACGGCTCTTCCACACCGCGCGGCTGGTCAACACCGCCCTGATGGCGAAGATCCACACGGTGGAGTGGACCCCTGCCATCCTCGACCACCCGGTGCTGCACCACGCCATGCGCTCCAACTGGTACGGCCTGCTGCCCCGTTGGGTGACGAGGACCTTCGGGCGGATCGGCGGCGAGGTGCTGAGCGGGACCCTGGGCTCCGCCACCGACCACCACGCGGCGCCGTTCTCCATGACGGAGGAGTTCGTGTCGGCGTACCGGCTGCACCCGCTGATCCCCGACGAGATCACCGTCCGCGAACACCGGGGCGGCACGGTCCGCAAGGTCGTCGGCTTCGACGACATGCAGGGCGCCACCACCCGCACGGCGGTGGACGAGTTCGGCACGAGCGACCTGCTGTACAGCTTCGGCGTGCAGCACCCCGGCGCCCTGGTGCTGCACAACCACCCGGACGCGCTGCGGAACTTCACCCGGCTGTCCGGCGAGCGCATCGACCTCGGGACGGTGGACGTCCTGCGGGACCGCGAGCGCGGCATCCCCCGCTACAACGCCTACCGGCAGATGCTGCGCAAGCGCCCGGTCACCTCGTTCGAGGAGCTGACCGGCGGCCATCCGGCCGACACCCCGCTGCTGCGGGAGGTCTACGACGGCCGCCTCGACCGCGTGGACACGCTGGTCGGCAACCTCGCCGAACCGCGGCCGGCGGGCTTCGGGTTCAGCGACACCCTGTTCAGGATCTTCGCGCTGATGGCCACCCGCCGGCTCAAGAGCGACCGGTTCTTCACCACCGACTACCGGCCGGAGGTGTACACCGCCGAGGGGCTGCGCTGGGTCGACGAGAACTCGATGGTGACGGTGCTGCTGCGCCACCACCCCGAGCTGGCGCCGCACCTGGACGGCGTGTCCAACGCGTTCGCCCCGTGGAAGGGGCAGGGGTGAGCGGGCGGCCGTACGGGGCGCAGGCCGGGCCGCGCGGTGCCGCCGAGGGGCTGCGCTCCCACGCCGCGGCGCTGCGGGAGCGGGCGGAGCGGCTGCGCGGGGCCTGCGCGGGCCTGGACTGGAAGGGGCCGCAGGCCGACCTCTTCCGCGCCCGGGTCGACGAGCTCGCGCTGCGCTGCACCCGGGCGGCCGAGGGGCTGGCCCGGTCGGCCGCGGAGCTCGACGGCCGCGGGCGGTAGCGGGGGCCGGCCCCGGGGGCCGTCGGGGTCAGAGGTCCGCGGGGTCGGTGTTCGCCCCGCACAGGACGACGGCGACCCGCTCGCCCAGGGGCTGCGGCGCGGTGCGGACGGCCGCCAGGGCGGTGGCCGCGGCGGCTTCGACGACGATCCGGTGCTCCTCCCAGAGGGCGCGCCGGGCGGCGGTGATGGCGGCGTCCGGCACGAGGACGGACAGGGCGTTGTCCTGCCGGACGGCGTCCAGGGCGTCGGCGGAGACCCGGGTGGCGCCGAGGGAGTCGGCGGCCACGGAGTCCACGGGGACGTCGACGGGGCGGCCGGCCTCCAGGGCGGCGTTCAGGGCCCGGCAGTTCTCGGGTTCGGCCGCCACCACCCGTACGCCGTGGGCCCGCGCGGCGGCGGCGACGCCGGCGAACAGCCCGCCGCCGCCGACCGCCACGACGACGGTGTCCAGTCCGGGCAGCGCGGCCCGGATCTCGTCGAGGAGGGTTCCGGCGCCGGCCGCGATCAGCGGGTGGTCGTAGGCGTGGCTGCCGACGGCGCCGCTGTCCGCCGCGAACCGGTGGCAGGCCTCCAGGGCATCGGCGTAGCGGTCGCCGACGAGGCGTACGTCGGCCCCGTATCCGCGCAGCCGGTCCACCTTGACGCGGGGGGCGGTGACGGGGAGGAAGACGGTGGCGGGGACGCCCTGGGCGCGGGCCGCCCAGGCGCAGGCGAGGCCGGCGTTGCCGCCGGAGGCGATGGTGACCCCGGCCTCCGGGAGGGCGCCGGCCTCGCGGTGGGCGGCGAGGAAGTTGTGGGCGCCCCGGGCCTTGAAGGAGCCGGTGTGCTGCAGGTGCTCCAGGGCGTACCAGAGGGCCTTGGCGGCGGGCGCGACGGCGA